>CALEPV010000054.1 GCA_937910905.1 uncultured Prevotellaceae bacterium
CCTTGTCGTTCTCAGCTTTGACAGAGATGTAACCATAACTTATGCCTAGAACGCTGTATGTGCCTTTGAAGCTACCTGTCTGGTTGCCTTTGTTGTTGTATATTAGCCATTTGCCTTCGTCTGTTTTCTTTCCGACAGCCACGATGGTGCCTTCGCCAGTGTGTAACTGTTTGTACCCTTGTTGGATGATGTTTCCGTTGAGGTCAGTCCAACCATATGTGCCGTCCGCTTTCTCAAAGAGGAAAGTTGTCCGGCTGCCTCTTATGGCTGATACGATGTCCCTTGGCAGTGTGGCTACGACCTCACCTTCATCGTTGAGAATCTGTATGGGATGTCCAGCTTTGGTGGCGAGGCAGCGACCTTGGAACATGATTGTGGCGGCGGTATACTCTTCGTCGTTGAGTGGCTTCTTGGGGTTGTCTATGCTGTAGAGCTGGTAGGTGTTGTCACTTTTTACCCAGTATGTTTTGTCATAGATTGGAGACACCTGATCGTCGGCATCATACTCTTCTTCAACGATGACGTTGCCTTCGGAATCGATGATGCTCCAGTCGTCGCCCGATTCAGCCTGCACAGCGATGTATTGCTGGCTGGGAATGTCATTGTCGGTTGAGAGAGAGCAGGAGGTGAAGAGGCCAAGGAGGAACAGAGGGCTTAGGTGGTAGAGGTTCTTGTTTGTCATAAAGAGAAATGAAATTAAGGATTAAGGGGGAGAAGGACGGGCGGTAGCAGGGCTTAATCTCCGGTCCTGAAGCTAAAGTTGATGGGGAGCAGGAAGCGGCAGTGTACACGTTTGTTGCCTTTCCTGGCTGGCTTCCATCGGGGCATAAATCGTCATTCCCGTTATTAGATGCATTTTGCGACGCATTGTTTCATCTTACTGATGGAGCTGATGGAGGGGGTGGTGTTGCGATGTTGATGTCGTTGAACCACCAGCCTCCGTCGTGTTTGTTGTGGTAGCTGAATGTAGGGCATGCGTAGGGCAGCGGCTCAAACACGTCCACCGACTCGTGCGACTGCCCTGGTCGTATGCTCAGCTCGCCATACCTGGGCAGGCCGCTGCTGATCATCTTGCAGATGAGTCCGTTGCACTCCAAGTAGACCTTGCTCTTGTCGTCGCAGAAGATGTACATGTGTACACTTCTCGAGCGGTTGTTGTAACGAAGTCGCACCAATGTCCTGTTCTCTTCCCTGGTCACGCTGACCACGTCCACATTGCGTGATCCGCTGCCCACACTGGGATTGTCCACTGTTCGGGTCTCGAAGAACGATGGATGCTTCTGTTTGAAAGCGTTGTACTCAGCGGGGTGTCTCTGCTTGAAGAGCCTGCGCTCCTCATTGAAGTTTATGATCCGCCAGGCTTCGTCAGTGTCTTGCACAGTGCCTTTGCCTGTGAGCAGGCATTCAGCCATTACGTAGCCCACATGCCTTCGCTTCAGGTCCTCGTTTCGGTTGGCGAAGGAGTAAGCCTTGCGGAATGCGAGAGTGTGCTGGTTCGTGCCGAGATAGTAGTCCAGCATTATGTCCATGGCCTGTTCAGCGGCTTCACGCTCCTGCTGTTCGCGGGCTTCGCGCTCCTCGTCGGTCTCTTCTCCCGACGGAGAACCGTCGGGCACGGTGGCCTCGGCATCGCCGCCTTCAGCCAGCGGACGCAGTATTTGGGCAGCTTCGCGGTAGCGCCCCTCGTTGATGTAGCGTTGAGCTGTACTGGTCGATTGTGCCTTTAGGGACAGTGGCATCATGGCCATCAGAACCATGAATGCAATGCGTGCAAACGTACTCATGTATGTAGTATTTAGGTTGTGCTGTGGCAAAGGTAGGTATAAATGTGGGGGGCAAATTAATCGCCAATAAATTGCATCTGCGAGGTCAGTTAAAGGGAAAACAATGTACCTTTGCAGCCGCAAAACGTAACGGATAGAGCTTGGAGAGTATGATACTGCGTTTTCTGAAGCAATGGACATTGCCTGTGGCAATAGTGGTGGGTACGGCGGCGTACTTGCTGTTTGCCAACGTGCCGCAGCTGGAGGGCGTGGCGGCTGTGGCAGGACCGCTGTGCGAGTCGTTGCTGCCTGTGGTGCTATTCATCACGCTGTTTGTGACATTCTCCAAGGTGGACTTCCACAAGATGCACTTGGTGCGCTGGCATGGCCTGGTGCTGGCTGCGCAGCTGGTGCTGGCTGCTATGCTGCTATGCGGGATATTGCTGCTGGGTGACGGCAGTCGCGAGGTGCGTATGGTGATGGAGGCAGTGCTGGTGTGCGTGATAGCGCCCTGTGCTTCGGCTGCGCCTGTGGTGACGAGCAAGCTGGGTGGCGACCTGACGCGTATGACTACGTTCACGCTCCTGTCGTCAGTCCTGATGGCGCTGCTGATACCAGTTGTGTTCCCGCTGCTGGAGCAGGGCAAAGGCGGCGATGCTGGCTTCCTGACGTTGTTCCTGTCCATCATGCGGCGGCTGGCCACGGTGCTGCTGCTGCCGCTGCTGCTGGGTGCGTTGGTGCGCCACTGGGTGGGGCCGCTGTACCGATGGCTGGTGCGCACGCCCGATATAGGCTTCTACTGCTGGTGTGTGGCGCTGTCCATAACCTCTGGCATCACCGTGAAAAACATAGTGCACAGCAGTGCCGGCCTGCTTCTGCTGTGTGTGATAGCGGGCGGCTCGCTCGTAGTGGCTGTGCTGCAGTTCGGCATAGGCCGCTGGATAGGCCGCCACACGGGCGACCATATCTGCACAGGTCAGGCCATGTTCCAAAAGAACACGGGGCTCGCGATATGGATCGCCTACACGTTCCTCACCCCGGTGTCGTCCATCGGTGCCGGCTGCTATGTGCTCTGGCAGAACATCATCAACTCTGTGGAGCTGAGGATGCGGGTGCGATAGGTACAGACGCCAGTGGAGTGGCGGTAGAGTGGCTACGGAGTGAGTCTTCGCAGAGGTATGGTTGTGGGTAAAAAAGCAGCCCGCAAGGATTCGCATCCTCGCGGGCCTTAATAAATGATGTGTAAAATGTTTAGTTCTCTTTAAGTGGGCCAGATTAGCTGAAGCTCTCGTTTGTCATCAGAGATGCGTTGCTAACGATAACGGCCAGTGCAACGATGGTTGCAGCAATTGTAAATGAAAGTGTCATAATCTTCTTACCTTTTGATTGTTACCTGAAATTGTTTTTGTTCTCTTTTCTCTCTCACGCAGGCCTCGCCAGGTCTGCTTTTCTTTCTTATGACGCTGCAAAGGTACGGCCATTTGGGCTAAAACGCGCTAAATATATGTTGTAAAGCATATAAAATGGCCATTTTGTTGATACGTGTCAAAGAATAAAGGGATAATGCAAATTTGTGCGATTTGGACTATGACAAGGTGGCATGAGGGGTGCAAAGTGTGCCATGTAGGGGTCTGCCATTGTGTCATATACTGTGGTTTCTGCTTATAATAAGCCAATTACGCTTAAACCTTTTCTGCTGGCACGGGTCATAGAAGCGTGACATTCAGCAGTCCCTCCATAAGATGAGAGTACGTATCATAATAACAATGGCTGTAATAGCCGCTTCACTGCTGCTGCCAGAGGCGGTTCTGGCGCAGTGGTTCAACGTGCGCGGCACGGTATACGAGAGTGCTACACTAAAGACGCTCCCAGGAGCAAGCGTCGTGCTGACAGACAGCACGGGCCGTATGGTAGCCGGCAAGGCGACTGCCGCCAATGGGCAGTTCCTGCTCACGGCGGTTCCTGCAGGCGACTACCAGCTGAAGGTCAGCTTCATGGGCTTCAAGGCGCAGACCTTCCAGCTGGCACTCAAGGGCAAGGGCGGCAACCGTAAGGTGGCCGACATCCTGCTGAAGGAGGACGCTACGCTGATGCAGGAAGCAGTGGTTGAGGGACAGATACCCGAGATGACGGTGGCCGAGGATACCGTGATATACAACGCAGCAGCCTTCACGCTACCGCCTGGAGCCATGGTGATAGAGCTCATCAAGAAGTTGCCAGGCATAGTGGTGGACGAAGATGGCAAGATAACGCACAACGGCAAGGAGGTGAAGCAGATACTGGTGGACGGCAAGGAGTTCTTCGGTCGCGACCAGCAGATGGTGCTGAACAACCTGCCGGCAGAGATTATAGATCGCGTGCGTGCATACGATAAGCAGAGCGACCTGGCCCGCATCACAGGTATCGACGACGGCGAGGAGCAGACGGTGCTGGACCTGGAGGTCAAGAAAGACAAACGCCGTGGATGGTTCGGCAACGTCAGCGCCGGATATGGTACTGAGGACCGCTACCAGGAGCGTCTCAACCTGAACCGCTTCTCCGACAAGCAGAAAGCGTCGCTTGTTGGCAATGCCAACAACACTCAGGGCAGCGGCACGCGCGAGAATCAGGACGTCGCCGGAAGCCTGAACCTGGAATGGGACAAGCTGGAACTGAACGGCGGTGTGACAGGTCGCTTCGCCCAGCAGAACAGCACATCGTGGAGCAACTCGCAGAACTTTGAGAACCCCGTGGCCGCCTACTCCAACCGCTGGAACCACAACAGCAACCACAGCAACGACTTCGTCACACGCTGGCGTGTGGAGTGGAAACCTGACAGCATGACCAATGTGCTGCTGCGCCCGGAGCTGACATTGGGTGGCAACCGCAGCCGTAGCAGCAGTGAGAGCGCTACGTGGAACGATGATCCTTATGCCATTGCCGGCGTGACCAACCCGCTACAGCAGCTCAACATGCTGAGCCGGCAGATAGGAGTGAACCACAACCTGGGCAGCGATGCCAACGCTACCGACCAATGGAACGCCAGCCTCAGCGCACAGCTGAACCGCCGGCTGGCCAAGCCCGGACGCAATGTGACGCTGAATCTTAACGGAGGGCTGGGCCACAACGACGGCGAGAGCAGTTCGTACTCGCAGATTGACTACTATCAGATAATGGCCTACACAGGCGAGGACTCTGTGTACCACAAGGAGCAGTTCGACGATGCCCGCACCGTGTCGCGCAACGCATCGGCACGTCTCAGCTACACCGAACCGCTGGCCACAGGCCTGTTCCTGCAGGCATCCTATCAGGCATCCTACCGCTTTCAGGACAGAGACCGCACCGTGAGCAGCATCTTCGACCCCTATGTAGGAATGCCCGGTGCTGTGCCCGTGCCCGATACGGCACAGTGCAACTATGTGACCAACACCTCTGTCAATCAGGATATCCGCCTGCAGCTGCGCTATATAGATGCCAAGTGGCGTGTGAATGTGGGCATCAACCTGCAGCCGCAGCACAACGAGGTTGACTACACCAAAGGCTGGCGGCATCACGATGTGGAACGCTCTGTGCTGAACTGGTCGCCGACGCTCAACATGCGCTGGCGCCGGACGAAGCAGGAGAGTATCAGCGTGAACTACGGTGGCCAGAGCTCGCAGCCGAGCATCACCGACCTGATACCCGACACGCTGTCCAATGCCAACCCGCTGAACATACGGCTTGGTAATCCCGAGCTGAAGCCCTCGTTCACCCACAGCCTGCGTGCCGAATGGCGCAAGACGATACCCGACTTGCAGCGTTCGTTCAATGCCAATGTCAATGTGCGTGCCACCCAGAATTCCGTCACATCGCGTACTGCCTACGACAATACGACGGGCGGACGTGTCACCAAGCCTGAAAACATCAACGGCAACTGGAACGCCAACGGCAACTTCAACTTCAATACTGCCATCGGTGAGACACGCTTCCGTGTGAACACCAACACCAGCGTAAACCACACCCATGCTGTGAGCTACGTGTACACCAACGGCGAGACCGTGCGCAACAGCGTGAACAACAGCGGCGTGAACGAGCAGTTGCGACTCACTTACCGTAACGACTGGCTGGAGGTCAACCTGCATGGCAACGGCCGCTACAACCGCTCGCGTGCATCCGCCACAGCGGCGTCCGACCTCGACACGTACCTCTACGGGTACGGTCTGTCCACAGTCGTCAACCTGCCGTGGCTGATGAACATCAGCACCGACATCAACCAGAGCTCACGCCGTGGCTACAGCGATGCGGCGATGAACACCAATCAGTGGATATGGAATGCGCAGGTGTCGCAGACGATGCTGAACGGTCGTGGCACGCTGGCGCTGCGCTGGCAGGACATACTCTCGCAGCGCGATATGGTGAACCGTACGGTCACCGCAACCTCGCGTACGGATTCCAACTCTGACCGTATCACATCCTTTGTGATGCTGTCGTTCACCTACCGCATGAACTTCTTCGGTTCCGGCTCGCGCCGCGGTGAACGACAGATGGATTCGGACTTCGACGAGGAGCCCGGCGGTGGCCGCAGGGAGCGCGGCAATGGCGGTAATGGAGGATTCGGCGGTGCCGGCGGTGCCGGTGGACGTGGAGGCCGCGGCGGGCGATAGGCTATATCACCACCATCTGGCCGCGGTGTATGTACACACCCTTCTTTCCGGCTGAACGCACGGGAGCTGCTGTCTGACGGCCGGTCAGGTCGTAGTACACATCAGCCTCTGTGCTGCCTGCAGCATCCTCGATGCCGTCGATGCCGACAGCGTGCTGCATTATGAGCTGCACGTTGTCGAAGCCGATAATCTTCTCCGAGCCGCTGCTGGTGTGCACGGCCGACAGGCGTATCGTTGTGGATGCCTCGCCGTCGGATGCGAACTCAACGCTCTGGCGCTGCCATTCGGCTTTGTTGTCCAGCATGGGTGCTGTAATCACAGCACCGCCTTCGGGCTGCACGCTGACTTCTGCATCGCCGCCAAGTCCGCTCTTCCACAGATCCATCTCCAACCTGTAAGTACCGGCTGGGAGGCGCAGCTCCTGCGATAGGGTTATGGTGCTTGCGCCCCAGTTCTGGCGCACCCAGTAGGTCTGCTGGCTTGCGGTGCTGGGCTTGGCCAGTGATGCAAAGAAGTTGCTGAAGTAGAGGTCGCCCGTCTTCAGTGCCGTCAGGTCGTTCTCATTGCGGTTGGAGTAGTCCACACTCCATCCTTCGGGCACATAGATGGCGCGGTCGCTGCTCACACCACTGCCCGACATCTTTGTATATGCGCCTTCGAAGTCACCGTTCTGGAGCGCCGTGGGCAGCTCCTTCTGCTCAAAAGGGAGGCTTTGAGCGGTGCATATCTCGCGGCGCGTGAGGGCTATGTTGTACAGGCGGAAGTCGGCTATGGTACCGCGGAAGTCAACGTTGTCGGCCTTGTAGCTGCTGTCCCACCACTGTGTGCGGCCTATGTAGTTGCGCGAGTCGGATGCCAGCAGGTACAGCTGGTAGGCCTCTACCTGATTGGCAGTGCCTGCAGCGGCTTCCTCGCCATCGATATAGATTCGTGTGGTCTGAGTGGCCGCGTCGTAGGCCACAGCCAGCTTGTACTCATGTCCTGTCTGCAGCTGGGTGGCGGAGTTTACCATCGTGGTGGTGCCTCCGTTGTACTTCACGCCGGCCGACAGCGGGTTGGCACGCAGAAAAAGGCTGTTGCCGCTGCCGCTGCCGAAGTCGTAGAAACGCGGCGCTTTCTCCAGGCTCTGGGCGGTGACGGTGAGCAGCACGGTGAACGAGCGCAGGCCGTCGAGCAGGCCCTCGGGTGCCAGGCCGTACTTGTTGGTGGTGAAGCCGGCGGCGGTGTTGGCCGTAAGATCAAGCGGAGCCGACAGCTGGTAGCGCATGGATGCATCGAGGTCGCGTGGCAGTACTGTGATGTCGAAGTCGCGTGTCGATGTGCCGCATGTAGCGGTGAGGCGTACAGCCGTAGCCTCTGCAGGATGCGTCACCACACCCTTGGCCGTGAGCACCTGCTCGTTTGATGACGCCCAGGCGATGTCCTGCTCGTAGACAGATGCCGGCAGCACCACGTCGGAACGTGTCTGCTCGGGCAGGCTGATGCTGTAGAGCGCCGTGCGTGCCATCTCTGCCTGTATCTGCTGCTGCATGTCGGCCACCATCTTCTGCACCGTCACGGTGGATGCTACTGCGTAGTAGTCGCTTTGCTGCAGCAGGGTGTGTGGGAAGTCGCCATTGTCGACGGTGTCGGCCGTGCCGCCCTGTAGCTCTGTGGTGGCGATTACCTGGTCGATGAAACCGTTGCGGTATGTGGTGAGTGTCTGGCCATCGTAGGTCATGGTGAGCACCCATGTTGTCAGCTTAGTGGGATGGTTGTCGCCGCTGGTGCCGGTGCTCATCGTTGCCCAGTCGTCGCTGGTGAGCAGGCGGTTCTGGCTGCGATAGCTCTGGCTGCCGATGGTGATGGTGGGATAGTTGTCGGCATCGAGGGCGTAGGTCATGTTGCCGAGGGCGAAGAGCTTGGTGCCGGCGTAGCGCGAGGCGTTCATGGCGAAGGCCAGGTTGACGGTCTTCCCTGCACTGAGGCAGATGCAGTCGGTGCGGTCGCCCTCGCTTTCGGGCGTGAGCTGCTCGCTCCACTCATAGTTGCAGTGTATCGCAGTCGGGTAGCCCTTGGGGTAGCCCTGCTTCACCATCCAATAGTAGTAGTCGCCGTTCATCCACGCCAGCCGCATGGGGCTGTTCTTCGAGCCTGGAATGATGTACGGGCGGGCGTTGTTCTTCGCGCTGTTCTTTGTGATTTGTTCTGAACCAGCCACCTTGCCGGCATCGTCGATGGTGTACTTCCATATCTCATATACGCCGTCCTTGTTGTATGTGCCGTTGGTGGTAGGTATGGACAGATACAGCTCGTTGATGTTCTCGGGGTCAAGCGCCATGCCGCCGCTGTAGCACAGCTCGGTGGAGTTCCAGTTCTGGTGAAAGGCGTGGCCGGCATACTGCACCCATGTGTTGTTCCATGCCGTGCCGTTCCAGCGTGCGTACCAATACGCGTGTGTGGTCTTTGCGTTGTCGATGTGCGGATAGGCTATCACGGGGTGTTCGTCCTTGTCCAGCACTATCTGCCACACCCAGTTGCGGATGTTGGTGGTCTTGTCGACGATGGTCTTGGGGTAGCTGCTGGCATAGCTGTCGGTCTTCGACACGTTGAACACACCGTCGGCAATCTTCTTCAGCTGTGTGCCTGTGATGTCGTGCAGCGTGGGACCGTTGCCCTGGTTGATGTCAATGTAGTTCATGTATAGCCAGTCGGGCATCTCATTGTCGGGGTGACCGGTGGTGTAGGCTAGGTATATCTTGTCCTTGCCGTTGCTCACGTACTTGCAGTAGGGGCGTGCGCCAGTGCTTTGCACAATCTGCTTAGGTCCGAAGTCGAAACGCACGTTGTCGCTGGCATCGGGCATAGTCAGACGCGCTATCGTCGGGTGCCAGTTGATGCCGCGCCAGCACAGATACCAGTGGTCGGGGTCGTCGCTAAGAATGAACGGCGACGGGTAGGTAGTGTTGTTGGCCGTGGCCAGGCGCTTCTCCTCGCCCAGCTGTGTGATGTCGCCGGGCTTGGTGCTGATGCGGTAGTAGAAGGCAGCCTCGTCGGTGTGGCGGCTATAGATGATCAGCACGCGCTCGTCGGGCAGCACGAGGAATGTCGGGTTGTTGTGGTCGTCGGGCTGGAAGTATGAGCGCACCAGCACGTCGGTCTTGTGGCCTGTGAGCCAGTCGTACTGCGTGGCCTTGATGTTGCCGTGCACGTCGATGTAGCCGATGTATGTGGCGTTGATGGTGCCTGCTGTGTTCTCGTAGTGCATGGCGCGCGGGTCGGCAAACCAGCACCATGCACCTTCATCGGTTACAACATTGGTCTTCAGGTTGTTCTGTGCGCTGATGAAGCCACACATGGCCACCATGACAAACATGGTGGCCATTAGAGTTCTTTTTATCATAGTCAGTCAGATAGGTAATTGTATTTGCCGCAAAGGTATACAATTAATCTGAATGACGCTGCAAAACAGTTTAGTGATGGCTAAAAAATAACTTGGGACGATTTTATGTGCAATGATTAGCACTCATCTTTTTGGCTTCTTTGCCTCCACTCATCAGTCACGTAGCCCGCTACGCTCCTTCTTCGTGAAGACAAATAAGCTCAAAAATATGAGGCAAATCGTCCCAAGTTATTATTTAACCATCACTTAACCATCACTTAAATCTTGTCGAGTGCCTGGCTGAGGTCCTCAATGATGTCGTCCACGTGCTCGGTACCGATGCTCAGACGCACGGTAGCAGGTGTGATGTGCTGCTCAGCGAGCTCCTCAGGCGACAGCTGTGAGTGGGTGGTGGTGTAGGGGTGTATCACCAGGCTCTTCACATCGGCCACATTGGCCAGCAGCGAGAATATCTCCAGCGAGTCGATGAAGCGCCACGCCTCGTCCTGTCCGCCCTTGATCTCGAAGGTGAATATCGAGCCGGCACCCTGCGGGAAGTACTTCTGATAGAGGGCGTGGTCGGGGTGGTCGGGCAGGGCAGGGTGGTGCACCTTGGCCACCTTGGGGTGATTGGCCAGGAAGTCGATGACCTTCAGTGTGTTGGCCACATGGCGCTCCACGCGCAGGCTCAGTGTTTCCAGACCCTGCAGCAGAATCCATGCGTTGAATGGGCTGATGGCAGCACCGGTGTCGCGCAGTATGACGGCACGTATGCGGGTCACGAATGCAGCAGCGCCGGCAACGTCGGCAAACACAGCACCGTGGTAGGATGGGTCTGGCTTGGCCAGTGACGGGAACTTGTCGGCATAGGCCTTCCAGTCGAACTTGCCTCCGTCAACAATCACACCGCCGAGGCTCGAACCGTGACCTCCGATGAACTTTGTGGCAGAGTGCACCACGATGTCGGCTCCGTGCTCCAGCGGACGGATGGAGTAGGGCGTGCCGAAGGTGTTGTCCACAATGAGCGGCAGGCCATGACGGTGGGCAACGGCAGCCACACCCTCGATGTCGAGCACATCGCTGTTGGGGTTGCCGAAGGTCTCGGCGTAGACGGCGCGTGTGTTGGGCTGTATAGCGGCCTCCAGTGCAGCGAGGTTGTTCACATTGACGATTGTATTGCTGATGCCCTGCGTGGCCAGCGTGTGTGTAATCAGATTGTAGGAGCCTCCGTACAGGTTGTCGGCAGCCACGATGTGCTCGCCGGCCCTCACGATGTTCTGCAGTGAATAGGTCACAGCTGCGGCACCGCTGGCCACAGCCAGACCTGCCACGCCGCCCTCCAGGGCTGCCACGCGGTCCTCGAACACGCCTTGTGTGGAGTTAGTCAGACGACCATAGATGTTGCCAGCATCACGCAGGCCGAAACGGTCGGCGGCGTGCTGCGAATTGCGGAACACGTAGGACGTGGTCTGATAGATAGGCACGGCGCGTGCGTCGGAAGCGGGGTCAGGCTGCTCTTGGCCTACATGTAGTTGCAGAGTCTCAAAACGATAGTTCTTCTTTGTTGCCATAGTTGTTATGTTTTAATGTTGTTAATGTTTTGTTTTGACACTGCAAAGGTACGGCGCTTGGAATTATTGGCCAAAATAGTTGCTACTTTTGGGAAATACAGCTACTTTTGCGCGCTGATAAGAATTATATTCCGTTGCGGCCACGGTTTGACCCGCACCGCAGAAAGATATTCCACGCACCGATATGGATACACTCGACGAGACCGATCTAAAGATTCTGCGCACCCTGCAGCGCAATGCAAAAATGACTACAAAAGAGCTGGCCGCAGCTGTGAACCTCACGCCTACGCCCGTGTTCGAGCGCCAGCGCCGACTGGAACGACGAGGCTACATAAAGAAGTATGTGGCCGTGCTCGATGCTGAAAAGCTGGGGCTGGGGCTGCTGGTGTTCTGCAAGGTGAAGCTCAAGCAGATAAACCACGAGATAGCCGACGCCTTCACGCGGCGCATAGCCCATATGCCTGAGGTCACGGAGTGCTACAACACCTCTGGCGCATACGACTATTTATTAAAGGTACGCGCGCGCGATATGCGACAGTACCAGGAGTTCGTGCTCAACAAGCTGGGTGAGATGGACGATCTGAGCTCGGTGGAGAGCTCGTTCGTGATGAGCGAAGTGAAGCAGGAGTACGGCATCAATGTGGACAGCATATAGAGCCAAAAGTTGCAGCGTGCTGCAACACGAGCTGCACCGCGGTGCAAGTGCAGTTGCAGCACGCTGCAACGATACTTACACCGCGGTGCAGTTTTTTGTGCTCCTGAGTGCTACTTTTCGGCCAGCGCAATCTCGCTGGAACCGTAGCATCGGTGATGTGCTGTGTCGTAGAACACTGCAAACTGTCCGGGCGCTACACCTTGCAGCGGTTCAGCCGTATGGACGCTGAGCGAACCGTCGTGCAGCGGGGTAACGGTAGCGGCAGTGAATAGCGGAGTGTGCCGTATCTTCAGAGTGCAGGCGTACTCATGCCCCTCCTCGGTGAAAGGATTTATGGTGAGCGCATGGAAGTCGGCAGTGCGGAAATCGCTGCTGTACTGCTCGATGGTATCGAATCCGTTGGCCACAAAGAGTATGTTGCGCTTCATGTCCTTGCGCACCACGTACCACGGTCCGCCGGAGAAGCCCAGCCCCTTGCGCTGGCCTATGGTGTGAAACCACAGGCCGCGGTGCATACCGAGCACACGACCGGTGGCCTGGTCGATGACCTGCCCAGGCTTCTCGCCAAGATACTTGCGGATGTACTCGTTGTAGTCTATCTGCCCCAGAAAGCATATCCCCTGACTGTCCTTGCGATGGGCTGCCAGCAGATGCTCGCGCTCGGCTATGGCCCGCACTTCAGCCTTGGGCAGATGGCCTATGGGGAAGCAGGCTTTCTGTAGCTGCCAAGGCATGAGCTGCGCCAGGAAGTCGGTCTGGTCCTTCACGGGATCGGGCGAGGTGCACAGCCATGTGCGGCCTGCCTCGTCGGTCTCGGTGGTGGCATAGTGGCCTGTGGCTATGACATCGTAGTCGTGGCCCACGCGCTGGTCGAAGACGCCGAACTTGATGAGTCGGTTGCACATCACATCGGGATTCGGCGTCAGCCCGCGGCGCACACGCTCCATCGTGTAGTCCACCACCTGCTCCCAGTAGTCCTTATGCAGGTCGATGACCTGTAGGTGCAGACCGTACTTCGCGGCCACGGCTCTGGCCATGTCCAGGTCTTCCTCTATGGTGCAGGTGAAATCGGTGGTGTCGCGGTCGGGACCTATCTGGATGTACCATAGGTCGGGCCGCACACCGGCTGCCACAAGCGTAGCTACTGCCACTGAGCTGTCTACGCCGCCCGACAGCAGCGCAGCCACACGTTTTCCTTTCAGGTCGCCTGTCTGCATAAGCCTACTCATCAACTTCAATGTCCTCTATCAGGAACTCCACGCTGGCCGGCGACAGACGCACGTTCTTGGCAGCCTGGGGCGCATAGCGCAGCTTGGGCTCGAAGGTCCCTGAGCCTGCCGGCAGCTGTTGCAGCTCCTGATAGGTCACACCCACGACAAAGCTGTCGGGCACCATGCTGTGGTACGACTGTGCGCCGATGTGGAAATGTATGCTGATCTCGGCAGGAAAGGTCTTCAGTGTCTTGCCAGCCGGGAAGTTGATGCCGGCCACGCTCACGCTGATGCTCTTCTCCACGTAGGTGTCGACAGTCGCTGTCAGGGACACATAGTCAGGCTCGGTCTTCATGTCCCAGATGTCGGTCAGAGCTACCTGCTGCGTTGTTGTTTCGTGCAGGTCGGGCCATTGCACTGGGTCGGTGTACACGGCTGTCAGGGTGTCAAGAATGTCGTGTCCGCCCCACACCGTGACGCTGTCGGGCTCGAAATGATACTCTGCTAGGAAGTGGTGATTGTCTGCATCCACGACTCCGGCCAGGCGCACAGGCACCCGTTTCCGTATGCCACGGGTGAAGTAGAAGTCGATGGTGTCGGGGTGGATGCTGCCAATGGTCGTTGTGCCGTCTATCCAGGGCGTGATCTGCGAGTGTAGGTCGGCCGCAGGAACCACCACGCGGCCATAGCTGCGCCCCTTGTCATAGTGGGCGAAGTTGATGGCCAACTCGCGTCCACGCAGTGTGAAGTAGTAGCGAATCAGGTTGTAGCCCTTGTCGTGCAGGGTCACTTTCAGCAGTTTGGGTGAGTCGGTGGTGATAACGACCTCGGGCGGGATGTCGGTGACCTGTAGCGGTATCTGCACCTTCATGTCGTAGCTACTGTCCAGAGTCTGTACGAACCAGAACACTGCCGACAGCACGACGAAGAACAGGAACACCAGCACCTCCCCGCTCCACTTGCGGAGCAGGAATGTGCGGGCGGCCTCGCCGAAACGCTTCCACTGTGCCTTGTCCATGCTGCTTCAGCTTAATAGATGTCTGTCGGGCTACTTTGCGTAGTTGTCCTTGGCCGGAGCCTGGGTTGATGCAGCCTGACCATCGGCAGTAGGTGCGGAGGCGTAGATGGAGTTGCGGTCCACACGGATGCGCACGCCATTGGCTATCTCCACTGTGATGATGTTCTTCACGTCATCGATGTCGCGGATGATTCCGTAGATGCCGCCGGCAGTGACTATCTCCTGTCCTTTGGACAGCGAGTTGCGGAAGTTCTGTATCTCCTTCTGCTTCTTGTTCTGCGGACGTATCATAAAGAAGTACATGATAGCGAACATCAGCACTATCATGACGATGAAGCTCATGCCGCCGCCATTGCTCTGTGCGGCCTGCAGAAGTGAAATGGAAAGTGTTGTCATATCTGTTGTGTGATTATGGTATCTGTTGTGTGACTAGATTCGTTGTCGCATGATTTGGCTGGAATCCTGTGCGCGATGTCATGCCTCCTTGCGCTCTGGCATCGTCTTCTGCAGCCTGCCTTCCTCTATGAGCCGTCGGGCAATGGCATCCAGCAAACCGTTGATGTACGCTCCACTGCGCGGGGTGCTGTACATCTTGGCTATCTCAACGTACTCGTTGATGGTCACGTTGATGGGAATTCTTGGGAACGAGAACATCTCGGCTATGGCCGTCTGCAAGATTAGCAGGTCCATGAATGCCAGTCGGTTCAGGTCCCAGTTGTGCAGGAACTGCGAGATGAGGCCGCGATAGGTCTCGGCACCCAGCAGCGAGGTGCGCAGCAGCTTGCGGGCGAACTCCCGATCCTCCTCGTCGCGGAAGTCGGGCAGCAGTGGCTGGCGTGCGCCGTTGCTGCGGTCGAACTGCTTGATGGTCTTGAGCACGAAGGTGTCGATGATGAAGCGGTCGTCGTTCCAGTATACGCTCTTCTCCTCCAGAATCTGATCCAGGTCCTCGTCGCCGATGAACACGTTGCGGTATATGCGCCGCCACAGGTCGCGGTCCTGATCGTAGGTGGTCACCTCCACTGGGGCGGCCATCCACTCCTTATATATATCGCTGTCTACGATTCGCTTGTACAAACGGCGCACGAAGTCGTCGTCCATACTCCACGATTTCTTCTGGTGCTCCACGAAGTCGCGCAGAGTCTCATTCACAGCAAGCTGCTCTACAAACTGATTGTTGATGAATTTATGGCTGGGAGGCTCACCTTCGCCCAAACGACGAAAACGGCTCTCTGCAGTATCAACTGCGCGCTCGGCGATGTTGTTCACTTCAATAATCAGTTCTAATAAATATAGGTAGAGGTCGTGTGACAGCTCTAAGCTCTTGAACAACTCGTCTTCTGCACGTTCCACCCTGTCCATGCTGCCCTCATAGAAGGCATAAGTAATCTGCAACACCTTCAGACGGATAAGTTCTCTGTTTATCATAGCAATGTGAAATATCGATGGGCTAAGCCCGTAAAGTGGCTGCAAAAGTAGGCATTTTCATTCAAAGATACGGGAAAATAACAATTTTTTTTGTCTTATTTTTGGTACTTAGTTAAAATGTTACGAAATTTGGGCCGTGATTTAATTACAACAATAATAGTACAGTGATGAAAGAAAACAATCGTGGACATCGCAGCGCGGAGCAGGATATACTATTCACACGCTCCATCAAGGCAGGCAAGCGCATCTACTACATCGACGTTAAACAGAGCAGCAAGGGCGATATGTATCTGGCCCTCACAGAGAGTAAGAGGATAGTAGGTGGCGACGCTGATATGCCGACCTTCAGCTATGAAAAGCACAAGCTCTTTGTATACCCAGAGGATTTCGACAAGTTCACAGGCAGTCTCAACGAGGCCATCCAGTTCATCTGCGACAAGCAGGGACAGGTGCAGCAGCGCACGGTGGAAATGCACGACAGCGACATCAAGCTGGACGACCTGGAGTTCTGATAGCAACAAACCAATAAACCTATAATAATATGAAGAAATGTTTGATTATTGCAGCCGCTGCACTGTGGCTCGTTGGCAGTCCTGCGTCTGCACAGGACACTAAGCCGTTCTCGCATCTGAGCATTGGCGTCGGTGTTGGAACAACAGGTATTGACTTGCAAGTGGCTACACCAATCAACGATTACATTGGTGTACGTGCGGGCTACTCGTTCATACCGAAGATTAAGCCCTCATTCGATGTTGACATTGATTCGGATGAGGATTTCCTGCGCAAGGAGGATGGTTCCGGCTACTATGATAAGGCTGAGATTGAGGCAAATCTCAATATGGGCGACTTCAAGCTGCTAGCTGATATCTACCCGACAAAGAAGACGCAGTTCCACTTCACCGCAGGTTTCTTTGTCGGTAAGAGCAAGCTGGCATCGGCAACTACCACTAACCACTTCCTCAATAAGACCTACTGGGGCAACTCCGGTCCTGAGCTCGGTACTGCCCTGAACACATACACAGTTGTGTCGGATGCCGAAGGTCACGTGAACCTCGACCTGAAGGTGAACAGCTTCAAGCCGTACATTGGTATTGGTTTCGGCCGGCCCGTACCGTCGAAACGCCTCAACGTGTCGTTTGACTTCGGTGTGCAGTTCTGGGGCAAGCCCGCTCTGTGGACCAATATCGACGACAACGACGGAACAGAGTTCCGCAAGGTCGAGCGCGACCGTATCCTCAACACTCAGGACTACTGCGACGACATCCGCGACGGCCTGGAAATCATGGAGAAGGTTGTTGTGTACCCAGTGCTGACAGTACGTCTCAATGGCCGCATCTTCTAGTGAGTATCAATTTAGACAGTAACAATAAAAACGTTTATCAGTATGAAAAAACTTCTTCTATTTGCACTGATGGTCGGGATGACCGTGTGCTATACATCGTGTGGCAGCGATGATGACGATGCAGAACCAGCAGGTATGGGCAACACCGTAGTTGGTAATACTGACGCTCAGGCCGCTCACTATGCAATCAAGACAAACGCGGCTCCTACCGCAACAACAGAGAACGGACAGGAAGTAAGCCTCACCGGTTTCAATGTGACCGAGTACGAGCAGGCTGTCATTGAGATTGACGTGGATGGCGCAAAGAAGTATAAGACCTATGACGTAACAGTCAAGGACAATGTATATACCCTCTATGACAAGAACACATTGGTAGGTACAGTGGAGAAGGTAACTACACACGCCGTGTCAAATGTAGAGCTCGTGTTCAAGTTGAACGTGAGCATCGAGATTGATGGCCAGACTGTTCCAGTGCAGTTTGACGGCTCCACAGCTGCCGAGGAGACCACTCAGACATCTGTTTCGACCATCACTAGCCAGCTGACAAACACATGGGCAGTAGAGCGCATGAAGCTGGTGCTCGAGTTCGATGACAAGAGCAAGGCTGACGCTTCCACTACGACTCAGGGCGGCGACCTCCGTCCATTCATCGATCTGGCAAAGAAGAACGGCGTGAAGATCAATGAGCAGGATGAGGAGGATCTGACACGCACCATTGAGAGCATCATCATCGACAAGGGCAACCTGTTCGTAATCAAGTATGCTGATGGCCGCTCAGATGCTGCTACTTGGAGCTGGACCAGCCAGAAGGAGGACAGCTATGCCATTGGCATCAAGCTGAAGGACGACGATATGGGTAATAAGTTCTTCAACGACGACAGTAAGATTGCAGTTGTATTCCGCTCAGGTAACAAGATCAATCTCACCATGCAGACACGTCTGGAGGACGACGATTGCACAGCTTCGCTGATAGTGAATCTGAAGTAGGCGATCATCATAATATTATAGCGATTGCACGAATTAGGTATAGCCCTGATTCGTGCAATTCGCTTTTTTGCACTACCTTTGCAACGGTTTACAAAGGCCATCAAATATTATACATTCTCCATTATATATAAAAAGTATGTCTATCCATTTCTTCCGCACACCGCAGCAAAGCATTATTGCCACTCAAGTTGACCACCAGCTAGGCGCTGATGAAGGCGAAAAGCTATGCTGGCTATACGGTGGAGCCACCCTGTTGCCTGATACGACTGTCGCCGGCGTATTCGTCGGACCACGTCGCGAAATGATAACTCCATGGAGTACCAATGCCGTTGAGATAACACAGAATATGGCTCTCAGCGGCATTGCGCGTATAGAGGAATACTTCCCAATTGACAGCTCAAAGCTGACAGGTGACAACGAGGTGCCCGAGGAGCTGTACGACTCTATGCTGCAGCGAGTATATAAGCAGCTCGACCAGGACATCTTCACAGTTAACATCGAGCCGGCTCCTATACAGCACATCGAGGACTTGGAGGCATACAACGAGCAGGAGGGGCTGGCCTTGTCGCCCGAGGAGATAGCCTATCTCCACAACGTGGAGCAGCAGCTGGGACGCAAACTAACCGACTCGGAGGTGTTCGGCTTCGCACAGATCAACAGCGAGCATTGCCGCCACAAAATATTCGGAGGCACGTTTATCCTCGACGGCGAGGAGAAGCCGCAGAGCCTGTTCGCCATGATCAAGCAGACCACCAAGGAGAACCCCCACCGCATCATCAGTGCCTACAAAGACAATGTGGCCTTTGCCGAAGGACCTACGGTGGAGCAGTTCGCACCTCGCGACCATGCCACAAGCGACTACTTTGCTGTGCGCCCCATAGACAGTGTGATCAGTATTAAGGCCGAGACACATAACTTCCCGACCACCGTGGAGCCGTTCAACGGAGCCAGCACCGGGACGGGCGGCGAGATACGCGACCGCATGGGCGGCGGCGTGGGGTCGTGGCCGATAGCTGGTACAGCGGTTTATATGACCTCTTACAGAAACGGACATCCCACTTCGCCTGCTGGCGAAGAGCAGATGTCACCACGCAAGTGGCTGTATCAGACCCCGGAACAGATACTCATCAAGGCCAGCAACGGCGCATCGGACTTCGGCAACAAGTTCGGCCAACCGCTCATCACCGGCTCTGTGCTTACCTTCGAGCACGGGGAGCAGGGCGTGCATTATGGATACGACAAGGTGATAATGCTGGCCGGTGGCGTGGGCTACGGCACCCGTCGCGACTGCCTGAAGAAGGAACCGCAGAAGGGCAACAAGATAGTCGTGGTAGGCGGCGACAACTACCGCATCGGACTTGGCGGCGGCTCGGTAAGCTCCGTCGACACAGGACGCTACAGCAGCGGCATTGAGCTGAATGCCGTGCAGCGGGCCAATCCGGAGATGCAGAAACGGGCCAACAACCTGGTGCGGGCCTTGTGTGAAGAGGAGGTCAACCCCGTTGTATCCATCCACGACCACGGTTCGGCAGGCCATGTCAACTGTCTGTCGGAACTCGTCGAAGAGTGCGGCGGACTCATAGATATGACCAAACTACCTATTGGCGACCACACCCTCTCCAGCAAGGAGATTATTGCCAACGAGAGTCAGGAGCGAATGGGCTTGCTGATAGACGAGAAGCATATCGACCATGTACGGCAGATTGCCGACCGTGAGCGGGCTCCGCTCTATGTGGTGGGCGAGACTACGGGCGATGCCCACTTCGCCTTCCAGCAAGGCGACGGCACCCGGCCGTTCGACCTCGACGTGGCGCAGATGTTCGGCCATTCGCCTAAGACGGTGATGGTGGACAAGACGGTGGAACGCGAGCTCGCACCCCTGCCATTGATAGAGAGAGAAAGCATGTTCCCGTCGGTACAGGAGCTTGAGGCTGTACTGAGCCTTGAGTCGGTGGCCTGCAAGGACTGGCTGACCAACAAGGTGGACCGCTCCGTGACTGGTAAGGTGGCGCGGCAGCAATGTCAGGGCGAGCTGCAGCTGCCGCTGTCCGACTGCGGCGTGGTGGCACTCGACTATCGCGGCCATGCAGGTATAGCTACTGCACTGGGTCATGCCCCGCAGGCTGGCCTGGCCGATGCTGCTGCAGGGTCGCAGCTCGCTGTGGCTGAGAGCCTGACCAATATAGTGTGGGCACCGCTCAAGGAGGGGCTGGACAGTGTCAGCCTTTCGGCCAACTGGATGTGGCCGTGCCGCTCGCAGGAGGGCGAGGATGCACGTCTGTATCAGGGCGTGGAGGCTCTGTCGCAGTTCTGCATAGAGCTGGGTATCAACGTGCCAACGGGCAAGGACTCACTGTCCATGACCCAGAAGTACCCCGACGGCTCGAAGGTGATATCTCCGGGTACGGTGATAGTGAGCTCCGGTGGCGAGGTGTCAGATGTGCGCAAGGTGGTCAGCCCTGTGCTGGCGCATGAGCCAAAGAGCGCGCTCTACCATATTGACTTCTCGTTCGATGCCCTTCAGCTGGGTGGCAGCGCCTACGCACAGAGCCTTGGCTATGTGGGCAGCGATGTGCCGCACGTGCAGAATGCCGAGTACTTCCGCGATGCATTCGAGGCTGTGCAGGAACTCGTGAACCGTGGCCTGCTCCTCGCTGGCCATGATATCAGTGCCGGTGGCCTGATAACCACACTACTGGAGATGTGCTTCGCCAATGTGCACGGAGGCCTGAAGATACGTCTGGACGGCTTCACAGAGGAGAACGATACGGCCAAGATACTCTTTGCAGAGAATCCAGGTGTGGTGGTACAGGTGGCAATCAAGCATGAGGCCGAGTTCAAGAAGGTGCTCGATGAGGCTGGTGTAGGCTTCATCTACATAGGCTATCCCACGAATGAGCGCCATATCGTAACGACCTTCCACGGTGCAGAACAGGTGTTTGAGATTGACTCACTGCGTGATGTATGGTACCGTACATCCTATGAGCTGGACACCAAACAGAGCTTCAACGGCTGTGCCGAGGAACGCTATAAGAACTATAAGTCGCAGCCCATCAGCTACAAGCTGCCCTCCGCGTTCCGTGGCACATTGGCCAGCTATGGCCTCGATGCCGACCGCTGGAAGGATGAGCAGCAGGCAGGCTGTGCCCGCCCACATGCTGCAATCATCCGCGAGAAGGGTACAAACGGCGAGCGTGAGATGGCCTATTCGCTATATCTGGCAGGCTTCGACGTCAAGGACGTGATGATGACAGACCTTGTGACAGGTCGTGAGACGCTGGACGACGTGCAGATGATAGTGTTCTGCGGTGGCTTCTCCAACAGCGATGTGCTTGGTTCAGCCAAGGGCTGGGCAGGTGCGTTCCTCTACAACCCAAAAGCCAAGGAAACCCTCGACCGCTTCTATGCACGCAAGGATACCCTCTCGCTGGGCATCTGCAACGGTTGCCAGCTCATGGTTGAGCTCAATCTGATTGGACAGCATGCCCGTATGCTGCACAACGACAGCCATAAGTTCGAGTCGGCATTCCTCGGGCTTGACATCCCGCAGAACAACAGCGTGATGTTCGGTTCGCTCAGTGGTTCGCGCCTCGGCATCTGGGTGGCACATGGTGAGGGCAAGTTCTCGCTGCCGCAGCCAGAAGATGCATACAACGTCGTAGCCAAGTACGCCTACGATGCCTATCCTGCCAACCCCAACGGCTCCGACTATGCTGTTGCAGGCCTGTGCTCTGCCGATGGACGCCACCTGGCCATGATGCCACATCTGGAGCGTGCCATCTTCCCATGGCAGTGCGGCTATTATCCTGCCGCCCACCAAGCCGACGATGTCACACCTTGGATAGAGGCATTTGTAAATGCTCGGAAGTGGTGTGAGAGGCAGAACCAACTGTAAGTAACCCTGTCAGAGCATGTTGTCCAATACATCCGTTCAAGCACATTCTGCCCTTCAACTCTTCACCACCTTCTTCCATATCGGGCTGTTCACCATCGGGGGTGGGTATGCCATGATACCACTCATCGAAACGAAGGTCGTGGACGAGCGGCGGTGGATAAGCCGTGAGGAGCTGATGGACTTGATGGCCGTGGCGCAGAGCTGCCCAGGCGTATTCGCTGTCAATATATCCATATTCATAGGCTACAAGCTGCGCGGGCTGAAGGGCGCGGCGATGAGCACGCTGGGGTGTGCCCTGCCGTCGTTCCTCATCATACTGGCCATAGCGCTGTTCTTCTCCCAGTTCAAGGACAACGTGTGGGTGGCCCGTGCGTTCCGAGGCATACGTCCCTGCGTGGTCGCCCTCATAGCAGCACCCACGTTCCAGATGGCCAAGACTGCCCAGATAGGGTTGACCAACGTGTGGATACCTGTACTTAGTGCCTTCCTGATATGGCTCTTTGGTGTGTCACCTATATATATTATCATCGCCGCAGCTGTCGGCGGATGGGCTTACGGACGTTTATGATATTCCTGCTACTGTTCATAACCTTCTTCCAAATAGGCCTCTTCGGGTTCGGAGGCGGCTATGCCATGCTGTCTATGATACAGGGCGAGGTCGTCACCCGCTACCACTGGCTCAGCACTGGCGAGTTCACTGACATCGTGGCCGTCTCGCAGATGACCCCCGGTCCGATAGGCATCAATTCGGCAACCTACGTGGGCTATACCGCTGTGGTCAATGCCGGCTATTCCCATACCATGGGCATTGTGGGCAGCCTGGTAGCCACATTCGCTGTGGTGCTGCCCTCCTTCGTACTGATGATTATCATATCGAAGTTCCTGATGAAGTACAAGAGCCACCCCGCAGTGGAGCACATGTTCCAGGGCCTGCGCCCTGCTGTCGTAGGACTGCTGGCCGCTGCCTGCTTGTTGCTGATGACGGCGGAGAACTTCTCCGCACCCTCCCAGAGCGTGTGGCAGTTCTCCATAAGCGTGGGCATCTTCGTCCTGTCGCTCATCGCACGTCAAGTATATAAGATTAATCCTATACGTGTACTGGTATGTGCCGCCCTGGTCGGCCTGCTATTGTTGTAATTTATCTTCTATCCCACGCAATAAATAGTGTATGTCCCGCGTTCTCTATATGTATTCACTTCATATTCATATATCGACAATCTTACGGAGCACGCCTATGGAACAACCCCTACGCCTTATTATGAGGGTGCAGCCGCTGACATTGGATGCCGCGACACATCGTCAACCGACTGGACTACCGCAGCCGAAACTTTCAACCCTTAATGCCGTGCGACAGTTCGCCCGCGCCTTTCGTCCGCTATGAATATGATTGCTCCCTCCCTGCTCGCTGCCGACTTCGGCAATCTGGAGCGTGAAATGCAATGGTTCAACACATCAGAAGCCGACTGGCTGCACCTTGATGTCATGGACGGCGTGTTTGTGCCTAACATCTCATTCGGATTCCCCGTCATGCAGCGCGTCGCACAGCTCTGCCGCAAACCCCTCGACGTGCACCTCATGACCGTCCAGCCCGAGAAGTTCATAGGCCCCGTGCGCGACCTTGGAGCCGCTGTGATGAACGTCCACCAGGAAGCCTGCACCCATCTGCACCGCACCGTGCAGCAGATACACCAGGCAGGCATGAAGGCTGCCGTCACATTGTGCCCCTCCACACCCATATCCACACTGGAGGACATCCTGCCCGACCTCGACGTCGTCATGCTCATGACAGTCAACCCAGGCTTCGGAGGCCAAAAGTTCATAGAGCACAGCCTCGACAAGGTCCGACGTCTGCGCCAGATGATAGCCCGTACAGGCAGCCACGCCCTCATCGAAGTAGATGGCGGAGTGAACCGGCAGACAGCACCACAGCTTGCAGCAGCCGGCGTGGATGTCTACGTAGCCGGTAGTGCAGTCTTTGGCAAGGCCGACCCTGCTGCCGAGGTCGTTGAGCTGAAGCGTCTCACTCAGGCTTGAGCCACACACACACCACCACCTCCCGTCCGCACACCTCAGCCCGCCTTCTGCCGCAGATGCCGTCCGTTGACGCGTTGCAAAAGCCTTCGCTTCGCGGTGTAAACAATGCCGCATCACAATGAATTCTATGTTGCACGTCGGGCAACAATAACAGCACAACGTGAAACGAATGTCTCTCGTCGGGCAACATTCATTTCACGTCGTGCAACAAAGAATCTTTTGCAGCCTGTTCCGCAGGCTTTCCAACTGCAAAGATACAACATCCAGCCTGCTTTTGCAAGTTTCGGGGGGCCAAAATAATTGCCGGAAGGTAGCGCTATTCTTCCTGCTGCATTCCCCTTGGGTAGGGCTTCCCCGGCCTTCTTGTACTCGTTCAGCATCACCTTTACCTCCGCTGCCAGAGCGCTGGCCAAGCTCCCGCAGCATACTTCAAGAACAGGTTGATATGACATAGTTATATTCCTCTCTCAGCCCAGTCGCTGCGGTCGAGGTTGCGGTAGCCGATGGCCTCGGCGATGTGATGTGACTCCACTTGCTCACAGTCTTCCAGGTCAGCGATGGTGCGGGCCACCTTGAGGATGCGGCTGTAGGCGCGGGCGGAGAGCTTTAGGCGCTCCATCGCCATGCGGAGCATATCTAGGCTGGCGGCATCGGGCTCGGCATATTCATGCAGCATCTTCTCGGTCATCTGGGCGTTGCAGTGGATACGAGCCCCATCCCGTCCTCCCCCTTGTGGAAGGTGACTGAAGCGCTCTGTTTGTCTCTGGCGAGCAGCGATGACGCGCTCGCGGATGACTGCCGACGACTCACCTGGCTGCATCTGGCTGAGCTGAGCGAAGGGCACGGCCTGTATCTCGCAATGAATGTCAATGCGGTCGAGTAGGGGACCGCTAATCTTGTTCAAGTAGCGTTGAATCTGTCCGGGCGTACACACGCAGTGGTGGTTCGGGTCGCCGTAGTAGCCGCAGGGACATGGGTTCATGGAGGCTACGAACATGAACGAGGCGGGGTAGTCGATGGTGTACTTGGCACGGCTCACCACGATGTGGCGGTCTTCAAGCGGTTGGCGAAGCACCTCCAGCACGGAACGGTTGAACTCGGGCAGCTCGTCGCAGAACAGAACACCATTGTGTGCCAACGATATCTCGCCCGGCATGGGACTGCTGCCACCTCCCACAAGGGCCACCTGCGAGACGGTGTGGTGCGGCGAGCGGAACGGACGTTCTGCTATGAGGCCTGTGTTGCCCTTCAGTTGTCCTGCCACGCTGTGTATCTGGGTGGTTTCCAGACTCTCAGCCAGCGATAGCGGCGGTAGTATGGATGGCAGACGACGTGCCAACATGCTCTTGCCGGCACCTGGCGGGCCAATCATAATCAGGTTGTGCCCTCCAGCTGCAGCCACCTCCATGGCTCGCTTCACACTCTCTTGGCCCCTCACATCGGCAAAGTCAAGCTCGCAGCTCTGCTGTCGGGCTGCAAATTCGGCACGAGTGTCAATCACTGTGGGCTCCAGCACGTTGTCGAAGCCATTGAGGAAGCTGACTACCTGCGCCAGGGTAGTGGCACCATATACCTTTATCTTGTTGACCACAGCGGCCTCCATGATGTTCTGCTGTGGTACAATCAGTCCCTCATAGCCCATCTCGCGAGCCTTGACAGCTATGGGGAGTGTGCCGCGTATGGGCTGTATGGAGCCGTCGAGACTGAGCTCGCCCAGAATCATGTAGCGTGGCAGACGCTCCATGCTGACCAGACCTTGTGTGCAGAGCACTCCCAGTGCTATGGGCAGGTCGAAGCCTGTGCCTTCCTTGCGCATGTCGCCTGGGGCCAGATTGACGGTTGTGTCGAGCTGCTGTATCACGTATGCACTATTGGTGATGGCTGCATAGATACGGCTCTGTGACTCCTTGACGCTATTATCGGGCAACCCCACGATGACCATGCGGCCGGGCATGTTCTCGTGGGGTCGTTCGGCATGTACTTCGATGGTGACGGGTAGGGCACTGATGCCCACTACTGCGGCACTATTGAGTTTGGCTAGCATATGGACAAGGGATAATTCGCAATTCAGAATTCACAATGAACAATTGACAATGGACGATGGACAATGGAGGGTCAGTACCATTCGGGTGCTGTGGTACCCACTGGGTAGATGCCTACCATCTGCAACCTGAAGCGGGCTGTGCTGTATGACGGTATCACGCCTGTCTTGTTGGAACCATAGAACAGCTCTTGCGGTATGTAGACCATCCAGTCGTCGCCTTCCACCATATGCTGCAGCGCTGTGGCAAAGCCTTTGGCGAAGGCCGACACTGCAGCCTTCTGCGGTATGGCTGTGCGTGCGTCAAAGCTGCCATAGTATGTCTGCGAGAACACCAGCTCTTCCGTTGTGCCGTCGCTCTTCTGTGTGGGCATGAGGAAGCCGCGGAAGTGGATGCGCACGGTGTCGGACAGCGTAGGTTTCAGCTCTCCTGTGCCGCTCTGCAGGATGCGTACGCAGATGCTGTCGCCCAGTAAGCCGCTCTGATACGTGGGGCTCTGGTAGAGCGACTTGATCATGCGCCACTGGCAGTGCTGCTCCCACTGGTCGCCATACGCTGCTTGTGCCTCGGCTATCGCGCTGCGGGCACTGTCAGCTATCTCGACGTACCATGCTGCATTGCGCTCTGCCCAGTCGTGGTACTGGTCGTACTCCTCGGTGTCGGAGGAGCAGGAGGCAAAGCCGAGCCCCACTATAAGAAGGAGAAGAAGAGGAACAGCCCAGAAAGCCCACCCCCGGCTCCTCCCTGGGGAGGGGAGATGGGAGGGGACCTGTGGGTCTATGGGGCTTATGAGCCTTATATGGTCTATATGGCTTATGTCGCCTATGGTAGATGTCATATTGATGTCAGGAAAGCGCCTTTTATGATACTGTTATTCTAGGTCACTACAGCAGCTTCTTCAGCAGGCTGGTGATGCTCACCTTGTCCTCGATGATGTTGCGCAGTTCGCTGATGGGCACGCGCTGCTGCTCCATGGTGTCGCGGTCGCGCAACGTCACACAGTTGTCCTGAAGGGTGTCGTGGTCTATGGTCACGCAGTAGGGGCAGCCTATGGCATCCATGCGACGATAGCGCTTGCCGATAGTGTCCTTCTCCTCGTACTTGCAGTTGAAGTGGAAGCGCAGGTCGTTCACAATCTCCTGTGCCTTCTCTGGCAGACCATCCTTCTTCACGAGCGGTAGTACAGCCAGCTTCACCGGTGCCAGGGCTGCAGGCAGCTGCAGCACCACGCGTGTCTCGCCGTTCTCCAGCTGCTCCTCCGTGTAGGCGTGACACATCACGCTGAGGAACATACGGTCAACGCCGATGGATGTCTCGATGACAAACGGGGTGTAGCTCTCGTTGGTCTCGGGGTCGAAGTACTCTATCTTCTTGCCGCTGTACTTGGAGTGCTGCGAGAGGTCGAAGTTGGTGCGGCTGTGTATGCCCTCCACCTCCTTGAAGCCAAACGGCATGTGGAACTCGATGTCGGTGGCAGCGTTGGCGTAGTGCGCCAGCTTGTCGTGGTCGTGGAAACGGTAGTTCTCTGCACCGAAGCCGAGAGCCTGGTGCCAGGCCATACGCGTCTGCTTCCACTTCGAGAACCACTCCAGCTCTGTGCCAGGCTTCACGAAGAACTGCATCTCCATCTGCTCGAACTCGCGCATACGGAAGATGAACTGGCGGGCAACTATCTCGTTGCGGAAGGCCTTGCCTATCTGTGCTATGCCGAATGGCAGCTTCATGCGGCCAGTCTTCTGCACGTTTAGGTAGTTCACGAAGATGCCTTGTGCAGTCTCGGGGCGGAGGTAGATGGTGCTGGTGCCCTCGGCTGTCGAGCCCACCTCGGTCTTGAACATCAGGTTGAACTGGCGCACATCGGTCCAGTTGCGGGTGCCGCTGATGGGGCATACAATCTCCTCGTCGAGTATTATTTGCTTCAGCTCATCCAGGTCATTGGCGTTCATGGCCTTCTGGAAGCGCTCATGCAGGGCGTCGCGCTTCTGCTGGTGCTCCAGCACGCGGGCGTTGGTCGCGCGGAACTGAGCCTCATCGAAGCTGTCGCCGAAGCGCTTGGCAGCCTTGGCCACTTCCTTCGCTATCTTCTCGTCGTACTTGGCCATCTGATCCTCGATGAGGACGTCGGCGCGGTAGCGCTTCTTGGAGTCGCGGTTGTCGATGAGCGGGTCGTTGAACGCATCCACGTGTCCGCTGGCCTTCCATGTCGTGGGATGCATAAAGATAGCAGCGTCGATACCCACGATGTTCTGGTGCAGCAGCACCATCGACTGCCACCAGTATTGCTTGATGTTGTTCTTCAGCTCCACGCCGTTCTGACCGTAGTCATAGACAGCGCCGAGTCCGTCGTATATGTCGCTTGATGGGAATACGAATCCGTACTCCTTGCAGTGTGATACAATCTTCTTGAAAACGTCTTCTTGTTGTGCCATGATTGTGTTTGGGGTTATTTTAGTTTGTGGCTGCAAAGGTACGTATTTGTGGCGACATTTGGTGCTAAATGCTGTGAAATGTTCACTCTAACTGCATCCAACCATCATCTGTCCACCTAATGTGGCGCTGGATGAGGATAGATTGTCCTTCGAGGGCTACGCTGTAGCCGTGGCAGATGAACCAGTCGCCGTCGGGGAAGGTGTAGGCGGCGCAGTGTCCCGCAGCTTCGAAGTCCACCTTGTCGCCCTCGATGAGCAGGGTGCCGCCGCCAGCTGCCATGTCGCGACCCTCGCGGTCAAGGTAGGGCCCGGCGATGTCGCGGCTGCGACCCACTACGACCTTGTAGTTGCTCTTGGCCCCGCGACAGCAGTAGTCGTGGCTCACCATCAGGTAGTAGTAGTCGCCGTGGCGCATGATGAATGGTGCTTCGATGGCATTGCGCCCTGCGTGCTGCGATGTGGGGTTGGGCTCGGCAGATAGTGTGTCGCGCAGGGCTATACGGCGTGCTATGGTGCGGCGCTGCGATGTCGGGTCGAGGTGCATGGACGTGTCGAGCCGCTGTAGCTGTATGCCGTCCCAGAACGAACCCCACGCCATCCACGGCTGCCCCGCCTCATCAAGTATCAGCGCGGGGTCTATGGCATTCCAGTTGTCGCGGTGCTCGCGCGAGGCCACCACGCATCCGTGGTCGGTCCAGTTGTAGTGTATACTGTCGGTAAGGTCGAGCGTGGGGGAGGAGGCTATACCTATGGCAGATGTGTTGCGCCCGAAGGTGGAGCAGCTGTAGGCTATCCACCAGCGGTCGCGGTAGCGCAGTACATCGGGTGCCCACACATGGTTGCGGAAACCCGGCACGCTGTCGTGCGTCCATTCTGGCACACGGCCCAGCGCCGGCTGCGGGTGGAATGTCCACGTTTTGCGGTCGGTAGATGTCATCACCTGCACCCCCATGCCTGTGCTGTACATGTAGTACACGCCGTTCTCGTATGCCATCACAGGGTCATGCACCATTGCCGTATCGGTGCGGAATGTCGCACGCCCCCTTCCGCGCCGACTAGGAGGCTGGGCTGCAACAGTTGCGGCCGACAGCATAAAAAGGAGAATAAAAGATTTAACCATTGAACTTGAAACTTGAAACTCTTGGAGCAGCGAAAGGCAACGGGTAGGCGACCACAGACCGGGAATGAGCCATCGTGCTTGCACGGTTGGCCGAGTCGTGACAAGAGTCAACGAAGTTAACCAATATGGTCATTTAGCACCCCAAGCTCATTGCCCACCTTGATGAAGGCGGCGATGCACTTGTCGAGGTGCTCGCGCTCGTGGCCGGCGCTAATCTGAACGCGGATACGTGCCTGGCCCTTCGGCACTACGGGGTAGTAGAAGCCCGTGACATAGATGCCCTCGTCCTGCAGCTTGGCGGCGAAGCGCTGGCTCAACGGAGCATCGTAGAGCATCACAGCGCAGATAGCACTCTGCGTAGGCTTGATGTCGAATCCGCTGGCCATCATGCGGGTGCGGAAGTAGGTCACGTTGTCCACAAGCTTGTCGTGCAGCTCATTGCTCTCGTCCAGCATTCGGAACACCTCCAAGGAGGCTCCTATGATACCTGGAGCGAGTGAATTGGAGAAGAGGTACGGGCGTGAACGCTGACGCAGCAGGTCTATTATCTCCTTGCGCCCCGTGGTGAAGCCGCCGAGTGCGCCGCCGAATGCTTTTCCCAATGTGCCTGTGTAGATGTCCACGCGGCCATGTGTGCCGTAGAACTCGCTGACGCCGCGACCTGTCTGACCCACTACGCCTGCCGAGTGGCTCTCGTCCACCATCACCAGAGCATCGTACTTCTCCGCCAAGTCGCATATCTTGTCCATCGGAGCCACGTTGCCGTCCATCGAGAACACGCCGTCGGTCACAATGATGCGGAACCTCTGCTCCTGTGCGGCCTGCAGTTGGCGCTCTAGATCCTCCATGTCGGCGTTGGCGTAGCGGTAGCGCTTAGCCTTGCACAGACGCACGCCGTCGATGATGGAGGCGTGGTTCAGCGCGTCGCTGATTATGGCATCTTCCTCTGTGAGTAGCGGCTCAAACACACCGCCGTTGGCATCGAAGCATGCGGCATAGAGTATGGTGTCCTCGGTCTTGAAGAACTTACTGATGGCAGCCTCCAGCTGCTTGTGTATGTCCTGTGTGCCGCAGATGAAGCGCACGCTCGACATACCGTAGCCGCGCTCGTCCATCATCCGCTTTGCGGCAGCTATCAGCCGTGGGTGGTTCGACAGGCCCAGATAGTTGTTGGCACAGAAGTTCAGCACCTCCTTGCCTGCCACCTGAATGGCAGCAGCCTGTGGACTCTCTATCAAGCGCTCTTCTTTGTAGAGCCCCGCCTCGCGTATCTCGGCCAATGTCTTGGCCAGATGCTCTTGCATTTTACCGTACATAGTTAGTTATAGGTTCGTTAGTTGTCTAAAAGATATCGATGCCATCTTGCTCTATTTGTTTGCGGAAGAATGGGCGCATGTGGCGATGCTCCTGCACTATATCCACATGGTAGCCTAGCAGTTGCTCCAAGTAATTGGTGGCTGCAACGTGTGTGTAGGATTTCGATGGCATGGTCACAAATACATCTATGTTGCTGCCATCGTGATGCTCGTTGCGGGCTACGGAACCAAACAGCCACATCGATGTGATGCCCAATCGCTCTTTGAGCTCGTTGGCATGATTCCGCATAATGTCTATATATGCTGCTCTTGGTCGCATAGTAATCTCACCAGAAGGATGTTCTCGCGACAAAGGTAACGCCTATCTGCGAGACTTCAAACACTTTGCGCTATGTTTTATGTCATATTTCGGTTCTGTGTCATTCATTCTTGCCTCTTTCTTCGAGCTTTATGATTACCCATTCTTCCGTGGACGAACTAGAACAGTACTATGGCACTGAGGTCATAGGCCGGGACGGCGGGAATGGCCTCCTCGAAAAAGTATGGCAGGGCCAGAGCTGCGATGCCCACAGCCACCAGTAGCAGCCAGCAGCAGACAAACCAGAAATTGCTACCGCGGCTGTGGGTTAGCGAGAAGAAATGGGCCACTGGCGCAGCTGTGGTGAGCATAAGCAGCGGCAACAGATGGGGCAGTTGGCGCGGCTGCACAAGCAGCCACAACGTGACGACGACCTGCAGGGTGAGCAACGTATGGAAGCACATGCGCACACGTATCTTGTCGTCGTAATGGCTGCGCACGTAGTGTACGAAGCCCGTGAGCCCCAGCACTCCCACCACCACGGCCGCTGCCGCCAGAGGCACAAGCGATAACGGGGACACGTGTGCGCGCAAGTGCGCAGGCAGCAGCAGGGCATAGTTTAGGTCGGACAGGCTGGTGCCTGAATGCAGGGTGTCCCATAGCCGCTGATAGAAGGCGGCCATAAGCGATTGCCCGCTCTGAACGGCCAGTATGGGCGCATTGATGGGATCTACGATGGCCAGCGCCTGCCGCTGCAGCGGGACGAAGGTGGCCGTGGCCGTGGCTATCGCGGCCCATATCCAGTAGGGCACGACAGTGCCTATGAGGGCGGCCATGAAAGTGCGCCACGACAGGCTGCGCATATAAACTCCCTGGCAGAACAGCAGCACCGGCATCAGTAGCAGCAAAGGCGGCAGGGCTAGGCTGCCCAGAGACAGCAGCAGGTAGGAGTGGAAGGTGGGGGCGGTGAGCTGTCGTCGCTCGTAGGTGGTGAACAAGGCGTACAGCGCGCAGACCACAGCAAGGGCGGCTATGGTGGCGGGTTGCAGCTGATGTACGAATCCACAAACCGCAAGCAGCGTGATGAAGATGCTGGATGTGAGGCGCGAGCGCACACGGAGCAACACGTTGACGTTGGTCAGCTCGATGAGCACGTAGGTGGTCAGGGCATAGACCGCCCAGCCCGCTAGCGCCTCGTTGCTGTAGCTGCCCTGTGGCAACCACCACAGCAGGGCGGCCAGCACAGCGGCCGCGGGGAGCGTGATGCTGCTCTCCGCTACCTTGTTCTGTAGCCTGCGCCTGTGTCCGTACATTTTACTGTTTACTGCTTACTGCTTACCGCCAGCTACATTATAGGTCAGCGCCGATGTCGCGGCGGAAGTAGCGCCCCTCAAACTGTATCTTCTGGGCCTCGGAGAAGCTGTGGGCCAGAGCCTCGTTCTTGTCGTGGCCGTAGCTGCTCACCGCGATGACACGCCCACCCGCGGTAGCCACACGGCCATCGGCATTGAGGACTGTGCCTGCATGGAACACCACGCTGCCCTCCACGCTGTCTATGCCGCTGATTGTGAAGCCCTTTTTGTAACTGCCTGGATAGCCGCCCGATACGAGCATCACGCACACAGCAGCACGCGGGTCGGTCTCCAGCGGTCGCTGGTCCAAGTCGCCGCAGGCCACGCCTTCGAGCAGGTCTACAAAATCGCTCTTGATGCGCAGCATGACGGTCTCGGTTTCGGGGTCGCCCATACGACAGTTGTACTCAATGACCTTCGGGTCGCCACCGCAGTTGATGAGGCCGAAGAAGATGAAGCCCTTGTAGTCGATGCCCTCTGCAGCGAGACCCTCCACGGTGGGGCGTATGATGCGGTCCTCGACCTTCTGCATCCATGCGGCGTCGGCAAACGGTACGGGCGATACGCTGCCCATGCCACCGGTGTTAAGGCCTGTGTCGCCCTCGCCGATGCGCTTGTAGTCCTTGGCTTCAGGCAGAATCTTGTAGTGGCGGCCGTCGGTAAGCACGAACACCGAACACTCAATACCGCTCAAGAACTCCTCGATGACCACACGGCTTGAGGCGTTGCCGAACATGCCGTCCAGCATCTCCTTCAGCTCCTCGCGGGCCTCCTCCAGGGTGGGCAGGATGAGCACGCCCTTGCCGGCGCAGAGGCCGTCGGCTTTCAGCACATAGGGCGGTTTCAGTGTCTCAAGGAAGGCGAGGCCGTCGGCCAGATGGTCGCCATCGAAGGTCTGGTAGGCGGCTGTTGGGATGCCGTGGCGCTGCATGAAGCCCTTGGCGAAGTCCTTGGAGCCTTCGAGCACGGCACCGGCCTTGGACGGGCCGATGACGGGTATGCTGCTCACTTCGGCATCGTCGCGGAAGTAGTCATAGATACCCTTGACCAGCGGGTCCTCAGGGCCTACTACCACCATATCTATATGGCAGTCGAGTACGGCCTGCTTGACGGCAGCGAAGTCGTCGGCCTTGAATGACAGGTTGGTGGCGATGCCGGCTGTACCGGCGTTGCCGGGAGCCACATAGAGGTGGCTCACACGGGGTGACTGGGATATCTTCCATGCGAGGGCGTGCTCACGGCCGCCGCTGCCTAAGAGTAGGATGTTCATGGTGGTGGGGTGTTTTGGGTAGGGTGATGTGGGAGGATGTGTATATTGGATGATATGGGGATGCAAACAGGTTGTGGTGGCTGCGCGCGGTGGCGGTGGCGCGGGAGGGTACGTGCACGGGGTGCTACTTGAGGTAGTCCTCAAAGTAGCGGGTAATGCGCTCGTGGAGGTGTACTTGGTCGGTGCCGAACATATTGTGACCATCGCCCGGGTAGATGAAGAAGTCGGGCTGTGTGCCCACGTCCTCACACTTGCGGATGAACGACAGGGAGTGCTGCGGCACGCAGATGGGGTCATTGCCCCCTATGATGATCTGCAGACGGCCCTGGAGGTTGGCTGCTTTGTGCAGGAGGCCGCACTGTGCGTAGCCGTCGGGATTTTGTTCCGGGGTGTCCATGTAGCGCTCGCCGTACATCACCTCGTAGTACTTCCAGTCGACCACGGGGCCGCCAGCCACGCCTACCTTGAATACGTCAGGATGTGTGAGCATTAGGTTGGTGGTCATAAAGCCGCCGAAGCTCCATCCGTGCACACCCAGGCGGTCGGTGTCGACGTATGGCAGGGTACGCAGGAACTCCACGCCCTTCATCTGGTCGGCCATCTCGTTGACACCCAGCTGACGGTGAATGACGCTCTCGAACTTATGGCCCCGGTACTGCGAACCGCGGTTGTCGAGCACGAAAATCACGTAGCCGCGCGATGCCATGTCAATCTCCCAGCCGCGGTAGTAATAGCCCCAGGAAGCCTGCACATTGTGGGCGTGCGGGCCGCCGTAGACATAGACCACGGTGGGGTACTTCTTCGAGGGGTCGAAGTCAACGGGCTTTATGAGGCGGTAATAGAGATCGGTCTGGCCATCGGCCGCCTTGATGCTGCCGCTGGTAATCTCGGGGAAGAAGTAGCGGCCGGCCAGCGGGTCGCTGGCGGTGAGCAGGTTGGTGCTTTTGGCGCTGGCGGTGGAAATGAGGTTGATGGAGCGCCGCACAGTGGGCGAGCTGTAGAGGTCTATGAGCTGTGTGCCAGATGCTGACAGGGTGGCGGTGTGGCAGCCATCGTCCACGCTGATGCGCTTATAGTCGCCTTTGGTGTTGCCCTTGACGGCCGCGGTGTATATGCCATGACGCAGAGGGTGGTCGGCATTGGCGATGAAGACAGCGGTGCGGGCCTTCTCATTGAAGCCCAGGAAGCTGATGATCTCGTAGTCGCCGGCGGTGAGCCGCTGCGTGTGACAGCGGTCCAGCACGGTGCCGCCGCCGTCGACAGCGTGCCAGACGGTCTCCTGCCGAGTGGCGAGGTCTATGAGATAAAGGTGGTTCCAGTTGTCACGACGTGTCTGCATCACGGCCTTGGTGTCATCCCACGGCAGGAAGGACAGCGGGTGCAGGGGCTCGACGTAGCGCGGGTGCTTCTCTTCCACTACGGGCAGCTTGTCCTTCTGCCCCGTGGCGGCATCGTAGCCGAAGAGCTGCATGTGGTCCTGGTCGCGGTTGAGCTCGAAGATATAGAGCCTGCGGCTGTCGGGTGTCCACGAGAGGTTGGTCATATAGTCGGTCTGCGGGCGCCGGCTGTCGAGGTAAAGGCTAGTGTTAGCGGCCACGTCGAACACGCCCACGCTGACCAGCTGGGAGGCTTCGCCGGCCATGGGGTAGTGGTCTACGTAGGTGGTGGCTATGTGTGTGGTGATGTCCACTTGGGGGTAGGAGGGCACGGCACTCTGGTCTTTGCGGTAGTAGGCCAGGTGCTGGCCGTCGGGGCTCCAGAAGGTGCCCTTCTCGATGCCGAACTCATTGCGTGACACCTCCTGGCCGTAGACAATGTTCTGGGTGACGTCGTCGCCGTCGGTGGTCACCTGCAGGCGCTGGCCGTCGGCGGTCAGCACCACGAGGTTGGAGCCCACGGTGTAGGCCAGATGGCGCGAGGCGGCGCACCAGTCGAGGTTCTGTGCGTTGTCGTCGGGTACGCGCAGGTCGAGCTCCACACGGTGAGTGTCGAAGTTCACCAGCACTATACGGCGCGGCAGCTGGATGCGTACCAGCGGCTTGTCAGGATAGGGGAACTCAATGTTGTGGCAGCTGCGGCATACTGTCTCGCCAGCCCAGACGTTGATGTCGGCAGCGGTGAAGAGGGTGCGGCCGCGCTGACCGTTGGCTTTGATGACCACGACACTGTCCACGGTGGTCTCGATGGGTATGTCGCCCCACCACTGTATGAACAGGTACTTGGGCTGGAGGTTCCAATAGTTGGAGCCGCCGCCGAGCAGGTCGTTGAGGGTCAAGGTCTGTAGTTGTGCCATTGCTGTGAGGGATGCGAGCAGGCAGAGGGTTGCGAGGCTAATCTTCTTCATTGTCTTCAAAGTAACGTTTGCGCGACTGCTGTCGCTGGGTGCGGGGGGAGGAGCCATGTTGGCGGGAGGAACGGGAGTCCCGGCGGGAGGTGTGATTGTCCCGGCGGGAGGTGTGGTTGTCCCGGCGGGAGGCGCGGGTATCCCTGCGGGAAAACCGCCGGTCGCCAGATTCCTTGATGGTGCCTCCGCTGGCGCGGAGGGCGTTGTAGCTGCCGTCGAAGAGCTGGTACTTGCGTACTTCGCACTGGAGGGAGCCGTTGTAGAGGGTGGTACGGAAGGAGGGCTTCAGACCTATGGCTTCGAAGCACTCTTCGTGGTAGCTGAGTACCCAGGCCTCGTTGCCGGAGAACTCGCGCTTGAGCTTCTGTCCTATCAGACGGTACAGCCCCTGCAGGTCGGGCGTGCTGATGCGCTCGCCGTAGGGTGGGTTGGTGATGATCATGGCCTTGGCATCGGGGCGCACGAAGTCCTTGAAGTCGCGCAGCTCCACGCTAATCTCCTTGCCGAGGCCGGCCGCCTTGATGTTGCGTGTGGCTATGCCCACGGCCATGGGATCGTTGTCGTAGCAGTAGATGTGGTGGCCGAAGTCGCGCTCAGCACTGTCGTCGTTGAAGATGGTGCTGAACAGGTCGGGGTCGAAGTCGGGCCACTTCTCGAAGGCATAGCCCTTGCGGAAGATGCCTGGCGCTATGCCGCGTGCTATCAGTGCCGCTTCGATGGCTATGGTGCCGCTGCCGCAGAAGGGGTCGATGAAGTCGGTGGAACCGTCCCAGCCGCTCATCATCACTATGGCGGCTGCCAGCACCTCGTTGAGCGGTGCTGCCACCTGTTCCTGTCGGTATCCGCGACGGTGCAGGCTTTCACCGCTGCTGTCGAGTGCCAGGGTGGCATCGAAGTCGGATATGTGTATGTGCAGGCGCAGGTCGGGGTTTGATACGCTGACGTTGGGACGGTCGCCGGTGCGCTCGCGGAACTGATCGACGATGGCATCCTTCACCTTGTAGGCCACGAACTTGCTGTGGCGGAACTCGGTGGAGAACACCACACTGTCCACGGCGAATGTGGTTTGTGTGGTGAGGTACTGGCTCCAGTCGATGGACTGCACGGCGCGGTACACATCGTCGGCGCTGCGGGCACGGAACTGCTTGATAGGCTTGAGCACACGTATGGCGGTGCGCAGACAGAAGTTGGCACGATAGAGCATGGTCTTGTCGCCTGAGAACGACACCATACGGCGGCCGATTTCAATGTCATCGGCACCTAAGGCTGTGAGCTCTTGGGCCAGCAGCGGTTCGAGGCCCTGGAAGGTCTTGGCTATGAGTTGCATGGGTTGCTTTTGGGTTTCTGCTGGAGCACGCGTGTGCCTGCCGGCACATTCTCGGTGACCCATAGGTTGCCGCCTATCACGGAGTCGTGGCCTATGGTGATACGACCCAGTATAGTGGAGTTGGAGTATACGATTACGTTGTCTTCGAGTATGGGGTGGCGCGGTATGCCCTTGATGGGGTTGCCCTGCTCGTCCACGGGAAAGCTCTTGGCACCGAGGGTCACGCCTTGGTACAGTTTCACGTTGTTGCCGATGATGCACGTGGCACCGATGACTACACCTGTGCCGTGGTCTATGGTGAAGTGGTGGCCTATGGTGGCGGCTGGGTGTATGTCGATACCTGTCTGGCTATGAGCCATCTCGGTGATGATGCGCGGTATGAGCGGCACGTCGAGTCGCAGTAGCTCATGAGCCACGCGGTAGTTGGTGATGGCACGTATGATGGGGTAGCAGGATATCACCTCACCGTAGGTCTCGGCAGCTGGGTCGCCAAGGTAGGCAGCCTCGACGTCGGTGGCCAGTGTCTGGCGCAGCTGCGGCAGACAGCTGATGAACTCGGTGGCCAGCTGCGCAGCCTTGTGGCGGCGTGTATCCTGTGCGGAGGCGTAGGTCTCGCCGTAGGCCTCCACCTGGCCCCAGCCGCTGGCGAAGCACAGACCTGCCTGTATCTGCTCGGTGAGCAGGCCGTGTATGCGTTCCAGCGCCACGCCGGTGTGGTACATCAGGTTGTTAGAGTTCACGTTGCTCTGGCCGTAGAACCCTGGAAAAAGCACGCTGCGGCACAGCTCGATGAATTCGCTTAGCGCAGGCTGTGAAGGCAACGGATCGCCGTCGCGGTGCTCGTGCAGGAGACCGTAGAGCGATTCGGGCGATGACAGCGTAGCTGTGATATCGGCGATGAGTGTCTGTGTTGATGGATTCATGTTGTCTTGTCTATGCGGAATAGTTTGTCTGACGGGCGCACACGTGTGCCCACCTTAAGTGATATGTTCATGCCTTGACGTGCGGTGTCGATGGGCTGTCCGTCCTCGCCGTGCATCTCGACGATCTCGCCGTAGAGGGCGCCGGTGGTGGGACCAGTGACTAGGAACTTGTCGCCCATATGCAGCTCGGTGGCCTCAATGTGGAACTCGGCAACACCCAGACGGGCGTAGTACTTCACGCCCCGGCCGCAGTACACCTTGCGCTCGGTGGCCTGCGAGCCGTAGGTCATGGACCATTCGCCGAGGTGCTGCCCCTGGTAGTAGCCGTCCCAGAAACCGCGGTTGAAGACTCGACTCAGCCGCTCGCGCCACTCCTCCACTGGTGGACGGGAGGTGGGGAGCGTGTCCTGATGCTCCAGGAAGAAGGTGAGAGCATCGTTGTAGGTAGTCACCACGGTGTGTACGTACTCTGGGCCGCGGGCACGGCCTTCAATCTTGAAGACACGCACGCCGGCGGCCATCAGCTTGTCCAGGAAATCGATGGTCTTCAGGTCCTTAGGGCTCATAATGTACGGACCATCGATGTCTAGCTCGGTGCCGGTCTCGCGGTCGCGTACGGTGTAACTTCGTCTGCACAGCTGCATACACTCGCCGCGGTTGGCCGAGCGGCCTGTGTGCTGTAGGCTGAGGTAGCACTTGCCACTTACAGCCATACATAGCGCGCCGTGGCAGAACATCTCTATGCGCACCTGCTGTCCGCCGGGGCCGCAGATGTTGTCGCGGAT
>CALEPV010000055.1 GCA_937910905.1 uncultured Prevotellaceae bacterium
GTTATATTCGTGCACCGCGGTGGAGGACTTCTTGCACCGCGGTGCAAGACCACTTGGAGCACGGTGGAGAACCCGTTGCACCGCGGTGCAACATCTTGCGCAGCACGGTGGCTGCATCAAGGAGTCGCGAAAGCCCCTTGTCGCTGTGGGGTGACAAGGGGCTTTCGAGCTATGTACATACTACGCTGTGCACCCTACGGCTGGCGGGCTGAGTTCACTACGACTTTGCGGCCGCGGTTCACGTAGATGCCGTTCTGCAGGGGGCGGCGACGGTCGGCAGGGATGCGGCGGCCGGAGAGGTCGTAGTAGCTGTCGGCTTGATGAGTTCCGACGGGGCCGTTCTGCGCGTCGCGAGCGGAGCCTTCGTCGTACATCGGGGCATCGATGCCCAGGCCCTGCGGGTCGTCGAGCATGGTACTGAGTATGACGCCGAGGGTGTCGGCGGGCACGCCTACGTACTCGTTGAGGTAGCGGTAGAAGCGCTGCTGCTGGGTGGCACCCTCGAAGGTGTCGATGAAGGTGAACTTCGAGTCGAGACCGTCCTTGGTGCGGTTGCCGGCCTTGGAGAATGTGGTGAGCTCGTAGTCCTTGTACATCTCGCTGCGGGTCACGCCGCAGAGACCTTCCAGCAGGAATGCCATGGCTCCCGTGCGGTCGGCACCCCAGATGCAATGGAAGTACACGGAGCGTCCGGCCTCAAGGTTCTTGGCCACGAAGTCGAAGGCATGGCGGTACTTGTCGCGGTACATCTCCAGTGCCGTGCCGCCGAACTCGTGCTGGTCGAAGTAGTAGTAGGGTACGCTGGTGCCCAGCGCCGACCTAGTGGTCACTCCGTTGGCGAAGTCCACCTCCTCGCGCAGGTCGAGCTCGGCTGCTACGCCCAGGCGCTTCAGCTCGACGATGTCGGCCGCGGTGAGCGTTGTCTGCTGGCCTCCGTGCATTTCGCCGCCGCGGAACAGGTGGCCGTACTGCAGCCGTCGGCCGTCCTCGGTCTGCCATCCGCCCAGGTCGCGTATGTTGCTGCCGGAGCGCAGGTAGATCATCCGCAGATGGCCTGCTGGCGTGAACTGTCCGCGGGTCAGCTCCGTGCCGTCGGCCTCTACCTTATAGTAATAGGTCTGGCCGGGCACGAAGTTGTTCACCCACCAAGTGGTGGCACCCGGCTTCATGGCAACGGTCCACGCTCCTTCGTCCAGCGCGGCTGTGGTGCCGATGGTGATGCTCTGCGCCTTGGGTGCCGAGGCCTGAGCGGGGATGGGTATCACCACGGAGGCTGGGTAGTCGCGTCGTGCCGGCGGCGCGATGTTGTAGCCGGTGATGACGGATGCACTCTCGGGCGTGTAGGTGGTGCCGGCGAGGAAGCCGTGGGCCTGTGTGTTCTCTATCTGCGGAGCAAAGCTGACTGCGCTCCAGTCGAAAGGTTGCGGGGCCTGAATGCTGTAGGCCGAAGTGCCCGTTGGGGGGTAGAACGCCGGTGTGCAGGCGGGCAGCTGTGCCTCGGCACGCAGCTCGAAGGCTGTGCCGGCATCGTTGAGTACGCAGGCGTTGCGCACGGTTCGGGCTGCGTAGCCTCCCTGCTGGAATGTGCCGTCCCAGAGTGCCGGTATGCTGTCGGGCCGGACGTTGGTCAGCAGCACGCCTGTGGCTGCCAGCAGCTGGTCGGCATCGACCTCGACCAGGTAGGCACGTCCTGCCTTCATCTCGCGGGCTGGTATCAGCGTAGCGTTGCCGGCCGCAAGGCCAGCCAGCTCGTAGACAGCCTTGAAGCTGGCCACGTCGGCATCGTAAGGCAGGCATAGGGCGTTGAGCCGTCCGGCCCGCAACGTGCGTGTGGAGGTCACGTCGGCATAGGTGGAGCTGGGCAGCGAGGTCAGCGTGTCGAGCGATACTGCCACGGACTGACCGTAGTAGAGGTGGAAGTTGTCAAACGCCAGCCAGCTGTGCTCTATGGCGTTGGCCATGCGTATGGCTATGCCGATGTTGCCGCGCTTCTCGACCGTGGTGCGGAGCGTGTTCCAGTACTGTCCGCGGCCGAAGGCGGCGCTGGCGGTGGCCATGTCGTTGGGGAACGAGCTGCCGTCCAGCATGGGCTTGTTCTCCGCGCTGGCGCTGGCGGTGTTGAAGCGTGTGTCGTCGTAGATGCTGTGCAGCGGAGCTGTGGTGCCGCCCAGCTGGAGCGATGCGCGCACGTAGTTGCGTCCCATCATGTACTGCGACTGCGTGTTGGCATAGTCGCCGTGGCGGTAGAAGCCCTGTGCGCTCAGCGTGTAGGTGCCGGCCGGCATGTCGGCAAGCGTCTGCCCCACGCGGTAGGATGTGGTGATGTTCCACGCCTCGGCTATGCCGCTACTCACGTTGGTGGTGCCCGTGGTGGTCCAGCTGGTCAGACCGTAGGAGAAGTCGGGGTTGGCCACAAGTGCCGTGATGTCCCATTGCCCGCTTCGTGCCGGGGTGGTGCTGATGAGAGTCTTCAGCGCATCCAGCACTTCGGTCACGGCGGCCGACATCTCTGCGGCTGTCTGGGCAGCCTCCAGGTGTGTGCGTGCAGCGGCGGCAGCGGCATCGTAGGCTGTGCGGTTGTCGCCCTGGGCGGCTATGGCATCGTAGACGGACATTTTCTCCAGCGCGGCCTTGCGCTGCTGGAACACCGTGCTGCCGTAGTACAGGTGGAAGTCGTCGGCCTTGAACCAGCGGTTGCTCTGCACGCCCAGGCGCACATCGGTCACAGCGGTGAGCTTGAATGACAGCTCGCCGCGCACGGCTGTGGTCTTGCTGACAGGTGTCACGCCCGCATAGCTGGTGTTGGCCACGAGGCGCAGCGTGATGCTGGTCTGATTGGAGGCCAGCATACCCGTGAGCTGGTAGGAGCCTGCGGGCAGGTGGCGAAGGGTTTGCAGCAGGAAGTGGTTGTAGGCTCCCGCATCCTTCTCGTACCACGTGTTGAACAGGTAGTCGCCCTGCGAGCCCTCCATGGCGTAGGTGCTGTTCTCGGTGCTGCGCACCTTCACGTCGCCCACGCTGAACACGTCCCATCCCTCGGCATCGCCGGTCTCGAAGTCGGGATTCACGATGAGCGATGTGAGGTCGAACTGCATGTCGGCTTCGGTCATATACTGCCCCAGAGCCTCGCCCAGCATATCGGCTGCTGCGCTGACAGCCTCAACCGTCGTGGCTGCTGCCGCGGCAGCATCGGCCTCAGAGGTGTCGAATACCGGCCCGTCGGTGAACTGGGCTGCGATGCCTTCGAAGCGGTCCTTGAGCTCGTTGTAGCCGTCCTTGGCAGCCTGTAGCGCAGCCGCGGTTTCGGCTGCCAGCACCTCGTCGCTTATCTTCTCCAGCGTCACGGGGCCTCCCAGGAACCAACTGTAGTCGCGCGTGTGGGTGCCTCGGTAGCCCACGGCAATGGTCGCAGGCTCGTCGAGGGTGAAGATGAGCTCGTTCCAGTAGAGGCCGGCCTTGAATGCTGCTGCTGCCTCATAGATAGTGTTGGCGTAGCTGGCAGGACGCAGGTCGGGCATCACGACATCGCCCAGGCGGGCCACCAGCGTGTCGCGGTCGCCAGCCACCAGCGAGGCGCACGAGCGGCTCTTCTGCTCCTGAGTGTCGCTGTTGTAGGCCTGCCCCCAGCGGTAGAAAGCCTGTCCGCGCAGGCGGTACTTGCCAGCCGAGAGTGTTACGGTCTGGGTGAGCTCATAGCCGGCCAGCTCCCAGTTGTCCCATCCGGCGTATGCCTCGACCACGGCCACGCTACCATCGGTGGTGGCGCTCCACGCCTGCGAGTAGCCGGCGTTGTTCTGTACCGTGGCCGTCCAGCCCTCTGTGCCGTTGGCAAAGTCGGCATTACGCAGCATGTGGGTCAGGTCGATGGCTTCGCCGACGGGCGTGCCGGCACTCTGATAGAGCACGTAGGCCTCCTTGATGCTGGTCATAGCAGCTGATATCACAGTTTCCGACGTGGCGCCGCCAACAGCAGCCTTGGCCTCGGCAACGATGGTGCTGAACGTGGCATCGGGCCTGTCGGAAAGCATAGCCTCGTAGTCGGCAATCTGCGCCAGCGCCGCCTCGCGTAGGGCTGTGAGGTCCACGCCGTAGTACGTCAGAGTGAAGTTGTCGAAGCAGGCCCAGTCGTTGCTCACGGCCTTGTTCTGCTTGCGTATACCGAGGGTCAGCGTGCCGTCGGTCACCACGATGCCCGTCAGGGTGGTCACATAGTAGCCATCAGTAAAGCATTGGGCTGCCTGCGACTGGTTGTCGGGCACATAGCCCACATCGGTCGAGCGCCCGAAACCGCTGACTGCCGAGGGCTGTGCCTCGTCGTAGACGTAGGGCAGCGGAGTGCTCTTGCTGCCGGCATAGAGCTCGGCCAGCGGCTCGCTGCTGCCCTGCTGATAGGCAGTCACAGCCCCTGTGCTGACGCTGCCGTAGCGGTAGAAGCCCTGCACAGACAGAGTGTAGATGCCGTTGGGTATGCCGGTGATGGTCTGCACGACATTCCACGATGCCGTGTTGAATTTCTCGGCATTGGCATTGTTCAGCAGCGAACTGGAGCTACTGGTGTTGCCGCCTATGGCTGTGAGGTCGTTGCCCCAGCACTTGTCGGTCAGCACCCGATGGTCCTTGGTCAGGAAGTCAGGTGCTGTGATGAGAAACGATGCATCCATCGGCTTGTCGGCAGAGGCACCGCTGAGCGTCGAAGCCAGCTGCTCGCGGGTGAGAAAGCGCCAATGTGTGCCTTCGTAGTCGGTAGTGGTGTACTTGTCCAGACGCGGGATGTAGGGGTACGTGTACTCCGGGTTGTAGCCATAGTAGAAGCCCTTGCTGGCGCTGTACATGGCGTAGGTGCCATCGCCCAGCTCGGTGATTTGCCATGTGTCGGACGTGCCGTCGAGGTAGCCGTCGCTGGACTTCATCACGCAAGTCTCACCGTTCAGGCGAGTCTGTAGCGTATAGCTGGTGCCCGAACCTGTGACCTTGAAGTCCAGTCCGTGCTCGCGCAGCACTCCACGATAGCCGTAGTTGGCTCCCGATGTGAGGAATGTGCCGGTGGCTACATTCTGAATGTAATATGTTCCTTCGGGCAGGTCGGCCCAGAGGCTGGTGCAGCCCATCGCGGCTAAGAGTACAAGTAGTAGGTGTCTCATAGGGATATTAGGATATTGCGATATTGCGATATTAGGATATTGGGTGATGGTTAGCGTATGATCTTGGTCGCGTTCTGCCGGTACGAAGTGCCGCCTTGAGCCGGGCGGACTATGTATATGCCTCTGGCTTTAGCGCCTTGCGCAGGTATCTGTCGCCCGCTGATGTCGTAGATGTAATTGACCCGTCCGCAATCGCCATTCGCTATTGCCGCAGGCGCTACGCCGGTAGCTATGCCCTCTACGGATAGCTGGAAGTTGTCCACGCAGAGCCAGTCGTTGGCCACGGCGGGGCCTGTCTTGCGAATGCCTACGCGCAGATGGCCGACATCATGCAGGGTGAGCTGAGCCGCATTGCCCTTGTAGTGGCCGGCGGTATTGAAGGCTGCGCTGGCCGAGCTTACGTCGTTGGGGTAGGTGAAGGGCGAGAAAGTGTATCCGGTCACGGACTCATCGTAGATGGACATATAGTGCGTGCTGGACTCCTGTAGCACGCGGCCATCGTCGTCTACTTCGGCTATATAGATTACAGGTATCAGCTGCTCCGTGCCGGCTGCGCGGGCATTCCATGCTGTCGATTTGGAACCGTTGCGGTAGAAGCCCTGGCTCTGGAAGGTGTAGATGCCGGCCGGCATGTTGAGTAGCACCTGGTAGTCGTCGAAGTCGCTCTTGTTGAACTGCTCTGCCACGCCGCTGGAGCCGATGGCAGTCCATGCCGTACCCTGCCAGCCGTCTGTGCTGTCGAAACGGGGATTGGCCAGCAGGCTGGTGAAGTCGGTTGTCTCGCCTGGGTGCACGAACTGGTCCAGATTGTTCTGCTTGGCGTCCTCCAGCGTCTGTATGGCTGCTGGTAGCGCTGTGGCAGCAGCGTGGATGTCGTCGCTGGCCAGCGCGTTCTCGGCTTGTGCTATGGCTGCATCGTAGACGGTAGAGCCAGTAGCCGCACGCAGGGCGCGCACCTCGTTCAGCAGGTCGCGTATCTGCCCCCATGCCGAGAGAGTGGCCCACTCATCCTGCGTGATAGCCAGTATGCTGCCGTGCTGGAAGTTGCCGGTGCCTTTCAGCGTGTGCGAGGCTGTGGGGTTGAGGCCCAGGTGGTCGGTATCGCAGTACTTATAGGCCGAGCCGCCGCTGTAGCGCATATAGGTAAAGGTGTAGTCGTCCTCGTTGATGCGACGTATAGAAGTGGGAGCTTCCACCTGATTGGTGCCTTCGAAGGTGATGTGCAGCACTTCCGTCCATGTACCACCCACGAGGGTAGGGCTGGTGGCCTCGTAGATGCCGCGTGCGGAGCCGGATGCGGCTTCACGCTTGAAGAGCATGTGATAAAGGCTGTCGTATGGGTTCCAGAAGATGTCGGCATCTATCACGGCTGTGCCAGGGTCGAAGAACAGTCGCGGCTGGCTGACGCTTTCGAAGTCATCGGTATAGGAGTAGTAGATTTTGTCGTAGCTGTCGCCGCTGTTGGACGAGAGCAGGCTGTAGTACACGAGCCACCTGCCAGCCTCGCGGTCCCACACGAACTGCGGCGCCCAGACGCGGTTGATGAGGCTATAGGCCGCATCGGTAGTGTAGGCATCGGTCACGGCATCGGGGTCGGAGAATATCTGCTTGCCTTGGCGGAAATCGAGCGTTGTGCTCTCCCATTGCATCAAGTTCCGGGAGCGTATGATGTCGAAACCGTAGTTGTTCCACACACCGCTGCGAGCCACGCACATGTCGGTGGCCAGAATGACGTAAGGCCACCTGTCCGTGCCGCGGCCCAGATAGGCATCGCGCGTACCGCCCTCTATGCGTGCCAGCTCTGCGGTCGGGAACACCTCGGCTCCGTTCAGCAGTACATTGAACTCGTGTGCCTGCCCAGCCTTGGTGCCCAGGGCGAAGTTGGTTATTTCCTGTGTGCTGTTCATAAAGGCATACAGGTAGCCTACGGCATCGTCGGCTGGCGCTACGTGCACGGGGTAGCAGAGCACCTGCTTGCTGCCGCCTTCGTAGGTGACTGTGGCTATGAGCGTGCCGGCGGCAACGGCATCGCTTGCCAACTCCTCAGTAGCGCCGGATGCATCTCGCCCTGTCACCACAGGAGCCTCCACATGCAGCAGCTGTGATGCGGCGGTAGTTACCAACTGCGCATATTGCGTTTCGTCCTGCATCGACCATTCTACCTTGGCGCCGCTGACAAATGTCGGCAGTTGCGTGTCGGCATGAATGTAGCAGAACCGCTTGCCCAGATGGTCCAACTGGCTGCTGACGGCTAAAACCGTAGATGCATCGGGGGCTGTGATGTCGGTTGCTGTCGTGACGTCGGTCACGCCCAGCTTCAGTATGGATAGCGAGTAGGCAGGAGCGGAGCAGGGAATGACCCATTGTCCATTCTCCATGGTCCATGGTCCATTATCCATTAGGGCACTCTTCGGAGTGACGTTCTTCCTGGTGCTCATGGTGTTCTCTGCCGTGCCCGAACTGGCTGTGAGCACTATCTGGCTGCCGCCGGTTACGGTGGCATTGCTGATGCGCAGCGAGGTGGATAGATCGGTGGCCGATGGGTTGACAATCTTCACAATCAGCGTGTCCTGCGCAGCATTGAGGCTCGTGGCGGCATAGAGTTGACGCTCGACTGGCAACGAGAAGCTGTGTAGGAGGGAACCGTTGAGGTAGCACTTGACGGCATCGCCGCGCACCTCGATGCGTATGTTGTAGGTCTGGCCGGTGACAAGCGAGCCAGATGTTGCGGCAACCGTCTGCTTCGCACCCTGCCTGCACCACTCCACAGCGTGCTGTGTGTTGCCCCAGCCACCGAGGTTCCACCAGCAGTAGTTGCTGGTGTCGGACATACGAAAAGCTATCAGGAAGCCCTCGTCGCCGGCGGTCTTGGTTGCCTGAAGGCTGATAGTGTAGTTCTCGCCAAGATCCGTGCTGTTGGCATAGATGCTGCCTTGCATCGAGGTGCTGCCCTGCGTGAGCACCCCATCCGATGTGCGCCAGGTGCCGCCATTGTCGGTCCACAGTTCGCTCGGAGCCTCGAAGTCGTCGGACAGGAGCACGTTGCCGCTGGCATCGGTCACCACCAGGTTGTCAAACCGAGCGGCGGTAGACCATGTAGACAGTCCCATGGTCTGATGCTCCATGTTGTCGCTGTTGCCGCTTTCGGTGAACTGCACGTTCTGTGCTCCAACGTTGTTGGACATCATGTGCTGGACCCAGTAGGAGGGCGTGCCGTAGCTGGCCGAGCTGTTGAAGCGTATCATGTCGGGCCGCCACAGCTGGTCGTTCTCATTAACAAAAATGGGAGCATACGAAGCCATGATGCACACATCGGAGTTGCGCTCCATGCCCAGCATATATATCGCTTCGCCCAGAGCTGCGGTGAGGTGCCCATTTGTGCCGAAGTCCTGCGTCACGGCGTACTCGCCGGCATACACTTTGTACTTGGCGCGGTCATAGGCATCGTACTTGTTGTACTGGCCTGCGAACCATGAGGGCGACCGGTAGTAATGCTCATCCACCACCTCCACGGGGTTGTCGTTGCGCCACGAGGGCGAGTCTGTACCCCACGATTCGACGTTGCCTATGCACACCACATCGGGGTAGCGGGCTTTGATGGCATCGTAGAACTGGCGGTAGCGCTCAGCATAGTGGTCGCTCTGGTCGATGTTGTTGGTTGATGTGAAGTTGTAGTTCTCGTTGCCAATCTCTATCAGCTTCAGGTTGAACGGTTCCGGGTGCCCGGCTGCGATGCGCCGTGCTCCCCACTCTGTGGAGCCGTCGCCGTTGGCATATTCCAGCGCATCCAGCGCCTCCTGTATGTATTCGTCCAGCTCGTCGTAGGCCTGATACCATCCGTGCCCCAGTCCTATGTTGACCACAAACAGGGGCGCGGCGCCAAGATCCTCGGCCAGTTGCAGCATCTCGTGGAAGCCTAGACCATCGCTCACCCGATAGTTCCAGTTCACATTCCAATGCCCAGGACGCTCCTCTATGGGTCCTATTGTCTTCTTCCATTCGAAGCGGTTCGTCAGCCCGTCGCGAGCCTGCCCCTCCACGAAGCAGCCGCCCGGAAAGCGCATGAACCGTGGATGCATCGAGGCCAGCATCTCGGCCAGGTCGCGCCGGCAACCGTTGGGGCGGTTCTTGTAAGTGGGCGGCATCAGGCTCACCACATCCCACAGCACCACGCCCGTCTTGGAGCATCGCAGGCCCAGACTGCCCGACGTGACGGTGGCGGTAGCCGTGATGGCGGCTTCAATCTTCTGCCACTCCTCCGTGAGCTGAACGTTGATGCTGGCTGAACCTACGGCGCTGTTGCCGCTATTGAGCAGCTGTACCGTAATGCGGCCGTTGTATGTGCTCTCTGCACGCACCCATGCGCTGAACGTGTAGGTCTCGCCCCGCACTATGCTTATACCCCAGTATCCACTATTCTTGAATCCGCCGTTTGACTGCGTGATACTGGTGCGCAGGCAGCAGGATTGTGCTTCGTTCAGCAAGCCCTCCGACACCAGCGATAGCGTGGCACCCGATATTGAGTTCCAATAGTCGGGTGCAGACGTATTGTCCTCAAAGGAGCGGTTGCGCACTAGCTCGGCATACAGACCACCGTCGCCTGCGTGGTTGATTTCCTCGAAGAACAGACCGTAGTGTAGCGGCCCGATGGCAGAACCTGCCCGGCCTGCATCGATGTTGAATGTCACTTGTGCCCCAAGTGGTAATGCTGATACCACAGCAATACTGAGCAAGAATGTGTAGAGTCTTTTCATGGTGTTTCGCGGTTATGTTAGTATCAATTACCGACAAAGGTATGATAATTCTTCTACACTCCCGCCATTACAGCAAAAAAAGCGTGCAAGTCGTGATGACCTGCACGCTTTATTGATGTGCTTAGAGAGTATCGTTTGCAATAATAATGCTTCGCTTGCTTACTTCACCTCCTCGAAGTCGGCATCCTGGATGTTGTCGCCCTGCTTGCTGTTGCTGCCGCCTTGCTGGGCTCCACCCTGCTGGCCTGCGCCACCGAATGGGCCATTGGCACCTGCTGCGCCGCCAGCACCCTGAGCCTGGGCATAGAGCTTCTTGGAAGCCTCGTTGAGCTGTGTCATAGCGGCATCGATGGCTGTGAGGTCCTGCGCCTTGTGGGCATCCTTCAGCTTCTGCACGGCTGCCTCAACCTCTGCCTTGATGTCAGCTGGCAGCTTGTCACCGCTGTCCTTCAGCATCTGCTCGGTCTGGAACACCATGCTGTCGGCCTGGTTGAGCTTGTCTACCTTCTCGCGCTCCTTCTTGTCGGCATCGGCATTGGCCTCGGCCTCAGCCTTCATGCGCTCAATCTCCTCCTTGGACAGACCGCTGGAGGCTTCGATGCGGATGGCCTGCTCCTTGCCTGTGCCGAGATCCTTGGCAGATACCTTCAGGATACCGTCGCGGTCGATGTCGAAGCTAACCTCGATCTGTGGCACGCCGCGTGGTGCGGGAGCAATGCCGGTGAGGTTGAACTGACCGATGCTCTTGTTCTGCGATGCCATAGGACGCTCGCCCTGCAGCACGTGGATGGTAACCTCGGTCTGGTTGTCGGCAGCTGTGCTGAACACCTGCTTCTTGTTGGTCGGGATGGTGGTGTTGGCATCGATGAGCTTGGTCATCACGCCGCCCAGAGTCTCGATACCCATTGACAGCGGAGTCACGTCAAGCAGTACCACATCCTCCACGCCGCTCTCGCGGTTGAGAATAGCACCTTGGATGGCAGCACCCACGGCCACTACCTCGTCGGGGTTTACACCCTTGGAAGGCACCTTGCCGAAGAAGTCCTCAACGAGCTTCTGGATGGCAGGGATGCGGCTGGAACCGCCCACGAGGATTACCTCGTCGATGTCGGCGTTGGTCAGACCAGCATCTTGCATAGCCTTCTGGCACGGAACCTTGCAGGCCTGGATGAGACGGTCGGCCAGCTGCTCGAACTTGGCGCGTGTCAGCGTCATAACCAAGTGCTTAGGTACACCGTTCACAGCTGTGATGTACGGCAGGTTGATTTCTGTGCTGGAGCCGCTGGACAACTCTATCTTGGCCTTCTCGGCAGCCTCCTTCAGACGCTGAAGTGCCATCGGGTCCTGCTTGAGGTCGATACCCTCCTGACTCTTGAACTCAGCAGCCATCCAGTCGATGATTACCTGGTCGAAGTCGTCGCCGCCAAGGTGAGTGTCACCATTGGTGCTCAGCACTTCGAACACGCCGCCGCCGAACTCCAGGATGGAGATATCGAATGTACCGCCGCCGAGGTCGAACACAGCAATCTTCATGTCCTTGTTGGCCTTGTCAACGCCGTAGGCCAGAGCAGCAGCTGTAGGCTCGTTGACTATGCGCTTCACTTCGAGACCTGCAATCTGGCCTGCCTCCTTGGTGGCCTGACGCTGGGAGTCGCTGAAGTAGGCTGGTACGGTGATGACGGCCTCCGTCACCTCCTGACCGAGGTAGTCCTCGGCAGTCTTCTTCATCTTCTGCAGCACCATTGCGCTTATCTCCTGTGGAGTGTACAGACGGCCCTCGATGTTCACACGTGGAGTGTTGCCTGTGCCGCGGTCAACCTGATATGGCACACGGCCTATCTCGGTCTGAACCTGGTCGTAGGTCTCACCCATGAAACGCTTGATGCTGTAGATGGTGTTCTTTGGGTTGGTGATAGCTTGGCGCTTGGCTGGATCGCCCACCTTGCGCTCGCCGTCCTTCAAGAATGCCACGATGGAGGGAGTTGTGCGCTTGCCCTCGCTGTTTGTGATGACAACTGGCTCGTTGCCCTCAAATACGGATACGCAGGAGTTTGTCGTACCCAAGTCAATTCCAATAATCTTTCCCATGATGATATTTGCTTTATTTGTTGATTAAACAGTTTGTTACCACTGCTGCGCTTTGAGTGCAGGCAGTCACAAATATGTTAGCAAACGCCGTGCCAAACTGACATTTTGGCCGCGTATTTGTGCGATATGGCAGATATCAACGCATAAAAGTAGCATAATGGCAGGCGTTATGTCACCAATAACTCGTACCTTTGCAGCGCAAATGCGAATTATGAACAAAGAACTGTCAGTTATGAAGCAATCCAAACTATACCTATTTATAATATTTAGTGTGATGCTACTTGCCGTCAGCATGGAGTTGAAGGCACAGAATGACTATATAGTAAGCACGGAGCCTGAGCCTACTGCCGCCGATAGTGCCGTGGCAGCTGCTGCGACATCTTCCATGTCGCCGGAGGAGCAGTTCCTGAACGACAACTTCCCATACCTGTCGATGTGCGACTGGGAGTACGGCATGAGGTTCATGGTGGTGCCTGGCGAGCGTGATGTCACCATGCGAACATTCACAGACTCCATAACTGGCCATGAGGTGGGGACCGGCGAGCTGCTCCATAAGATTATGGAGTACGTGGGCCATCAGACCACGGAACGTGGCTGGTTCCGCCTGCTGTTCCATTGCGTGGACAACGAGAAGACCTACTACTACGAGGTGCGCAACTTCTCATTCGAGGAGTATTGCATCAAGGTGCAGGGCGGTGTGCCGGCATTGGCCTATCTGGGCGATGTCGACAAGGCTCGCGAACTGCTCATTGGCCACGAGCTGTGGCTCAAGCTGCCCACGGTCTACCGCGACCGCCAGAACAGCGCACGCGGCTACGAGGAAAAGCAGTTGCGCTCCGACCAGCACGTCACCATCACTAAGATTGGTGTCGGCACGCGCGAGTATCCGGTGAAGATTGTATTCCAGACCGACGATGGCGAGCTGTTCTTCCAGACCGTGGCGATGAGCCGTACCAACAGCGGTATGCTGGACGATGAGTTTGTCACCTCGAAGGCTCACCACTACTTCGCTAACGCATTCTCTCTGGGCAGCGATACCGATGCACGCTCGGCCAGCGTTGCAGGTCAGCTTAAGGGCAAGCAGATAACCACACGCCGTGCTACCCGCATGACACACGCTGGAAGCAACAAGAACATCACTCAGGGCACGACATTCACCGTGATGGATGTCACAGCCCGTCCCAATAGCAACTACTATACCCTGCGCCTGCAGAATAGGCAGGGCGTCATCTATCAGAAGGATGTCACTTGGGTGAACGACAACGTGGCAGGCAATATCGATGGCAACGACGAGGCCTACTTCCCGGAGCTTTTCTCCATCGGTACCACGTACACTCCCAGCGACGGCGTGATACGGCACAACCAGGGTGGCACTTACAGCTCCGGTAGCGCTCCGTTCATGCATATGATGGGCGGTATGGTAGAGAAGGGTATGACACAGGAAGAGGTGCGCATGAGCAAGGGCGACCCGCATCGCACGCACAGGCTCAACAGCGGCGGAACTCAGTGGGACTACGAGGATGGCACAAAGGTGGTCTTCGGTAGCAACGGGCGTGTGACACGCGTAATACGCAAATGAACCACATTTTGCATTCTACATTTCACATTGTCAAGCTACTGCCCGCACTACTCGGCCTGACACTTATCTGCGCATGTACGTCGAAGGAACAGCCTGACGAAATGACAGCTGGCGAGGCTGCCGAGGGCTATTATCTCCTGCTGAAGAGCGGCCACTACGCCGCCTTCGTGGAGGGCATGGCAGGCATCGATGAGTTCCCTGAAGAATATCGTCGGCAGTTGCAGCAGCTTGTTGAGCAGCAGATGCAGACTCGCTGGCGGAAACATGGCCAGTGGTTAAGCATCGATGCGACCGATGTGCAGGAACAGGACAGCACAGCCAGCGTGATGCTGTCTATAACCTACGCCGACAATACATCAGAGCAAATACTGCTCCCGATGATATTCATCGACGACGAGTGGTACATGCAGTAGTCCTGCACACCCCCGTTAACCATTTTCTAGATTGCATCTAAGAGGATAAATGCAGCCCAATACTTTGGAGCATTATAGCGTCCGTCCTCCAGTGTGCGCAGATAGTGCTGTGCCAGCGTGAGTGCCTTGTACTTGTCAAGGTGTCGGACAAAGAGGTTGCGGTAGAATTCGGTGATGAGCAGCTGGGTGGCTCGGTCGTCTACCTGCCAAAGTGTCATCATCAGAGAACCTACTCCGGCCTTCTTGAAACCGCGTTGCAGACCAAATACACCATCGCCTGTCACGCGCCCTTGTGCTGTCTCGCAGGCTGATAGTACCACAAGGTCGGTGTGGCTGAGATCCAAGCGCGAGAGCTCGCGAGCCGTCAGCACACCATCTTCTCCCGAGTAGTGAGTCTCGCCGAGTAGCGCTGCGGCACCGCAGAACAGCAGTCCAGAGTTGCTCAGGGCTGCATCCTCGCTTGATGCATGCTGCGACAGCTCGCCAAGGTCGAAGTCGAAGGCACGATTGTCATCGCTGAAGAAGAATCCGTGTGTGGCAATGTGTATGATGTTGGGCGAGTTGCCGTCCAGACGTTTGAACGACTCTTCTGTAGCGTGATTGTTAGTAAGCGTTGTTGCGCTGACACGATGCTCTGTGAGAATGCTGGAGATGGATTGCACCTCATCGAGAGTGCCAGGCAGATAGTCTATAGAGCCACAGGCAGAGCGTGCATGAGTAGCTTCAGCGGCAGTGGAGGCTTCGCGCAACTGCAATTGTGGTGCTGTTTCATCAGGTATTTCGTCGTAACTGATACCTCCGTAGAGCAGGGCCGAGATGTCGTGCTGTACAACGTCGTGTCGCCTGGTCAGCTGGCGTGTTGACGACAGACGCATCATGTTGAAACGCTCCGACATGAGCGTGCCGTGCTCATCGGCTGCATACTCAATGGGCAACTGATGCAACACGCCTGTAGGAGAGAAATATAGTGTGCCCACGGAGTCTATGACATCGAGGATAGGATGCCACACGGCATCGTAGCTGCGTGTGGGTGATGTCTGGCTGTTCATGCTGGCCGACAGCTCTGGCAGCGACACATAGATGGGTGCGGTAAGTGTCGGCGTAATAACAAGTGCGCCATAGAGCGTGTCGGGTAGAAACACATACGACACAAATTCGATTGCTGCTTCGTTGCTACGCAGATGGCTCTGGACATTCTGCCACTGGCATTCAAGACCGCTGGTGAAGTCGCCTGCGCGCTGTGAGTCGCTGGCGAGCTGTCGCTCCAGCTGCGCTATGCGAATAGCTAGCGAGTCGGCTGTTGCTGTGCTTGTGGAGTGGTCGAAAAGGTCGCGTGTCTGCTTCAGCTCCTGCAGTTTGGCTTTCATGCGCTCGTCGCCATGCTCCATGATTAATGTGCTCAGTTCCTGCTGCGCGTTGAGGAACAGCTGCTTGGAGAGCAGGGCAACATCATAGGCCAGGCCTGCATCATTGCTGTCGCTGGTGTATGAAGCCAGCATTGAGGTGACATTCATTATGCTGCTTGCCATCTCATCGTCTGTCGCTTGTAGTGATGAGCTGTTGAGCAGGCTCCATCGTATCAATGGCTGAATCTTCATCACGCGCGCTCTCACATAATCCTGTGCTGCCGCCCATCGCTGCTCGTGGAGCAGAAGCGGGAATTCGATGTCTCGTAGTGTGGAAATGTGATACTCGTTGATGGTGCTGGCTTTGATGGTGTCCGGTGAGAACCTCGTAGGCCATTCATTGACTATGAAGTATGAATCGCCTATGTGGAATGAATATAGTTCGTCGAGTAGCTGTCGTGCTTTGGAGTAGTCGCGACAGTAGAGAGCTGCTTGCGTGCACGTGCGGAGCATTTGTTGGTATTCGTCGAGCTGTCTGTAGTCAGGCACACGGAGAAGCTGCGTCATGCAGCTGTCAATCCACTCCAGCTCCTCTTTAGGGTTCTTGCATACGTAGCCTAAATGGTGCTTGTGGAGATAGTATCTGCGCAGCTCAGTGATACCGCCATGCTGCGTCCACCAGTCTGCGATTTGGCCGATCTCTGCTGCCGCTTGTGGAGTCTGCTTGCAGGCCGAGGCTTTCTGAAGATACCGGCAGGGATAGGAAGGCATGTTGGCTATGGCAGGCCGTGCGGCGAGCAGCGCATCAAAGACCATATCTATAGTCTCAGCGCTGATGCCGTACAATTCTGTGGCGTGGAGTAAGCTTACTGTATCTGAAATCTGCGGCGACAGCAGATAGGGCAGCAGGAAGTATGCAGCAGAGTCGCGCCAGCCGAGGGCACGGCATGAGATGGAGATGAGATTGCCTGCGGAGCTGAGGCTGTCGAGTTCTTCCTGCGTCAGCGGAACGTTGTTGCGCCTGGAGCGGGCAAATATCTCATCCAGCCCGCGACGTGCTACACGGATGCTTTGTTGATAGCTGCCATACTCCTGTAGCAAATCCACCATATCTTTCCAGCCGAGCCGTTGTGCGTGCTCTAATGCATATTCGATGTTGTGGCCGTAGCGCCCCATGTTGAGCAAGCGATCCTCTGCATCGTGAGCTTCATCGCTGTTCTTGCCGTAGAGACGCTTGGCGAACTCGAAGATTTGCTCACGCAGGGGGCGAGCCTCTGTGTCGTAGTAATCGTAGCATTCGTTCATGGTACACAGCGCATTGTAGTAGTGCTCATCCTGCTCGCCATAGATGCGCTTCACATTGGCCACCAGCTCCTCAGCGCAGGAGCGGGCCGTGAGTGTGTCCTTTGCCGTAACGAGAAGTGAGTTTATCACTCCTATTGACATCTCAAATATATAGGTATCAACAGCTTCGACATACTCGTCGCTACCGTTCTTATATATGCGTTCAGCTGTGGCAAGCATCTGGTGTGTAAGCTCTACATACTGCCGGTCGGTCTGTGCGTATAAGTAGCGCCGGCTCTCAAGAGCCTCGTAGTAATGCTGGTCTCGGTCGCCATAGAGCCTTTGGATTGTGGCTACATAGTCTGTCGCGCATTGTCGTGCATAGATGGTGTCGTGTTCGTCTACATACAGGGCTCTAATATATAGCGACATCGGCATGGAATAGTCGTATTCTATGGAGTGAAGGTGCTCCTGGCTGCCTCGCTCATAGCATTGCTCTGCGATGAGCAGCAGGGAGTCTATGACTGGCTTCTGGCGTGCATCGCTGCTGCTGAGAGTCTGGCGAAAAGTGCTAAGCGCGCGCAAATACTCCGGCGTCAGCTCGCCATAGTACTCCTTGGTGCGCCGGGCATAGGCGAGATAGTAGGGCCGTAGGGTGCTGTCGTTGCTGGAAGGAGCAAAGGTGATGTTGTCGCGATATGTGCGAAGGGCCGACTGATAGGCTTTGCTCGAATGGTTGTAGGCTTTGTCGGCTAGCTGCATGGCCCGCTCATTAGTCTGGAAATACGCCAGGTCGGTATTGGAATAGCAGCTCACTTGCTGGCGCACGGCCCAGCAGTAGTAGGGATGGTCTTCGCCCCATACACGCGCCATGTTGCGGGCATAGGTTTCATAGTACTGCAAAGCGCGCTCCTTGTCTTTGTCCTTGTACTGGATATCACGTATGGCATTGGAAAACCAGTACTGCTGCATCTCGTAGCTGTCGTTGTCGCGCCCGCTGGCCACAGCGAAGTAGGCTGAGAGAAGATCTGGCAGAAGCGATTTGTCGTCGCTGCGGTTCACGGCGTAGCAGGCCTTGTCAAGAAACAGCTCATCTTCGCTCTTCCAAGTTAGGCCACGTTCTTCGCGCAACGTGAGTATGCGTCGTATCACCTCAAGGTCTGGCTCTATGGGGTCATTGTAGCTTCGATGTGCTATCTGGTTCTGCAACGCTGCAAGTGTATCGGAGGGTTCCTGTGGCTCCTGAGATGTGCTGTCTGCTGTAGGCAACCCGTCCAAGACACGCTGTGCGAGCTGTCTTGCTTTGGAATATAGCGGCTCGGCGATGCTTAGCGACAGTATTGTATTGGCTGCTGTGCGGGCTTTGTCGGTCTGCCCCGTTTGTTTGTATATTGCAGCCATCAGCATTAGGGGCGTTGTACGCAGATTGTCATACTTGGATGCCTTGTCTGCTATGAGCTCAGCCTCCTCGGCATCAGCTTGTGCTTGTTCCCACTGACTGAGCGCCATGTGTGTGCTGCACAATTGTGACAGGTATGTGACATAGTCGTTGCTGAACAGCCCGCTATGTGTCCTAATCTCAGATAGCAGTCGCTGACGCTGAATCCTGTATGTGGTGGTGTCGCCAGCTATTAGTGCTGACTGTGCCCAGGTCAGCCTGTTCTGAACGGTGACGGCTGTTATTCCCTCATCACATGCGCTGAAGATGCTGTCGGCACGGCTGCAATCGGCACATGTAGCACCCCATTGCTTTGCTGCGCTGTAGACCTTTGCTCGTGCGGCGAGCTGCACGGCCACCTTGCGGTCGGCCGCGCCATATAGCTGTTCTACCAGATGTATGGCTTGTGCCAGCATCAACTCGGCCTGTTCCGTCTTTCCGCCGCTGTAGAGTGCAGAGGCGAGAACAATTCTCTGCATGGCGGTGTTGTAGTGCTCGCCGCCGTAGAACTGCTGCATAGCACTAAGTAGCTCGTTGGCCAAAGCTTCGGCCTTTTGTGGGTCGTTATGGTTGAGAGCCTCATTCTGTCGGACATAGATCTCGTTCAGCGTAGAGGCCTGCCTGCGGTCGGTCGGCATGAGATCATAGGTGCGTGGGTTTAGTTCGCGTGCAGCCGAGCTGTTCCCTAAGAGGTAGAGACAATGTGCGGCCCATAGTCTTGCATTGCCAATCTGACTTGTTGCTGCCTCGCCCAGCTCTGTTCGGTCCAAACTGTCGGAAACAAGGAAATTGCGTTGCGCTTCATCATATCTGCCTGCGGCAAAGTCTCTGATACCACTAGCGTAACGTCGCTGGCTGTCACCACTCTGGGCTGTCGCGGCAATGATGCAGCAGGAAAATATGATTAGCAGGAAGGAACGTTTCATAATGAAGGTTGTTTAACCCAAATCGGTCATTAGACCGACTTCTATATAACTACATCGAAAGATACGGAAAATACTAAACTCATTCTCGTTGGTTCGCCTTTTAAGATGTTATAATCCCTATTTGGCTTCGAATGTTCAAAAAGTATGCTGCAAAGAAAGCATTATTTTCTCTACAGACAAAGAGCTTCCGCATTTATTTACGCAATTTGGCCACAATCCATCCCACCAATCAACCAGCCAAGCCATTTATGAGCACACTTGAAAAAGTCCCATCACTTAATCATCACTAAACCCCGTTGGGGTTGGAATGGCTCTCTCAGGGCAACCGCCCCTGAAAGGGGCAGATACACTAGCCCAGGGTCTCGCCCCTGGGTAGGAGTAATGCCACTACGTAACGGAATGTCACCCACACTCCACCGCCCCTAAAAGGGGCAAATAACTTATAAATCATGGGTTATAAGCCCCTTACAGGGGCAATTAAAACGGGGAACCCGTTTACACAGGGGCAAGCCCCTGTGCTGGGTTATCTGGCCCCGTTGGGGGCTTAGCTGACCCTTTCATGGCTTTTCAACCGCACAGCACGGAATTTTGCAGGCGAGCCGCCTGCGATTCCAGATTCATGCAGGCGAGCCGCCTGCGATTCCAGGGGCAGGGGCAAGCCCCCTGCTGGGTTCTGTCTCCCTTGCAGCAGGGCGAGGACGGGTACGTGTCCCGTTAACGTATGGGCGCCCCCTTGGGAGCGCGTGCAGCAGAAGTCAAGACCCTGTTTGAGGACAAGGAGTCAAAAACCATCTTTGCATCTTGCGAGCAAGTGATTCAGTTCTGAGCCACAACAAAGCTGTGATTGTGATTTTGTGATTGCACATATATATATAAGTGCAATCACAAATCACAACATGCTGCCGCAAAAATCTGTGAATCTGTGAATACTATTCTTTCCCCGTTTTTACCCAAATCTGTCGTCAGGGTGCTTATCATCGCGTCGATGAGTGCTCTGCATCGCGATGTCGAGGTCGTTGCACCGCGGTGTTGAGGTCGTTGCACCGCGGTGTCGAGGTCGTTGCACCGCGGTGTACGATGCTAATTAACGTGATGTCACCAGCGATGAGCGCTTGGAGCGGTTGTAGCTGCGGTAGTCATCAAGCTCTATGTCGGCGTCGGGTTCTGTCAGTTCACCTTCTTGCGGCAGGCGGAATCGCAGGTATTTGATTGTCATGCCGCGGTCTATCCACTGCTGCTCGTAGTAGGTGCGGATGGAGAGGTCGAAAGACCCGGCCTCGGCTCCTCCCTCACCATCCAGGGTGGAGCTGTAGAGGTCCTCCGTACAAACCTCAATGGGGAGGCTGTTGTGCTCGGCCATCAGCTTGGTGTAGGTGAACAGGAAGGGACTGTCGGTCTTGAGGTGTATGATTCCGTCTGCCTGCAGGATGCGGCGGTAGCGTTGCAGGAAGTAGGTAGACGTGAGGCGCTTGGTGGCCTTCTTCATCTGCGGGTCGGAGAAGGTGAGCCATATCTCGCTCACCTCGCCTGGACCGAAGAAGCGGTCTATGATTTCGATGTTCGTACGCAGGAAAGCCACATTGTGAAGCCCTTCGTGCTGGGATTCGGTAGCACCGCTCCACATGCGTGCACCCTTAATGTCCACGCCTATGAAGTTTTTGTCGGGATAGCGGCGTGCCAGCCCTACGGCGTACTCGCCCCGGCCGCAGCCCAGCTCGACAACTATAGGGTTTTCGTTGTGGAAAAACTGTTCGTTCCAGCAGCCCTGCATCTTAAAAGGTACGTCTTCGAGTACCGAGAACGGATACTCGAAGACGTGGGGATAGCTCGCCATATCAGCGAACTTGGCTAGTTTACCTTTGGACATACTTTACTCAATTACCACACGTGTCCAGCCGTGGATGTCGGGCTCTATGCCATACTGGATGTTGCGTATGGTGTTGTACAGCCGTGTGCTGATGGGACCTGGTTTGCCGTCCTTGGCGAATACGTAGCTCTTGCCCGTGGCGGGGTCGTCGATGCGCTCTATGGGGCTGATGACGGCAGCTGTGCCGCAGGCCCCGGCCTCATCGAATGTGGCCAGCTCCTCCTCTGGAATCTGGCGGCGCTCCACCTTCATGCCCAAATCCTCGGCAATCTGCATCAGGCTCTTGTTGGTGATGGAGGGCAGTATGCTGGTGCTGGCAGGGGTAATGTAGGTGTTGTCCTTGATGCCGAAGAAGTTGGCAGCGCCGCACTCGTCGATGTACTTCTTCTCCTTAGCGTCAAGGTAGAACTCGCAGGAGTAGCCCTGCTCGTGTGCCCAATTGTTGGCCTTGAGGCTGGCTGCATAGTTGCCGCCTACCTTATAGATACCTGTGCCGAGCGGTGCCGAGCGGTCGTAGTCGCGAGTGATGACGTATGGATTGGTGCTGAAACCGCCCTTGAAGTATGGCCCCACGGGGGTCACGAAGATGATGAACAGATACTCCGATGCCGGATGCACGCCCACCTGTGCCGATGTGCCGATGAGCAGCGGACGGACATACAGGGTGGCACCGCTCTCGTAAGGGGGGATGAATCGCTCGTTGAGGCGCACCACTTTCGTCACCATCTCCTGGAACCGCTCTGTGGGCAGCTCCGGCATCATTATGCCGCGGCATGTGCTCTGCAGGCGAGCTGCGTTCTCGTCGTCGCGGAACACTCGCACCTTGCCGTCGGGACAGCGGTAGGCCTTCAGCCCCTCGAAAGCCTCCTGCCCGTAGTGCAGCGATGTGGCAGCCATGTGCAGGTTTATCTGGTCGGACGATGATACCTCTATCTCGCCCCAGACTCCGTTGCGGTACACGCAGCGCACGTTGTAGTCGGTCGGAATATAGCCAAACCCGATGTTTGACCAGTCAATCTCTGGTGTTGTCATTGTAGTGTGTGATTATGTTGTTATGTGTGTTTCCTATGCAAATGTCGCGCAAAAGTACAAATTCTCTGTGAATTATGGATAAGGAATTATGAATAATGAATTATGAATAGTATCTTTGCAGCGACTTAGTGATGATGAAATAATAAGTTGGGACGATAGGACTCATATTTTTGAGCTTATTTGTCTTCACGAAGAAGGAGCGTAGCCGGGCTACGTGACTGATGAGTGGGGGCAAAGAAGCCGAAAAGATGAGTGCTAATCCTTTCTTATAAAATCGTCCCAAGTTATTTTTTAACCATCACTTAGTTAATGTATAATGCATAATTGATAGAGACTATGGCACAAACAATCACAAGTTCCAATTTCGAGACATTGAAGGCACAGGGCAAGCCGATGGTCGTTGACTTCTGGGCTACATGGTGCGGCCCCTGCCGCATGGTAGGCCCATACATTGAGCAGCTGGCAGAGGAGTATGCAGACAGCGTAATCATAGGCAAGGTAGACGTTGACCAGGAGCAGGACCTCGCTGTCCAGTTCGGCGTGCGCAACATCCCGACCATACTGTTCATCAAGGACGGACAGATTGTCGACAAGCAGATAGGCGCAGCACCCAAGTCCACACTGGAGCAGAAGCTGAAGGCTCTGCTGTAATCAACAATCAACTCCCAACATTCATGGAAGACGATTTCCTGTCAGTAGCAGCCGACGACCTGCAAGCCATAGAGTTCATCCGAGCCTATCTGCCTCAGGACGTTAAGCCGAAGTTCACCGACGACGACCTCTACTACTTCCTCGATGCACTAGCCGAGTACTATACCGACAGCGGGCTTCTGGATCAGGAGCCTGATGCCGACGGGTGTGTGGATATCGACACCGAGACCGTAGCTGAAGCAGTATGCCAGATGGCCAGGCGCGAGCAGATTGGCGAGTTTGACCCGGCCGATGTCGTATGGGTGGTACAGGCCGAGCTGGAGTACGGCGAGAGCGCAGAATAAGTGATGATGAAATAATAAGTTGGGACGATATGACTCATATTTTTGAGCTTATTTGTCTTCACGAAGAAGGAGCGTAGCGGGCTACGTGACCAAGTTATTTTTTAACCCAAATCGGTCATTAGGATTTATGTCAGATTGGTATTTGTTTCGAGCAGATTGGCTGCATCACTGGCGAAGGCGTAGCGGGCTACGTCAAGACAGGGATGTGGACAAGATGCCGAAAGAAATGCTGATATGGCATGAATAGACTTATAATAGGCGATATTATAACGAATAGTTGGTCTAATGACCGATTTGGGTTTAACCATCGCTAAATACCGCTACGACATACAAAAAGTTGCAGCGTGCTCCACGATGTGTTGGAGCACGCTGCATATTTCATTCATCATTTTTCTTTCTTCACTCTTCACTCTTCACTCTTCACTCTTCACTCACCTGAACCCCACTATGCGGCGCACCTCCCTCAGCGTGGCGGTAGCGCTCTCGCGTGCGCGGTCGGCACCCTCGCGGGCTATGCGGTCCAGCAGCGCTGTGTCGGCGCTGTAGTCCTCTATGCGCTGGCGTATCGGGGCTACGATGGCGCAGAGGTCAGCTGCTATCTGCTTCTTCAGGTCGCCGTAGCGCAGCGTGCAGTCGTTCCACTTCTCGTCGAAATACTGGTACGTATCCTCCGATGATGCTATGCGCAGGAAGGTGAACAGGTTTTCTATTACCTCTGGCCGCTGGCTGTTCGGCTCCTGCGGTCCGCTGTCAGTCACAGCCTTCATCACCTTCTTGGTGATGGTCTTGTCGTCATCGCGCAGGTATATGCAGTTGCCCTCGCTCTTGCCCATCTTGCCGCTTCCGTCCAGCCCAGGCACCTTCAGCGCCTTCTCGCTGAAGTAGAAGTTCTGCGGCTCCGGGAAGAAATCCACGCCGTATATGTGGTTGAAGCGACGGGCGCACTTGCGTGCCATCTCCATGTTCTGTTCCTGATCCTTGCCCACAGGCACCTTCGCCGCGCGGTGCTGCAGTATGTCGGCCGCCATGAGGGTGGGGTAGGTGAGCAGTCCGGCGTTCACGTTGTCCGGCTGCTTGCGAGCCTTCTCCTTGAAGGTCGTCACGCGCTCCAGCTCGCCCAGATAGGCGTTCATATTGAGGAATAGGTATAGCTCCAGCGTCTCCTTGACGTCGCTCTGCACGTATATCGGAGCCCGCTGAGGGTCAATGCCGCAGGCCAGGTACTCGGCCAGAATGGTGCGTGCGCTCTGCTGTATGTTCTCGGGCTTGGGGTGGGTGGTGAGCGAGTGCCAGTCGGCGATGAAGAACATACAGTCGTATTCGTCCTGCATCTGCACGAAGCTACGCACAGCACCGAAATAGTTGCCCAAGTGCAGATTGCCCGTGGGACGTATGCCGCTAACTACTTTTTCCATCTTCTGTGTGTGTATATATATATAGTCCTTATGATGTTGCTAAGCCGCGGCAAAGGTACAACTTATGTACAATTTGGCAATGTACGATGAGCAATTTATACACCATTTGGCTTTTTATACTCACTCTCATCGTCTCGGTAATAGAATTTGCGTACTCTTTGCCGCTCCACATAAAATGTAGGACCATTGTTCATAGGTAAGGTGTTTGTACGTGTGCGATGCAAAGACAAATAAAAATTCTGAGAAAGTGTTTATCCGAGCGCACGCTTTATACCATCGATGTCAAGGCCGCAAAGGTGGTGCAGCTCGGCGCAGGTGCCGTGCTCAACAAAGGCATCGGGCAGGCCTAGACGCGTGATGCGGGGCGATATGCCGTGGTCGGACATCCATTCAAGCACAGCTGTGCCAAGTCCGCCGGTGCGCACACCGTCCTCGACGGTCACTATGCGGCGGTAGCGGGCGGCTACCTGGGTGAGCAGACGTTCATCGAGCGGCTTGAGGAACCGCATGTCGTAATGGGCTATGCTGCGCGAGGGCTGTTCCTGCTCCAGCTGGCGTATGGCTTCGGCCACGCGCACGCCTATCGGTCCAATGCTGAGCACAGCCATGTCGTTTCCTTCCTTCAGACAGCGTCCACGTCCCAGGCTGACTTCCTGCATGGGGCAGCGCCAGTTGACCTTGGAGCCACGTCCGCGCGGGTAGCGGATTACGAATGGGCCGCGGTCGGGCAACTGGGCGGTGTACATAAGGTGGCGCAGTTCGTGCTCGTCCATAGGTGAGCAGATAGTGAGGTTGGGTATGGGTCGCAGGTAGGCCAGGTCGAAGGCACCGTGATGGGTGGGGCCGTCCTCGCCCACCAGACCGGCACGGTCAAGGCACAGAACTACGTTCAGCCGTGAGATGGCTACGTCGTGTATGATGTTGTCGTAGGCACGCTGGGCGAAGCTGGAGTAGATGTTGCAGTATGGCACGAGTCCGTCCTTGGCCATGCCTGCTGAGAACGTCACGGCGTGCCCCTCGGCTATGCCTACGTCGAAAGCACGATTGGGCATGGCTTCCATCATGATGTTCAGCGAGCAGCCTGTGGGCATGGCTGGTGTGACGCCTACAATCTTGTCGTTCTGACGGGCCAGTTCCAGCAGCGTGTGTCCAAACACATCCTGGAACTTAGGAGGCTGGTTGCTGTCGTCGGGCGTGAGCAGCTGGCCAGTCTCCTTGTCGAACTTGCCTGGCGCGTGCCACACGGGATCGCCGTGCTCGGCAGGCTCGAAGCCCTTACCTTTGATGGTATGCAGGTGCAGCAGTTTGGGGCCTTTCATGTCGCGTATCACACGGAGCGTGCGCACCAGTTCGACTACATCGTGGCCGTCCTGCGGACCGAAGTAGCGTATGTTCATGCCCTCGAAGATGTTTTGCTGGCGTGTGAGCAGGCTCTTCATGGAGTTGTTGAAGCGCAGTATGGAGCCGCGCCTCTTCTCGTTAAGCCATCCCAGCGAGGCCAGTTTGCGAGCCGTACGGTCGCGCCAACGGTTGTAGGCATGGCTGGTTTGCAGGCGGTGCAGCAGGTTCTTCATGCCACCCACGCTGCGGTCTATGGACATGTTGTTGTCGTTCAGGATGATGAGCACATCGTTGGGAGTGTTGGCTGCGTTGTTCAGCCCTTCATACGCCAGCCCACCGCTCATGGAACCGTCGCCGATGACGGCTACGATGTGGCGGCCGGTCTCGTTCTTGCCCTTGGCGGCCAGAGCCATGCCCAGTGCGGCGCTGATGCTGTTGGACGCATGGCCGGCAGTAAAGGCATCGTACTCGCTCTCTTCAGGCGATGGAAAGGGCTTGATGCCGTGCAGATGGCGATTGGTGCGGAAGGCCTCGCGCCGGCCGGTGAGTATCTTGTGGCCATAGGCCTGATGCCCTACGTCCCAGACGATACGGTCGTATGGCGTGTCGTAGACGTAGTGCAGAGCTACGGTGAGTTCAACCACACCGAGGCTGGACGCGAAGTGTCCGGGATTATCGGCCACCTCATCGATAATGTCCTGACGCAACTCGCGGCACAGCTGTGGCAGCTGGTCGAGGCTGAGCTTGCGCAGGTCTGCGGGCCAGTGGATGGATTGTAACAGCTTGTATGCTGTCGATGTATCGCTTTCCATTATGATTACTACTTGCGCGCAAAGGTACGGCAAAAATGCGACTTACCCGACAATTTGACGAATAATAGCGCGATTGCTTGCCATTGTCGCCAAAAACCACTACTTTCGCAGCCGGTATCTCCGTTGCTCCGATTTTGTGCCGACAGTGGGGATGCCGTATTGCAGGCCCCGTAGCTTAGCTGTATAGAGCGTCAGATTCCGGTTCTGAAGGTCCTGGGTTAGAATCCCAGCGGGGTCACTTTGGGGGCGTTGTCTCCAAAAGCGTAGCCATACTATCGTCAATCTTGGTTAGGCGCTCGCGGCAGAAGGTGAGTAGCTTCTGTGCTTCCTGCAGCTTGTCGGTCAGCTCGTCGATACTGATCGTGCCCTGTTCCATCTGGCGGGACAGGACGTCCAGTTTTTGTATTGCTTCTTCGTAGGTCATAGCTATGAGATTTTGCCCCAATCGTAGTTGGAGGCTGATAGTTCTGTGAGTCGTTGCGACAGGGCGGCGTTCTCGGGGTGGCTTAGGTCGGGGTCGGCTTTAAGCAGGGCTGAGGCTTCGTCGCGTGCCAGCTGTACCAGCTGGCCATCGCGTGCAAGGTTGGCCACACGGAGGTTCAGCGCCACACCGCTCTGCTGAGTGCCTTCCAGGTCGCCTGGCCCGCGCAGGCGCAGGTCGGCCTCGGCAATCTCGAAGCCGTCGCCCGTCTCGCACATGATGCGTATGCGCTTTTTGGTGTCGGAGCTGAGGTTGTACTTTGTGACAAGTATGCAGTAGCTCTGATCGGCACCTCGCCCCACGCGCCCCCGCAACTGGTGCAGCTGCGACAATCCGAAGCGCTCGGCATTCTGTATCACCATAACCGAGGCGTTGGGGACGTTCACGCCTACCTCTATCACTGTGGTAGCCACCAGTATCTGTGTCTCGCCACTGGCGAAGCGGGCCATCTCTGCATCTTTGTCGGCAGGCTTCATCTGGCCGTGCACCTTGGACAGCTTCAGGTCAGGGAACACCTCGCAGAGCTGTGCAAAGCCGTCCTCAAGGTTCTTCATGTCGGCCTTGGCGCTTTCCTTTATCACGGGGTACACCACGTAGGCCTGCCGTCCTTTTTCTATCTCGCGACGTAGGCCGGTGTAGAGCGCAGTCGTGCGCTCCTCCCAGTAGTGGCGTGTCTCGATGGGTTTGCGTCCGGGGGGCAACTCGTCTATGACCGACACGTCAAGGTCGCCGTAGAGGGTCATGGCCAGCGTGCGCGGTATTGGCGTGGCTGTCATCACCAGCACATGTGGAGACAGCTCGCTCTTCTCCCATAGCCGTGCTCGCTGAGCCACACCGAAACGGTGCTGCTCGTCGATGACCACTAGCCCCAGCTCCTTAAACTCCACAGCATCCTCCAGCACAGCGTGGGTGCCTATCAGCACCTGCACCTCGCCGTTGCGCAGTCCTTCGAGTATAGGTTCGCGCCGACGCTTGCCCTTCACGCTGCCCGTGAGCAGTTCCACTCGCACTCCCATATCGCCCAGCATATCGCGGAATGTGGCGTAGTGTTGCTCGGCCAATATCTCAGTGGGTGCCATCAGGCAAGTCTGGCAACCGTTGTCCACCGCCAGTAGCATGGTCATCAGCGCCACCAGTGTCTTGCCGCTGCCCACGTCGCCCTGCAGCAGACGGTTCATCTGCCGGCCGCTGCACATGTCGGTTCGCATCTCGCGTATCACGCGCTTCTGTGCCTCAGTCAAAGAGAAAGGCAGGTGCTTGGAGTAGAAGGTGTTGAACAGCGGCCCTACGCGGTTAAGTATGCGACCGCGCACACCCGTCCGGCGCTGCTCGCTAATGCGCAGTATGCCCAGCTGTACGAACAGCAGTTCCTCCAGCTTGAGCCTGTAGAGCGCACGCCGCAGGGCATCGGCCGACTGCGGATAGTGAGCCGTCAGCACAGCCTCGGTACGCCCCACCAGACATAGGCGTTCCAGCAGCGATGCCGGTAGTGTCTCTGTCAGCGACCATACATAGCGTGTGAGTAGCGCATTGGTGGCTTTCTCCATCCAGCGGCTGTTCATGCCGTACTTCTTCATGCGGTCGGTGGTGTGGTAGTAAGGCTGTAGTCCCATGCTGCCCAGACGCAGGTCGTCAGCATTTTCTATGTCGGGATGTGCCACATTGATGCGCCCGTTGAACACCGTAGGCCGGCCAAACACAATGTACACCCGTCCTGTGCTGTAGCTCTTGCGCACCCAGCGCATTGCACCCGTGCCGAACCACACTAGATCCATCACATCGCGGCCATCGGTGAAGTGGGCTATGAGCCTGCGCTTGCGCCCTTCGCCTTCCTCCTCGTAGCTCAGTATCTCGCCACGCACCTGTACGAAAGGCATCTCCGATGTCAGCTCGCGAATGGCATACACGCGGGTGCGGTCTATGTGCTTGTATGGGAAGTAGAACAGCAGGTCGCCGGCGGTGCGCAGTTCCAGCTCTGTTTCCAGCATCTTGGAACGCTGAGGACCCACGCCCGGCAGGTAGGTGAGGCTCATCTGCAGGTCGCCACGCAACTTTATGTCTTTCTCTGTTTCGGTCATACTTAGCAGCCGCGAAGATACAAAAACATTCAGTCACCGATACGACAAAGCCTCCACTTTTTGCATCACGTGGCCTGTGGAGGAGGTGTGAAGGCTGACATTATGGCAGAAACGACACTTTGGCACGGCATTAGCTATGAATAGTGGCAGAACAAAACAAATACATAAACCTATAAAACAATTGCTATTATGAACATTCAACCTTTAGCAGACCGTGTGCTGATTGAACCGGCACCATCTGAGACAAGAACGGCCGGTGGCCTCTACATCCCCGACACCGCAAAAGAAAAGCCTCTCCAGGGCACAGTATTAGCCGCAGGCAAGGGTACCAAGGACGAAGAGATGGTACTCAAGGCTGGCGACAAAGTGCTTTACGGCAAGTATGCAGGCACCGAGATAGAGTTCGAAGGCAACAAATACCTCATCATGCGCCAGAGCGACGTGGTTGCAATACTGGCGTAATAAAGGAGTAACGTAGTAACTTAATAACGACATTTCGAAATCCCGAAATCATTAAATTAAAGTCATGGCAAAGGAAATCAAATTCAATATAGAAGCCCGCGAGCAGATGAAGCAGGGCGTTGACCAGCTGGCAAATGCCGTAAAGGTGACACTTGGCCCGAAGGGTCGTAACGTAATCATCGAGAAGAAGTTTGGCGCTCCGCAGATTACCAAGGACGGCGTGACCGTAGCCAAGGAGATTGAGCTGGCCGATGCATTCCAGAATGCAGGTGCACAGCTGGTGAAGAGCGTAGCCTCCAAGACTGGCGATGATGCCGGCGATGGCACAACTACAGCTACCGTGCTGGCACAGGCCATCGTGCGAGAGGGCCTGAAGAACGTTACAGCCGGTGCTAATCCAATGGACCTGAAGCGCGGCATAGACAAGGCTGTGGCCAAGGTCGTGGAGAGCATCAAGAACCAGAGCGAGCAAGTGGGCGACGACTACAACAAGATTGAGCAGGTAGCTACCGTGAGTGCTAACAACGATCCTGAGATAGGCAAGCTGCTGGCCGAGGCTATGAAGAAGGTGTCGAAAGACGGTGTCATCACCATCGAGGAGGCCAAGGGGCGCGACACAACCATCGGCGTTGTCGAAGGTATGCAGTTCGACCGCGGCTACCTCTCTGCCTACTTCGTGACCAACACAGAGAAGATGGAGTGTGAGATGGAGAACCCATACATCCTCATCTACGACAAGAAGATCTCCAACTTGAAGGACTTCCTGCCCATCCTCGAACCAGCCGTGCAGACAGGCCGCCCGTTGCTCGTCATCGCTGAAGACGTTGACAGCGAGGCCCTTACAACACTTGTCGTGAACCGTCTGCGCACCCAGCTGAAGATATGTGCTGTGAAGGCTCCTGGCTTCGGCGACCGTCGCAAGGCCATGCTGGAGGACATCGCAGTGCTGACTGGCGGCGTAGTCATCAGCGAGGAGAAGGGCTTGAAGCTCGAACAGGCCACCATCGATATGCTGGGTTCTGCCGACAAGGTGACCATCAGCAAGGACAACACCACTATCGTCAGCGGTCATGGCCAGAGCGAGCTTATCAAGGATCGCATCAACCAGATCAAGAACGAGATACAGAACACCACCAGCAGCTACGATAAGGAGAAGCTGCAGGAGCGTCTGGCCAAGCTCGCAGGAGGTGTGGCAGTGCTCTACGTGGGTGCACCTTCCGAGACCGAGATGAAAGAGAAGAAGGATCGCGTCGACGATGCTCTCTGCGCAACACGCGCTGCCATCGAGGAAGGTATCGTTGCCGGCGGCGGTGTGGCATACATCCGCTCCATCGCAGCCCTCGAAGACCTCAAGGGCGAGAATGCCGACGAGACCACGGGCATACAGATTGTGAAGCGCGCCATCGAGGAGCCTCTCCGTCAGATTGTGGAGAACGCAGGCTTGGAGGGTAGCGTAGTGGTGAACAACGTGAAGAACGAGAAGGGCGACTACGGCTATAACGCCCGTGCCGACCGCTACGAGGATTTGCGCGCCGCAGGTATCATCGACCCTGCCAAAGTGACACGTGTCGCTCTTGAGAACGCAGCTTCTATTGCTGGCATGTTCCTCACCACTGAGTGTGTCATCTGCGATGCCAAGGAGGATAAGCCTGAGATGCCAATGGGCGGTGCTCCAGGCATGGGTGGAATGATGTAAGTTATATTATATTATACTGCGGGCGAGCCGCCGCGTTCCGATGATATGATGTCGGAGCGCTGGCGGCTCGCCTGTTTTTGTATATCCAATCTGCTGCTTCCGGTGGGCTGCCGAGTCTTATGGCAGTATCTGAAGTTCTACTTCGGCTTCGCCCAGTTCAGGCGATGCCAGCTTGATGTGTGCTGTGGCGGCACCGCTCAGCGGTTGCGCGAAGTCGCGGCCTATGTATGCCAGCAGTCGGCCTCGGAAGGCTTGACGGTGGTTGAGGGTGGCCAGACAGGTGTCGCGCGCATTGCCGTTCTCCAGACCGAGCAGGCGTGCAGGGCCGGTGATGGTGCATGTGATGTCGTTGCTGGCGAAGGGCACCACCTGTCCAGCGCTGTCTACCAACTCAATGTCGATATGTGCGGCATCGTCGATGGTGCGTAGCTGCACTGTGTCTACGCTGATGCGCATGGCTACGGCTGTCGGGCGTGCCTCTTGACGGTCATCGCTTCCGCGTTCTTGCCTGCCGCCACGGCGTTGCCAGCGTTGTCGCATGGAGCGCTCCACACTGTCGGTGGGCAGGTCGCTCCACAGCATCTTGCGGTACTCGCCCTGTGGCTTCACACGTCCAGCCAGATCCAGCAATCCAGCTTCTGACCCGCGTGCAGGCCAAGGTCCGCTCTCGCCCAGATAGTCTATGCCTGTCCATAGGAACTGTCCGAATATGTGTGGATTGTCGCGTACTGCCAGCCACGCCTCACGGTCGTGGCGGTTCTCTGAACCGTATATCACGCGTGTGGGGTAGCGCTGATGGTCTTCGGTGTAGCGGCTCTCGGTGTAGTTGTAGCCCACAACGTCGAGTGCATCGGGATAGGCTGTCTCATTGCTCATCACCACACCTGCCAGTGCCGCTGTCACAGGTCGCGAAGTGTCGTTGCTGCGCACGGCTGCTGCCAGCACCGCAGCTATCTCACCCAGCCTGCTGGCATGTGGCTGCTCGGGCTTGTAGCCGCCGTACATGGGCTGCGTGATGCTGCTGCCGTCCAGCACGGGGTGCGAGTAGGGGTCGTTGGGGTAGTCCACCTCATTGCCAATGCTCCACATGAATATGCTGGGATGTATGCGGTTGCGGCGCACCATCAGCTCCACATCGGTCTCCAATTCACTGAACAGCTCGTAGGAGCCCTCGTAGCCGGGCGTGCCTTTGTTCCATCCTTCCAGCCACTTGCGTTTGGGCAGCTCCCACTCGTCGCTGGCCTCGTCCATCACCAGTAGTCCCAGCTCGTCGCAGAGGTCGTAGACCGCAGTGGCGTGTGGGTTGTGACTCATGCGTATGGCATTCACACCAAGGCCTTTCAATGCCAATAGGCGTCTGCGCCACACAGCTTTGGGTACAGCTGTTCCCAGCACACCAGCATCGTCGTGCACGCATACTCCTTTGACCTTCATCCATTCTCCGTTGAGCGCAAAGCCACGGTCGGGGTCGAAGTTGAGTGTGCGTATGCCCAGCGGCACGGTCGTTTCATCGTATGTTGTCCCTTCGCTCAACTCGCGCAGGCGCGCGCGTATTATATATAGGTATGGGCTGTCGAGCGACCACAGGCGTGGTGCTGACACGGTGAGCTGTAGCGTGTCCCTCTGTGCGAGGCTTATGTTCTTTGTTGTTGTAGCAACGGTCTGGCCGTCGGTATCGATGATGCTCACCTCGGCTTGGAGGCTGTGCTTGCCTGCCGCTTGCCTGCCGGAGCTGGCGTCTGTGGTGTTGAGCGATACGTCGATAACAGCTTGCTGCTCGTCCACGCTGGCTACTGACCATGCGGTGCCGAATGGCTCGAAGTGTATCGGCTTGGTACTTACGAGCCACACCGGACGGTTGATGCCAGAGCCTGTGTACCAACGCGAATCGTTCTGTCGCGAGTGGTCTACACGCACAGCTATTACATTGTCGGCACCGGCGCTTCGGTTCTCCCACATCGAGAAGTCTACGACCTGCGGGGCATAGCCACTCTGGTAGGTCGGCATCTCGTGTCCGTTCACATAGATGGTGGCACGGTTGTAGATGCCCTCGAAGTACAGCAGTCGGCACACGTCCGATGCTCCGTCGCCCTTCACGTGAAGTCTGTACCAGCCTATGCCGCCAGGCAGGTATCCCTGGCACGAACCGTTCTGCTCTGACATGGGCAGCTCCACGCCCCAGTCGTGTGGCAGCTGGACGCTACGCCACTGGCTGTCATCATAGGTCGGGCTACAGTAGCTGGAATCGTCGCTGAGGCTGAACAGCCATCCGTCGTTGAGCGGCGTAGCAGTACCCGTCCCGAGTTGGGCCACAGCCGCGAGTGGCAGCATCGCTGCCATCGCAATAGCAATAATAGTGTCTTTCATAGTGTGAGTGGATAATGACAATCTTGGCGCAAAACTATCAAAAAGATGAGATTGCGCCAAGTTTGTGGTAGTCAAACTATTGCAATCTTGGAATTTTGGTGTGATTGCGCCTGTCTGTGTGCTGGCAGAGCAAAAACAAAGCCCCCTGCGGCGTGCGGTTATCTCTCTGAAATCGTGCCTTTCCCTCTTTGGAACTGTGCTTTTGCATCTATGATATCGCATCATTGCATCCCGTGTATCGTGTCGCAGCATCCCCTGCATCGCATTGCAGCGAGAAAAACGTGCGCGTGTTAAATAAATGACACGCGCGTGTTAAATAAAAAACATGCGCGTGTCATTTATTTAACACGCGCATGTTTTTTCAGCCGCATCGCGGTGAACACCCTCGGACACCGCATCCAGAGCGGCTTTGCGGCCCGTCGCCCCTATTGGGGTAGGGGATTACAGGGGGCCTCTTCTCACTTCTCCTATCCACCCCCATGGCATCCATCATCCCCCACCGGGGGATAATAGGGAGCTCTCCCTCCCGCTTCGCACCTACGGCCATAGCACCAAAATGTTATTAAAAAGGCGGCGTTTTTAACTTTTGTACTCCAAAATGGATGTTTTGTTGCTTTTTTGTGACATTTTCGTGCGTTATTTCACATTTTTTATTGCAGTAAGTTAAAAAACCATTACCTTTGCGGCTTGTAAGCACATAGTGTGCTCTTTCGGTACTTAAACAATCAATCACTACAAGATATAATGAGTTGGGAATTATGAATCAATAGGGCAGGCAGACATATTGTGCAGCCCGATGGCACAATTCACAACCCGAAAACAGCAATAATATACATTATGTTTAATTAACGAGAGTACTTATGGAAAAAAGAATCTCAATGATCATTGCCTCGCTGTTCCTCTGTGTAGGTATGGCTATGGCGCAGATCACGGTAAGGGGTACCATCATCGCCGCAGACGATGGTGAGCCATTGCCTGGAGCCTCAGTGCGAGTGGTGGGTGCCACAGCCGGTACCACTACCAACATCGATGGTCAGTTCACCATCACAGTGCCCAACGCAGAATCGCGCCTGCAAATCAGCCACATCGGTATGCTGACCCGCGTGGTGCGTGCACGCAACGGTATGCAGATTGCGCTCGACACCGACGAGAGCCAGCTCGACGAGGTGATGGTGGTGGCTTACGGTACACAGAAGCGCAGCAGCTTCACGGGTGCTGCTACCACTATTAAGTCGGAGAAGATCGAGGGACTGCAGGTCAGCGACCTCGGTAAGGCCCTTGAGGGTCAGGTGGCTGGCGTACAGATCAGCTCTGTGACAGGCACACCTGGTTCGACCAGCACCATCGTGGTGCGCGGCGTGGGTTCTATCAGCGCCGGAATTGAGCCTCTGATTATCATGGACGGTGTGCCTTACGACGGCTCACTCAACTCTATTCCTACCCACGACATTGAGAGCCTCACCATCCTGAAGGATGCAGCAGCCAACTCAATGTACGGTGCCCGCGGTGCCAACGGTGTGATACTCATCACCACCAAGAGCGCCAAGGCTGGCAAGCCGCGCGTTGAGTTCAGCGGCCGTTGGGGTTTCAACGCTCGCGCAGTGGGCGACTACGACATCATCAAGAACCCAGGCGAATACTACGAGATGGCTTGGGAGGCTATGCGCAACCTCTACTCTGCCAACCACAGCATGGCCGAGGCTGCACAGATGGCTACCGAGAACCTGATTGACGGTCCTGAGGGCCTGCGCTATAACATCTTCCAGGGCGTAGCCAACAACGCTATCGTTGATCCTCTGACAGGTCACCTCACAGCAGCTGCCGAGGCCGCTGCCACAAAGTGGAGCGACGACTGGACAAAGGATCCGTACGAGAACGGTTTCCGTCAGGAGTACAACGTTACTGTCAGCGGCGGCAACTCCGATAGCAAGCTCATCTTCTCTGCCGGCTATCTGGGTGATGAGGGTTACGTGGTGAACTCTGGCTTTGACCGCTTCAACGCTCGCGTGAAGGCCGACCAGAAGGTCAACGACTTCATACGCGCCGGTGCCAACATCGGTTATGTACGCACAAACATGAAGACCTATGGTAGCGACTACGGAGGCTATGCCAGCGACATCTTCTACATGGCACAGCACTACGCTCCTATCTATCCTCTCTATTTGTACGACAACAATGGCGTGCCACAGTACGATGCCGACGGCAACCGCCTGTACGACTTCGGTGAGACAGTGGGTATGGCACGTCCTATCATGCCAGGTGAGAACCCTGTGGCCCTAGCCGAGAAGAGCTATCGTCGCACTATGCGCGACAACCTGACCACACGCGGCTTCCTGGAGATTAAGTTCCTGAAGGACTTCACTCTCACAGGCAACGTCAGCTACGACCTGTTCAACACCACCAGCGCCAACTATCAGGCACCTCTCGGCGGTGCTGCCAAGACCTACAATGGTATCGGCGTTAACAGCAGCCGCCGCTACGGAACACTCAATGTGAACGAGATACTCGACTGGGCACACACATTCGGCAACCATGGCCTGCACGTGATGCTCGTACACGAGAACAAGAACACACAGTCAAAGGGCCTGACAGCTGAGGGCTGCGGCTTCCTGAACTTCGACAACCACGACCTCTACAGCGCTTCGACCATCGTCAGCAGCGAGGTGTACTCCACCACTACAGAGTATGCCTTCGAGGGCTATCTGGCTAAGGCCGAGTACGACTTCAAGGACCGCTACTACCTCACAGCCAGCATCCGTCGCGATGCCAGCTCACAGTTCGACAAGGATCACCGTTGGGGTAACTTCTGGGCTGTAGGCGGCGCATGGCGCATCAACGAGGAGCCATTCATGAAGAACGTGAAGTGGGTGAACAACCTCAAGCTGAAGGCCAGCTACGGTACTCAAGGTAACCTGCCCAGCGGCGCTCACCTGTACTACAACAAGTACGGCATCAGCCGTATTAGCGATGGCGAGACATCAGTGGCCAAGGCTACACGCGGTAACCCAGACCTCACATGGGAGAAGCAGGGTATGTTCAACGTAGGTATCGAGGCTCTGCTCTGGAACCGCCTCACTGTGAACGCCGACTTCTTCATCAAGACCAACAAGGACCTGATCTTCTACAGCCCGCTGCCACCATCAGAGGGTGCACCTAGCGGTATCTATCGCAACGAGATGGACATGAAGAACACCGGTTTCGAGTTCGAGGTGGGCTACGACATCATCAAGACACACGACGTACGCTGGAACATCGCCCTCAACGGCACACACTACAAGAACGAAATCACCAAGCTGCCAGACAGCAAGCCTGAAGAGGAGTATCCCGATGGCTTCTACCGCAGCGGTAACTGGTGGAAGAAGGGCGGCAGCATGTACCAGTGGGCTGGCTATGAGTACGTCGGCGTGAACCCCGAGAACGGTAAGCCTCAGTACAACGTATACGTTGACGACCTCGATGCAGAGGGCAACAAGCTGGGTACAAAGCACGTTGAGGTGGTGAGCGACCTGAGCAGCGTGGAGATGTACGAGCTCAAGGGAAAGAGCCTGATTCCTGACCTGCAGGGCGGTATCAGCACCAGCGTGGAAGCCTACGGCGTAGACTTCTCTCTCGCAACAACCTACCAGATTGGCGGTTGGGTACGCGACACCGGCTACTCCAGCCTGATGAGCGCTACCAACTCGCAGGGAGGCAACTACCACCGCGACATCTTCAACCGCTGGACAACTGCCCACACCAACACCGACATCCCACAGGTGATTTGGGGCGGCAGCAGCGAGCAGAGCATCAGCAGCTACTCCGACTTCTATCTGACCAAGGCTAGCTACTTCAGCATCAAGAACATCACACTCGGCTACACTCTGCCTCAGAAGTGGACCCGCAAGGCTCAGATCGAGCGCCTGCGCGTTTACCTCACTGGCGACAATGTATGGCTCAAGAGCAAGCGTCAGGGCTTCGACCCACGCACTGGTTACGACTACAGCGAGAGCTACGAGTACGCTGGCGATGCTGGTATGCACTACAACGCACTGAGCTCATACTCTATCGGTCTTGACCTCACATTCTAATTCAAACCGTTATACATTATATATAATATAGTATATGAAAGCATATAAGTTTATCATAGCGTCCGTGCTCGCCCTGGGCTTCACTGCCTGCAGCGACAGCTACATGGACACCGAGGAGACTGGCTCGCTGACGCCTGAAGAGGCCGGTGAGGTAGCCGCCAATGATGCCGACATATTCCTGAATGGTATATGGTCATATATGGCCGACGTGACCAGTGCTCACGATGACTTCAACTACCTGGCAGCCATGCACGCCCTCGACATGATGGGCGACGACATCGCCATGGGCGGTGAGCACTTTTTCGTGTACGACTATCGCTTCGAGTACAGCGGTGGCAACTACGCTCGTGTGCGTCGCACATGGAACGTGTTCTACACCCTGCTGGCTCGTGCCAACGAGATTCTGGACATGTACCCAGAGGGCGCAAACAGCGATGCCGAGAAGGCCCTCGTGGGCCAGGCTCTGGCTATCCGCGGTCTCTGCTACACTGACCTGCCTATGATCTATCAGAAGCCGACCACTGCCAACGGCTCTCTCAACCTCGACGCACCTGCCGTGCCTCTCTATCTCGCTGATATGGATGGCCTGACACTTGACGAGCGCGACGAGCTGAAGGGACGTAATACCGTGGATCGTGTATGGCAGCAGGCTGAGTCCGACCTGACCAAGGCCGTGCAGCTGCTGGAGGAGGCCAACTATGTTCGCCCGTCCAAGCACTTCATTGATGCCAATGTGGCCAACGGTCTGCTGGCCCGCTACTACCTCTACACCCAGCAGTGGGCTAATGCTGTAGCTGCCGCACACAAGGCCCGCCAGGGCTACCAGCCTATGGACAACGTAGGCTTGCACGACGGCTTCATGCTGCTGAGCAACCCCGAGTGGATGTGGGGCTTCGACCACACCAACGAGACAACCACTATGTACGCGTCGTTCTTCAGCCACATCAGCAACTTCGCTCCTGGCTACAGCGGCCTGGGCCTGAGCAGTCGTCTCATCGACAAGCGACTCTACGACCAGATCCCCGACGACGACTATCGTAAGAGCCTCTTCAACGGTCCTGATGGCGATTCAAGCCAGAGCACTACTGGTGCCAAGATGCCTTACGCCAACCTGAAGTTCGGCTTCGACGGCGAATGGACCATGGACTACATGTACATGCGTGCTGCCGAGATGTACCTCATCGAGGCTGAGGGCCTGGCTCGTCAGGGCAAGGGCACCGAGGCCGCTACCGTACTGGCCGAGCTGATGGCTCAGCGCCAGCCTTCATGGAACAAGACCAGCGTCACTGTGGCCGACGTTCAGCTCCAGCGCAGCATAGAGCTGTGGGGCGAGGGCTTCAGCTACTTCGACAAGCGTCGTAACAACGAAGGCGCCAACCGCGCATACGAGGGCAGCAACCACCTGAGCTCTGCTCAGATGGTTGTACCTGCCGACAGCGCCGTTTGGACATATCAGCTGCCTATCAGCGAGATTCAGGAGAACAGCCACATCGACTTCTCCGAGCAGAACCCAGGTGGCGAAGAGTAATTTATAAACCAATTAAATCAACTTAAGCAATGAAGAAGCTATTATATATCGTTCCCGCAATGGCTCTGGCACTCACTGCACAGAGCTGTAAGGACGACGACTTCACAAAGCACTCCATTGATGCCGAGTACCAGACTGGTACCAACACCACGGCATC
>CALEPV010000056.1 GCA_937910905.1 uncultured Prevotellaceae bacterium
GGGCTGCTGCGCCGCCCATCACCACCGGGCCACCGCCCAGCACCACCGTGCCACCGCCCACTACGGGGCCGCCACCGGCTATGATGGTACCGCCACCGCCAGCCACCACGGGCTGTGCTGCGAGGCCCTCGGCCGGAGTCTCGGGCGTCTCGCCGTCGGCGTGCAGGTCCTCCAAGTCAACGAATTCCTCGGCCAGATGCACCTCCGTCTTGGCGTCGAACGGACGGTCGAAACCGGCAATAAAGAACACGAAGACCTCGGTGCCCATGCCTATGAACAGCATCGCATTGGCACCCGGAATGTGTGTCAGCTTGAACAGTGTGCCCAGTATGACCACAGCTGCACCCCAGCTGTACGCATAGTTCATGAATGTCTGCCCAGGCACGGAATCCATCCAGTGCTGCAATCGGGCTATGATAGAGTATTTGGCCATAGTAGTGAGAAGTGGAAGCCCCTCCCCCCGCCCTCCCTCCAAGGGAGGTAGCAGTATGTCTTGTGGGTTTGTGGAACTGCTGTACTGTTCTGTTGGGGGATTATGGTTAGGGTGTTGGGGGTTGTGAATAGGTCTGTTATATTATGATGTATAGCGTTTTTGCATCGTTATTCCAGCGGCCATAGCAGCCAGTGAGAGTATCTACTCCCCTCACTTGGAGGAGGGGCATGGGGATGGGTCTGCTGCGCCCTTTTGTTATTTCTTCCCCTTATTCTTTATCCCGCTGGCATCGCGCACCATGCTCCTTACGCAGCGGAAGCCGATGTAGGAGCGGGGCTGGTTCTGGTACTCATAGCTGCGCCAGGCGGAGCGTATCATGCTCTCGGGGTCTTTCCACGAGCCGCCGCGCACGGATTTCTTCTTCAGTCGGTAGGGGTCCTCGAGTGCTGCGTTGTAGCGCAGTTCGGGGTTCATGTCGCTCATAGCCTCGACACCCGCCTCAACATACACGGTGCTGGTCCATTCGGCCACGTTGCCGGCCATGTCGTAGAGGCCGTTGCTGTTGGCCGAGAAGATGCCGCACTTCGATGTGATGAGCGAGCCGTCCTTGGTGTAGTTGCCTCGGTCGGGCTTGAAGTTGGCGTAGTAGCAGCCGTTGTCGCTCTTCACCTCCTTGGCCTCCCATGGGAACGGGTTGCCCTCCTTGCCGCGTGCGGCGTACTCCCACTCAATCTCCGTGGGCAGTCGGTATGGCTGTATGTCGGCCGCCGCGCCGCCCATGCCGCGCAGCAGGAAGTCGGTGCGCCACTGGCAGAAAGCTGTGGCCTGCTCCCACGTCACGCCCACCACGGGGTAGTCGTCGTAGAGTGGATTGGAGAAGTAGAGGCGCATGTAGCGCTCGTTCTCCGCATTGCGGAAGTCGTTGACCCAGCATGTGGTGTCCGGGTAGATGTTCACGATGTATGTGTTGAGGAAGTCCCAGGGTCCGCTGAGCGGGCGTGTGATGGTCTGGCGTACTATCTTGCCCTCGTCGTCGATGTAGGCTGTGTCCTTGCTGATCATCACCTCGGCGGTGGACACCTCGTGGTCGGTGTTCAGGTCGCGCTCCTCGGGGTTCAGGCGGTGGCGGCGCAGGGCTGCTGCTGCATAGTCGTAGACCTCGTAGCGGTAGTTCATCTGGCTGGCGTCGAGCATCTTGGTGCCGTCTATCGGATGTATTGTGTACACGCTCTCGATGGCACGCTGCTCGTCCTCGTTGGCGCGGCGCCAGGGTATGGGCTTGGCCCAGTTCAGGTGTGGTTGCACGGGGTTGCCCTCGCGGTCCTCCTCTATCTTGTAGGTTTCATCGCCTCCGTAGGCAGGGTCGGCCAGACGCTCGCGGATGATGCTGTCGCGCACCCAGTAGACGAACTGGCGGTACTTGGCATTGCTCACCTCGGTCTGGTCCATCCAGAAGCCGTCCACGCTGATGTCGCGCACAGGGAAGCCGGCGCCCCAGAGGGTGTCGTTCTCGGTCAGTCCCACCCGCAGCGAGCCTTTCTGTACGGCCACCATGCCGAATGGTGCAGCCTCGCTGTAGGCAGAGCCGCGCACCCCGGTCACCTCGCCACCTGTGGCCATCGCATTGGATGTGCTGCCTGCGCAGGAGGTGATGGCTATTAACGTGAATAATGAAAGAGTGAACAGTGATAAGGCCATCACTCTCGCATATTGTTTTCTAAGCGTTGTCAGCATAACGGTTAGTGTATATAGTGTATTTATTATCTGTTTTGTCCTACAGTATTCTCACGCTCTGGTGGCGGTTCTTGCCGCGCTTGAACATGTTCAAGTCGGTGACGTAGCCTATCGACAGTTCGTGCGTTCCGTTGAGCGCACCCACGCCGCTGGTGTAGGCTTCGTAGCAGTAGCCCAGCTGGATGCCGTGGAAATCGCCGCCTATGAACACAGCCGCCGACACCGTGGGGCTGTAGCCCAGACCTGCATAGAGCCAGCCTTTCGGACCGTTGTACACCAGACGTGCGCTCACGTCGGCCCGCCACGACGACTCCAGATCGGAGCGCACGATAGCAGAGGTCTGCATCTTTAATAACGGATTGCGTAGCGATATATTGTATCCGCCGGTTAAATAATACGCTGCGGGCACGCTGTATTCGTTCATTTTAGTGTCTCCCAGCTCTATCTTGGGCTGCATGATGTGCATGGCCGAGACGCCCATGTACCAGTTGCGGCCGTCGTAGCGCAAGCCGCCGTCCAGGTCGAAAGCCGTGCCGTTGGCCTCGGAGGTAGGGAAGGCAGGGTCGTTGGAGTCTATGAGGTCCAGCCCTGAGCCATCGAAGCTCTCGGACAGCATGGCAGCCCGCACGCCGGCGCTGAGCCGTCCGCCCCAGAGCCGCTGGTGGTAGGCATACTGCAGGGAGAACTTCTTGTGCGAGAACAGACCTATCTCGTCGTTCACGAAACCCACGCCCACACCATGCGCGGGGCCTATCATCCACAGTGGCAGGTCGGCCGTGATGACCATGGTGGCCGGTGCGTGCTCATAGCCCGCCATCTGCAGCGCATACGCGCCCTGCACGTTGAGCATCCCGTCCAGACCCGATGCTGCAGGGTTGTAGAACGACTGCAACGACCAGTAATGATTGAAGGCCGCGTCCTGCTGGGCGCGTGCCACCACTGCCGTCATAGCCAGCATCAGCCCTGCTACGACAGTCCTCACTATGTGTCTGTTCTCGAACACTGTTCTGTATGTAATAACTCGCGCGAGGCGGGTTTTATTGTGCGCGGACGCGGCTTTTTGTTGCTCCGGCTGGCACAGGCGGGAAGTTGCAGCACGGTGCAGGTGCAGTTGCACCGTGCTCCAACATCAGCTGCAGCGTGCTCCAACTATCGCTGCACCGCGGTGCAACTTCAGCTCGACCGCGGTGCAAATTTACGGCAATAATCTGAGCTTTGCACCAATTGCCGCAATAGTTGTCGCGCCAGACGCGCAAAAATCGCGTTTCGTCCTTGATGCTCTCGCCGAAAGAGTATACTTTTGCAGCTAAATGACAGCAATCTAAGCACATGAAACACATCCTTACACTGATACTGCTGCTCGCACTGCCGCTCACGGCAGCTGCACAGAGCGCTGAGAGCGACAGCCTGTATGCCGCAGGCGTGGAGCTGTACCGTCAGGGCCAGTACCGCGAGGCGCTGCCGCTGTTCGAGCGGGTGAGCCAGCTGGACCACGAGCAGCTGCCGGAGACATCGGCCCGTCCTGAGTACGGCGATGCGTGGGCCGCAGCCTGCTGGCACCACCTGGGCAACGACGTCAAGGCCCGCAAGCTCGCGACCTACAACTACGAGCTGGAGCCGCTGGACCGCCGCCTGACCGTGCGTATGGACTCGATAGGCGATGCAGCGTATCGCAGCTTCCTCGCTCAGGACCTCACCGCCGCCCAGGAGCAGGTCAAAGCAGCCATCGGCGAGGCCGAGAGTATCTTCGGCAACGGCCACTACGCAGTGTTCGGATTGCTGGAGGCCGCGGCCTACATCAGCATGATGGCCGAGCAGGAGCAGCAGTTCCATGTCATGGTTCAGGTACTCAACGCCATAGCCGAGAGCCACTACAGCGAGTCCAATCCGGCACGTATGCTGGCAGGCTACATCACGGTGGACTACCTGATGTTCAAGCAGGAGTTCGACGCGGCCGAGTCGCTGGCCTCGGCAGCCATAGCAGCGATGGAGGAGCAGGGCACCACCTGGACAGAGATGTACGCCCGCCTGTGCTCCACCCATGCCAATTCGCTGTACATGCTGGGGCGTGTGGACGATTTCGTCACAGCCCACGCCAAGACGCGCAAGGTGGGCGAGGCCGTCTTCGGCCGCGATTCCGAGCAGTATGCCAACATGCTGCGCACCAGCATACCCATGCTCAAGCAGATAGGCAACGAGCAATGCATAGACCAGGCAGAGGAGCTGGTCAAGATTGTGGAGCACCTGAATGGCCGCAAGTCGGAGGAGTATGTGGCCGAATGCCTCACCGTGGCTTCCACGGCCATACCCTTCAAGGAGTACCGCACAGCTCGCCGCTACGCCTCGGCCGCCTACGATGTGGCCAGCGAGTGCTACCCCGACAGCACCATCATGGTGCTGGGCTCCAAGATTATGTACCTGGGTGCCTACATCTTGCAGAGCCAGCACAAGGGGCGCCTCAACGAGCTGGTGCAGCTACGCGACGAGATAGGCCAGCGCCTGGGCACCGACCACGCTCTCTATCTCACCGCCCGCAGCATCGAGATGGCTGCCGATGTGCTGGCCGACCCCAGCAGCTACGAGCAGCATATCGACGAGTACAGCGCCATCTACCAACAGCTCAGGCAGCAGTCGTCCAGTAGCGGTTTCGACGCCCAGACGCTACGCACAGACATCGCGCTGGCCTACTCGCTCTGCACATCGGGCCACAGCGACCGAGGCCGTGAGCTGGGCCTGGCAGCCATAGACAGCCTGCGCACCGTGCTGGCCGACCCTTCCACGGGCTGGCTGGCACACTCCATCATGCCCGAGCTGACCAACATAGCCCAGCTGTGCGAGCGCTACAGCTGGAACGGCGCGGCCGACAGCCTGAAGTACACCTTCAAGCTGCTGCAGCGCGAATGCCTGCGCCTGCAGCTGGAGCAGGAGGTACGACTAGACTCGGCTGGCAGCTCGCGCTTCATGTGGAACCTGTTTGAGTTCCGTTCCACGCTCATCTACACCCACGACACACTGAGCACGCGCGCCACCATCGAGCAGATGGCCGAGGCCGTGCGGCAGAAGTGCGGCGAGCAGAGCGACGAGTACAGCCGCTGCCTCGACGAGCTGAGCAGCTGCTACGCCGCCGATTCGCCCGAACTGATACCACTGCTGGAGCGGCGCGTGGCCATCTGCGAAGCCGTGGATCAGCAGCATCACTTCGGCTACGAGTCGTACAAGACCCGACAGGCGCGAACGGCACTCTACCACGCACGGGGCGACAACGCCGCTCTGCTCAGCATGATGCTGGAGGAACGGGAGCGCAACCGCACATCGACGGATGCGACATCGCTCATCAACCTATGCATCGAGACAGGCCAGTACGACCGCGCCACGGCGCTGGCCAAGGCCGAGTTCCAGAAGCAGCTGCAGGAGTCCAAACGCCAGTTGCGCCGCAAGAAAAGCAACCAGAGCTATGAATTCACGATGACTGGCTACGCAGCACGGGCCGTGCTGGACACCTACATCAAAGCCGGCCGGACCGACTCTGTGCCTACGGTTTGCGCCGAGCTGACAGCACGCCTGCACGACGAGCTGCCGCAGGAATGGGCCTACATCATGCACTACTTGCTGAGCTTCCGCGAGCCGGCCGGCCACGAAGGACTGCTGCAGCAGACTATCGACCGCTGCAACAGCCAGCTCGACTACTTCCGCAACAACAGCAGCCTACAGGCCATGCTGATATCCAAGGACGACTGGAACGCCTACACGCCCTACATGGAGTACGATGCTGCCACAGCCCGACTGGACAGCGCTATGGCGCTGGTGGCTACCGACAATCCGCGCATGTGCGACGAGCTGCTCCTTTATAAATATGGTAAGGAGTATGACCGGTACTATGACAACGACGACGAGCACCTCAATGCCTACTTGCTGGGGCTGTTTGCACAGCGGGTCATAGAGCTGTTTGAGAAGTACGACGACCGCAACCGCTACAGTGAGTATGCGCTGGCGCTGACCATGCAGGCCAAGGCACTGACCGCGCGCATCGGCTCTGACCCCGAGCTGGCACCGCAGCTCCGACAGTGCTGCGAGCTGCTGCGACAATGCCTGACAGCTGAGCAACAGAGCTTCACCACCACGGGCCAGACGGGACTCTACGCTGGCTACGTGCCCAATCCATTCGGCTTCACCCCCCAGTTGAAGCCCATCAATCAGCTCCTGGCTGCAGCCGAGGCACTGGCCGACGAGGAAGCGATAGCACAGGTGGGCAGCATGGTGGTACAGCACCAGATGGCCGACATGCAGAAGACTATACTATACGGCGGACGCTCCTACGTCCAGGAACAGCTGGACGACTTCGTGGCCACAGCCACCAGAGTGGCAGCCATCACACGGCGCGACAGCCTGGCTGCCATGGCCTACGACGCTTCCATCTACTGCAAGGGTGCACTGCTGCGCTCCGACCAGCTGGTGGAACAGCAGGTGCTGACCTCGCGCAACCAGACAGCCATCGAGCTGTACCGCGAGCTGCAGCACACACGCCAGCTGATGGACGAGGTGCGGCAGAACGGCCTGGATGCCGACTCGCTGCAGCTGCGGGCCAGCACGCTGGGCGACCGCATGATGGACTACGCACGCAGCTTCGGCGACTACACCAGGGCTCTCACGGCCTCGTGGCAGGACATTCGCCGGCAGCTACGCACCGACGATGCCGCCATAGAGTTCACTTCGTACACACACCACGACACCGTGTACTACTGCGCCCTTGTGCTACGGCACGACAGCGCCACGCCTCAGCTCATACCGCTCTGCACCGAGGCACAGCTCGCCACTGCCACCGATGTGCGCCAGCTGGCCAACGCCTACACCTACGTCTGGGCACCGATGGCCGATGCGCTGCGGGGCATGAGCAACATATACTTCTCGCCGTCCGGCCTGCTGCACCAGATACCAGTGGAGTACGCGCCCACACCGCAGGGGCTGCTGTCCGACAGCTACCACATGTACCGCCTGTCCAACACCCGCGAGCTGCTGCTCTCGCACCAGCGCACACAGCAGCCCAAGAGCCTGCTCATAGGCGGCGTGGTGTACGACCCCGACATGGAGTCGTGGGCCAGTGCCACACGCGAGTATGCCAGCCAAAACGATGCGCCGCTGCTGGCCATGCGCGATTTCGATGTGACACGCTACGCCTCGATGGGCTTCTATCTGGCCTACCTCGAAGGCACCGAGCGTGAGGTGGGCGACATAGAGAGCATGATGCGGCAAGCCGACATGCAGGTGACCAGCCTCACGGGAGTGAACGCCACCGAGGATGCCTTCAAGGCGATGAGCGGTAGCGATGTGAGCATCATGCACATAGCCACCCACGGCTTCTACGTCTCGGCCACTGAGCAGGCCAATACCAGCCCGCTTCTGGCGGACGCTGCACAGGGCTCGGAGGAGGACCGCGCCATGAGCCGCTCCGGTCTTATGCTGGCGGGAGCCGAGACCTTCCTGATGGACTACGACATGCCGGAAGGCGCCAACGACGGTGTGCTGACCGCTCGCGAGCTGGCCCGCATGGACCTCACACGGACCGAGCTGGTGGTGCTGTCGGCCTGCGAGTCGGGTCTGGGCGACATCACGGGCGACGGTGTGTTCGGTCTGCAGCGCGGCTTCAAGAAGGCCGGCGCAGGCTGTCTGCTCATGTCGCTGTGGAAGGTCGACGATGAGGCCACCTGCTACCTGATGACGGAGTTCTACCGCCAGCTGCTCGCAGGGCAGGGCAAACAGCAGGCCCTCGACCACGCCAAGAACGCTGTCAAGGCGCAGACTGCCCGCGGATGGGATGACCCAACGTACTGGGCCGCATTCATCATGCTCGACGGGCTGGAGCGCCAATGATGGTGCCCGACCACGAAAAGCACACCTTTAGCTTGCATTTGTAAGCCAAAGTGCCTAATTTTGTGCCGTTTTTCAGCGATAAACACCGCACAACGACAATTTGCAACACAAACATGAGCGACAGACTATTCATTTTCGACACCACGCTGCGCGACGGCGAACAGGTGCCTGGATGCCAACTCAACACCGTAGAGAAGATACAAGTGGCCAAGCAACTGGAGGCCCTGGGTGTTGATGTGATAGAGGCCGGATTCCCCATAAGCAGCCCCGGCGACTTCAACAGTGTGATAGAAATCAGCAAGGCAGTGACGTGGCCCACCATCTGCGCCCTGACACGCGCCGTGCAGAAGGACATCGACGTGGCTGTGGAGGCGCTGCAGTACGCCAAGCGCAAGCGCATACACACCGGCATAGGCACCAGCGAATCGCACATCAAGTACAAGTTCAACTCCAACCGCGAGGAGATCATCGAGCGTGCCGTGGCCGCCGTGAAGTACGCCAAGCGATTCGTGGAGGACGTGGAGTTCTACGCCGAGGACGCAGGACGTACGGACAACGAATATCTGGCTCGCGTGATTGAGGCTGTGGTCAAGGCTGGCGCCACAGTGTGCAACATACCCGACACCACAGGCTACTGCCTGCCTGAGGAATTCGGACAGAAGATCAAGTACCTGATGGAGCACGTCGACGGCCTCAGCGCTGGCAAGGCCATACTCAGCACACACTGCCACAACGACCTGGGCATGGCCACGGCCAACACCATGACGGGCATCATCAACGGCGCTCGACAGGCCGAGGTGACCATCAACGGCATAGGCGAGCGCGCCGGCAACACCTCGCTCGAGGAGGTGACGATGATACTGAAGTGCCACCGCGGACTGGGTATTGACACCAACATCAACACGCAGAAGATATACCACACATCGCGCATGGTCAGCTCGCTGATGAACATGCCCGTGCAGCCCAACAAGGCCATCGTTGGCCGCAACGCCTTCGCCCACAGCAGCGGCATACATCAGGACGGTGTGCTGAAGAACGTGCAGACCTACGAAATCATGGACCCCAAGGACGTGGGCATCGACGACAACAGCATCGTGCTGACAGCACGCTCGGGCCGCGCTGCGCTGAAACACCGCCTGTCTGTACTGGGCATGGAGATGGAAGGCGAAGTGCTCGACAAGACCTATCAGGCCTTCCTGCGCCTGGCCGATCAGAAGAAGGAGATCAACGACGACGACATACTGATGCTGGCCGGTGCCGACCGCACTGCCGCCCACGCCATACAGCTGGACTACCTGCAGGTCACCACCGGTATGGGTGTGCGCAGTGTGGCATGTATCGGACTGGACATCTCGGGCGAGAAGTTCGAGGCCTCTGCCAGTGGCAACGGCCCTGTGGATGCTGCCATCAAGGCGCTCAAGACCATCATACACCGCCAGATGACCCTCAAGGAATTCACCATCCAAGCTATCAGCAAGGGTTCTGACGACGTGGGCAAGGTGCACATGCAGGTGGAGTACGACGGCCATCTGTACTACGGTTTCGGTGCCAACACCGACATCGTGACCGCATCTGTCGAGGCCTACATCGACTGTATCAACAAGTTCAAGAAGTAGTCGCCAGCCCTATACATTATTATATACAGGGGGAAGCAACATTATCTCCGAGGATAAGCAACATTATCCAAAGGATAAGCTAACGCGCCCTGCAGGGACATAAGCACCGATTTGTAGTGCTTTTGTCCCTGCAGGGCGTTTTGGGGGATTGGGGTTATGGGGCTTATAAGGCGTATAGGACCCATAGGCCTTATGGACCCCATGGGCCTTATAAGCCTTAAACAGTGTTAAGATCATCAGGGAGCATCAACGAGCATGACCGAGCATCAACAAAGCTCCCTGCGCGCCACTGCACGCATCGTACCTTTGCATTGTCGCTGAGAGGAACAGGCGCCACCGCGAAGCGACGCAGCATGGCTGCAACAACAAACCACCATTTATTAACCCTTAAAACAAACTACAACTATGCCTTTTAAGTATGCAACTGTTCTCGTCAAGAACCCCAAGACCAAACTCCGTGAGGTACGTGCCCGTGCCGTGTCCGACAGCATCTCGCTCGACACCATTGCCAACGCCATCGCCGCTAAGAACACCGTGACCTACCCTGACGTGCTGGCTGTGATACGCTCGCTGCTCGAAGCTACCATCGACGCCCTGAAGAATGGCGATATGGTGCACCTGGGCGACCTGGGCACCATCTACCCCACCCTGAGCTCGCAGGCTGCCACCAAGGAAGATACCTTCAACGCTGCCATGATTGAGCAGGTGCGAGTGCGCTTCCGCCCCGCCAAGCAGTTCAGCCAGGTGGTGAACACGAACCTCGCCTTCACCAAGACCATCACCAAGAAGCAGCAGGCCGTGGCCAAGAAAGCCGCTATCGAGGCACAGAACGCAGCCCTCAAGACTCAGGAGGATAGCGGTGACGACGGAGAGTAATGACCTATGATAAGACTATTCACCTCAACGGCGCGTCTGCTACGCTGGCTGGACATCATAGAGTGGGTGGCACAGCTGCTGCTCTACATAGCACGCCAGTACAAGCGTAGCGACGACGCGCCGCAGCAGGCCAACAGCCTCTAACAGAAGAACAAACACACTCATGCGAGACATACGCGAAATCATCATCCACTGCACGGCCACACCACGTGGTCGTGCAGTGACCGTCGACGAGCTGCGGCGCTGGCACCGCGCACAGGGCTGGAGCGATGTGGGCTACCATTATATAATATATCTGGACGGCAGTGTGCACGCCGGACGCCCCCTGGCCACGCCGGGAGCTCACTGCCGAGGCCACAACCAGCACAGCATAGGCGTCTGCTACGTGGGCGGACTGAGCTCCGACGGCACCACACCGCTCGACACACGCACCAACGAGCAACGCCTGTCCATGACACAGTTGCTGCGGCTGTTGCGGCACCGTTTCCCCAATGCCGACATAGTGGGTCACTGCGACATAAACCCCGCCAAAGCCTGCCCCTGCTTTAATGTGCGCCGCGAGTTTGGCGGACTGATAGAAAGTACGTAACTTTGCGCCGCATTTATAGCAAACACACACCGAAAACAATGGAATACAATTTCAGAGACATCGAGCAGAAGTGGCATCAGAGATGGGTGCAGCAACGCACATACCACGTAGAGGAAGACGCCAATAGGCAGAAGTTCTACGTGCTCAACATGTTCCCCTACCCGTCGGGCGCAGGCCTGCACGTAGGCCACCCGCTGGGCTACATTGCCAGCGACATCTATGCACGCTACAAGCGTCTGCAGGGCTTCAACGTGCTCAACCCAATGGGCTACGATGCCTACGGACTGCCCGCGGAGCAGTATGCCATACAGACCGGACAGCACCCGGCCATCACCACAGAGCAGAACATCAACCGCTACCGCGAACAGCTGGACAAGATTGGCTTCAGCTTCGACTGGGACCGCGAGGTGCGCACCTGCGACCCCAAGTACTACCACTGGACACAGTGGGCATTCCAGCAGATGTTCAACAGCTACTACGACGAGGAGCTGCAGAAGGCACAGCCCATAGAGAAGCTCATCGCCAAGTTCAAGGCCGAGGGCCAGTGGACCGACGACGAGAAGGCACAGAGCGAGCTGCTGATGCAGCACCGCCTAGCCTACCTCGGCGAGACAATGGTCAACTGGTGCCCGCAGCTGGGCACCGTGCTGGCCAACGACGAGGTGGTCAACGGCGTGTCGGAGCGCGGAGGCTTCCCCGTGGAACAGAAGCGCATGAAGCAGTGGTGCCTGCGCGTGTCGGACTACAGCCAGCGGCTGCTCGACGGTCTCAACACCATCGAATGGAGCGACAGCATCAAGGAGACACAGCGCAACTGGATAGGACGCTCGGAGGGCGCAGAGATACAAATCAAAGTAGATGGCCAGGACACGGAGTTCACCATCTTCACCACCCGCGCCGACACCATGTTCGGTGTGACCTTCTTCGTGCTGGCACCGGAGAGCGAGCTGGTCGATAAGGTGACCACGCCCGAACAGCGCGCCGCCGTGGATGAGTATTTGGCTTATGTGAAAAAACGCACCGAGCGCGAGCGCCAGATGGACCACACCGTGACGGGCGTGTTCAGCGGAGCCTATGGCATCAACCCCATCACCGGTGACAAGTGCCCGATATACGTAGCAGAGTACGTACTGGCCGGCTACGGCACAGGTGCCATCATGGCCGTGCCTGCACACGACAGCCGCGACTACGCCTTCGCCCGTCACTTCGACCTGCCCATCATACCGCTGGTGGAGGGTGCCGACGTGTCGGAGGAGAGCTACGATGCCAAGGAAGGCACGGTGATGAACTCACCCGTGAGCCCCGACAAGAGCGTCAGCTACGACGGTGAGAGCCTCAACCTCAACGGTCTGAGCATCAAGCAGGCCATTGCTGAGACCAAGCGTTTCGTGAAGGAGCACCACCTCGGCCGCGTGAAGGTGAACTACCGTCTGCGCGATGCCATCTTCTCGCGCCAGCGCTACTGGGGCGAGCCGTTCCCCGTATATTACAAGGACGGCATACCGCAGATGGTGCCGGAGGAGTGCCTGCCGCTCGAACTGCCGGAGGTAGACAAGTTCCTGCCCACCGAGACCGGTGAGCCCCCACTCGGCAACGCCAAGGTATGGGCATGGGACAGCGCCAACCGTAAAGTGGTCGATTGTTCGTCAATCGACAACCAGACCGTCTTCCCCCTCGAGCTAAACACCATGCCAGGCTTCGCCGGCTCCAGCGCATACTACCTGCGCTACATGGACCCGCACAACGACCACGCCCTGCTCTCTACCGAAGCCGACGAGTACTGGCGGCAGGTGGACCTCTACGTGGGCGGCTCGGAGCACGCCACAGGACACCTCATATACTCACGCTTCTGGAACAAGTTCCTGCACGACATAGGAGTCAGCGCCGAGGAAGAGCCGTTCCGCAAGCTCGTGAACCAGGGTATGATACAGGGACGCTCCAACTTCGTGTACCGCATCAACGGCACCAACACCTTTGTCACCCTGGAGAAACGCGACCAGTACGAGACCACACCGCTGCACGTGGATGTGAACATAGTCTGTGCCGATGTGCTCGACATCGAAGCTTTCAAGGCTTGGAGACCGGAGTACGCCACGGCCGAGTTCGTGCTTAACGACGACGGACAGTACAAGTGCGGCTGGGCCGTGGAGAAGATGTCCAAGTCGATGTACAACGTCGTGAACCCAGATATGATAGTGGAGAAGTTCGGTGCCGACACGCTGCGCCTCTACGAGATGTTCCTCGGACCAGTGGAGCAGTCGAAGCCCTGGGACACCAACGGCATTGACGGATGCCACCGCTTCCTCAAGAAGTTCTGGAACCTGTACTGGACAAAAGACGAGAAGTTCTGCGTGCAGGACGGCGAGCCTACCCGCGAAGAGCTCAAGAGCCTGCACAAGCTCATCAAGAAAGTGACGGAGGACATCGAAGCCTTCAGCTACAATACCGCCGTGCCAGCATTCATGATTGCTGCCTCCGAGCTGCAAGGGCTCAAGTGCAACAAGCGCGCCGTGCTCGAACCACTGGCTGTGCTGATTGCTCCGTTCTGCCCGCACATTGCCGAGGAGCTGTGGCAGCTGCTCGGGCACGACACCACCGTATGCGATGCAGAGTGGCCTGGCTTCAACGCACAGTACCTCGTGGAGGACACCGTGAAGATGATGGTGGCCTTCAACGGCAAGACACGCTTCGGCATAGACTTCCCTGCCGATGCCGACAATGCGACCGTCGAGGCTGCCGTGCGCAGCCATGAGCTCACGCCGAAGTACCTTGAGAACAAGCAGATAGTGAAGGTCATCATCGTGCCGAAACGCATGATCAACATAGTGATGAAGTAAAGCGTCGTACACCAACAGCTATGAACAGATATATTTGATATGAAGACAACAGACGCTGATAAGAATGCAACTGCTAACGCAGCAAAAAGTACGACTATGAACGCTGCAAAAAGTGCGGCAATGAACGCCGCGAAGAATGCCATGGGTGCACTGCCTGCGCTGCCCTCACTACCGAAGCTGCACGTATGGGACGAAGTGAAGGACTACTTGTTCATCACCATCGGATGCATGATGTACTGTGTAGGCTTCGTATTCTTCATGCTGCCGCACCAGTTCATCCCCGGTGGATGCACGGGCATCGCTGCCCTCATCTACTACGGCACAGGCATACCCACACAGTACTCCTACTTAGCCATCAATATCCTGCTGCTCATCATCGGACTGAAGTCGCTTGGCATCAAGTACTTCATCAAGACCATATACGCCGTGATAATGATCACGCTGGGACTGGAGATAGTACAGCGCTTAGCCATGCAGCCGGACGGCACGCTGATGCGGCTGGCACAGGACGAGGACTTCATGGCAGCAGTCCTGGGCGGATGTCTCGAAGGCACCGGCCTGGCCATTGTGTTCCTCAACAATGGCTCGACAGGCGGCACCGACATCGTGGCCAGCATCATCAACAAGTACAGGTCATTCTCAATGGGCCGTATCATCATGTGGATTGACTTCCTCATTGTGACCTGTGGTGGATTCCTGGTGCTGCACGATTGGCACAAGGTGGTGATAGGCTACTGCGTACTGCTCATCTCGATGATTATGCTTGACTATACCATGAACTCAGCCACACAGAGCGTGCAGTTCACTATCATTTCAGACCAGTACGAGACCATCGCCAAGGTCATCAACGAGGAGGTGGGACGCGGCGTGACGGTGCTCTTCGGCGAAGGGTGGTACAGCAAGGCTGACCGTCACGTGCTGATAGTGATGGCCCGCCGTCGCGAGAGCCCGCAGATATTCCGCCTCATAAAGTACATAGACCCGCGCGCCTTCGTGTCGCAGACCAAGGTCGTGGGCGTGTACGGCGAGGGATTCGACCATATAAAGTCATAGCCAATGATAGTCTTTGCCACCAACAATGCACATAAGCTCGACGAGGTGCGGCAGATACTGAAAGGCCGCATCGAGGTGCTGAGCCTTAAGGATATCGGCTGCGATGTGGACATACCTGAAACAGCCGACACCTTCGAGGGCAATGCCTGGCAGAAGGCACGCTACGTGAAGGAGCACTACGGCTACGACTGCATGGCCGATGACTCCGGCCTGGAGGTCGACGCGCTGGGCGGCGAACCAGGTGTGCACTCCGCCCGCTATGCCGCCACTGCCGACGGGCGAGGCCACGACAGTGAGGCCAACATGGACCTGCTGCTGGCCAAGATGCAAAATAAGTCGGCCCGCAACGCACGATTCCGCACAGCTCTTGCGTTAATGTATAAAGGTGACGAACAGCTGTTCAACGGTGTGGTCGAAGGCCGCATACTCACCGCGCGGCACGGCACGGGCGGTTTCGGCTACGACCCGATCTTCATGCCCGACGGCTACGACCGCTCATTCGCAGAGATGTCGCCCGAGCAGAAGAACGCCATCAGCCACCGTGGACGCGCCCTGCAACAAATGGTGCAATACCTCACGCAAGAACACAAACTCTGACACACGCCCCGCCATGAAACGCATATATACCCTGCTGACTATCGCAATCATCGCAATCGCAGCCACTGCACAGACCATTCATCAGTGGACCATCTACCCGTCCTACACCGTGTGCACCAAGAACGTGCCAGCCGGACATCGTGTGTATGCCGTCATGGAGAGCAAGCTCATGGCCTACGACACCGAGGACAGTAGCGTGTACACATGGAATACACAAAACGGTCTGAACGATGTGACCATCACCAACATCGCCTACTGCGAGGATGCCCGCCGCATAGTGCTGGTCTATGACAACGGCAACATCGACCTGCTCAGCACGGAGGACGATGCCGATATCATCAATCTATCGCAGCTTAAGCACAGCTCCATGCAGAGCCGCCAGGTGAATAGCATCACCGTGAACGGTATTATGGCCTACCTCTGCACGGACTTCGGCATAGTGGCCATCGACGTGGAGCAGGCCACGTTTGTGAGCACCTACCAGCTGGGCACGGCGGTGAACTCATGCGCCGTCAACGACACACACATCTTTGCTGGCACTGCCAGCGGCATCTGGCGCGGCCCCCTCACCGCTAACCTGCAGGACAAAGCCAACTGGACACAGGTTAGCAGCGAGTTGTCACCGCTCTTCATGTTTTTCTTCGATGGCTACCTCTGGGCCAGCGTCACGGGACGCATCTACCGCAGCAACGACAACGGGGCGACCTTTGAAGCCACGGATGCGCGCTTCACTCCAAAATACATGTCGGTCGACAACGGAGTGATGATTGTTGGCATTGCCTCCTATCTCAGGCTATACACCACGGCGAACAAATACACCGTGCACAATCCGACCTTCGGCTGGACGGACCTGCACCTTAAGGGCGACACCTACTGGGGCAGCTGCGGCAACGACGGCCTGCAGGCTTTCGCACTGCAGGAGGACCGCACCTTCGCCATCACCACGGCAGGCATACACCCCAATAGCCCCCTGCATGACTACTCCTACCATCTGCGGCTTGTAGACGGACGACTGTTCGTGGCGGGCGGCAGCTACAACTACAGCACAACCTCGCTCAGCGGCACAGCCATGATACTGGAGCCTGACGGCACGTGGGTCAACTTCAGCGCAGAGTCGGCAGCCAGCATCGCTCCCAACAGCCGCTTCATCAATGTCACCCACATTGCCCAGGATCCGTCGGATGCTGCCCACAGCTTCGTGGGTACGGCCCGCAGTGGCCTCTATGAATTCCGCGATGCACAGTGCGTGGGCCACTACACCTGCGACAACAGCCCGCTTGTGTCTATTCTTCCTGACAACGCTCATCCGCAGTGGTTCGTCGTGGCCGACGGAACACGCTACGATGCCGACGGCAACCTGTGGGTGCTCAACCCGTCGAGCAACGAGAACGACACCATCATACGTATCATGCGTCCCAATGGCACGTGGCAAGGCCTCTACTACCCCGAACTGAACGGCATCACAGCTATGGATAACGTGATGTTCGACAGCCGCGGCTGGGCATGGATTAACAGCCGTCGCATGGTGGGGCGCGGATACTTCTGCCTCGACTACAACGGTACCATCAACACCCGCTCCGATGACCGCCACATGCTGCGCAGCTCGTTTGTGAACCAGGACGGCACCGGCTACGCACCCGACGAGTTCTACTGCGCCGCCGAGGACTTGGACGGCAGCATCTGGATTGGCACCAACCTCGGTCCTTTCCGCATCAGCGACCCGACCACGTTCTTCAGCTCGGAATGCATCTTCGAGCAGGTGAAGGTGGCGCGCAACGACGGCAGCGGACTGGCCGACTACCTGCTCAACAGCGTCGGTACACATGCCATAGCCATCGACGGTGCCGGCCGCAAGTGGTTTGGTACGATGGGCAACGGAGCCTACCTCATCAGTGCCGACGGCCAGGAGGAGATATACCACTTTACCACAGACAACTCGCCGCTACCGTCCAACGACGTAGACGACATCGTGATCAACGGCACCACGGGTGAGGTATACTTCGCCACCATCAAGGGTTTGTGCAGCTTCGTGGCCGAGGCCACCGATGCTGCCGAGACGCTCGACGAGGACCAGTTGTTCGTATACCCCAACCCCGTGACACCCGACTACAACGGCCCCGTCATCGTGCGTGGCCTGCCGCTGAACAGCGAGGTGAAGATTGTGGCACAGTCGGGCCAACTCATCTGTCGCGGCTACTCCAACGGCGGCACCTTCACATGGGACGGCTGCAACCAGCGCGGAGTGCGCGTAGCTTCCGGCATGTATCACATCATTGCCAGCACCGCTGACGGTTCCAAGGCGACTAGCACCAAGATTGCGGTCATCAAATAAGCTAAAGAAAGACACACTATAAAATGGTACTCGCTGACAATCAGGATATCACACGCTGGGGCATCTACACCCTGGCTAAGCGCCACATTGCTGGGCTACACTTCACGGAAGCACAGACACTGCACGAAGTGAGCGAACAGCTGGCGGCCGATGTTGCGGCCTGCGGCAATACTGCCGGCAACGGCAACGCCGTCGTGGTGCTCGACTACACACTGCTCAACAGCACGGAGGAGGAGCTGCTGCTGCTGCACGACCGCTACCCCACTGCCCAGATACTGCTGTACAGCGACCAGCTGAGCCGCGACTTCATACGTCGGATGATCTACGGCAGCACAGCCTTCAGCGTGCTGCTCAAGGACTGCTCGCTCGATGAGACGTGCGAGGCACTGCAGACCGTGTGCCGCGGTGAGCAGTTCGTGTGCCAGCAGGTGAGGGTCTGGCTCGACACCCAGGAGCGCATCAGCCACGAGCGCTCCCCGCTCTCCAGCACCGAGCGCGAGATACTGAAGCTGCTGGCAATGGGGCACACCACCAAGGATATAGCCGCCGAGCGTTTCCTCAGCGTCTATACCGTGATGACCCACCGCAAGAACATCTTCCGCAAGCTCAGCGTCAACAACGTACAGGAAGCCATACGCTATGCCCTCCGCGCCGGCATCGTGGATCCTGTGGACTACTACATATAGCAGCGGCAGCCGCTCCAGAAGGCAGCACGGCTGAATACGACTTCGCCCTGCGAGCACAACAGCACCAGTTCTGATGCCGTTGCGTCCACAGGGCGAAGCCTTTTATGCGTGTCGCGCCCGAAGTGCGTGCGCGGAGCTGCCAGCAGCTTATTCAGCTATGAGCAGGTAGTAGTTCTTCTTGCCCTTCTGCACAAGCAGGTACTTGCCGTCTATGAGGTCGGCCTCTGTTACAGCCTGGTCGAACTGTGCGAGCTTCTCCTTGTTGAGGCTCACGCCGCCGCCCTGCACCATCTTGCGCATCTCGCCCTTGGAGGGGAAGCACTGCGTCTCCACAGCCATGAGCTCCACAGCCTTGATGCCCTCGCCGGCGAGCAGGCTGCGCTGTATGCGGAACTGCGGCACACCGTCGAACACGTCGAGCAGTGTCTGCTCGTCCAGCTGCTGCAGAGCCTCCTTGGTGCTCTTGCCGAAGAGGATGTTCGATGCCTCTATTGCCATATCGAGAGCCTCGCGCGAGTGAACCAGCACGGTCACCTCCTCTGCCAGACGCTTCTGCAGCACGCGACGGCCTGGGTCCTGCTTGTGCTCCTCCACCAGTGCGTCTATCACATCCTTCTCCAGCGAGGTGAATATCTTGATGTAGCGCTCGGCATCATCGTCGCTCACGTTGAGCCAGAACTGATAGAAGCGGTACGGCGTAGTACGCTTGGGGTCGAGCCAGATGTTGCCGCTCTCGGTCTTGCCGAACTTTTTGCCGTCGCTCTTGGTGATGAGCGGGCAGGTCAGGGCGAAGGTCTCCACCTCGTTGCCCAGTGTGCGGCGTATCAGCTCGGTGCCGGTGGTCATGTTACCCCACTGGTCGTTGCCGCCCAGCTGCAGCTTCACGCCCTTATTCTTATATAGGTACAGGAAGTCGTAGCCTTGCAGCAGCTGGTAGGTGAACTCGGTGAACGACAGTCCGTCTCGGGCCGTGCCGTTGAGACGCTGCTGTACCGACTCCTTGGCCATCATGTAGTTCACGGTGATGTGCTTACCTACCTCGCGGGCAAAGTCGAGGAATGTAAAGTCCTTCATCCAGTCGTAGTTGTTCACCATCTCGGCAGCGTTAGGCTCCTTCGACTCGAAGTCGAGGAACTTGGCCACCTGAGCCTTGATGCACTCCTGGTTGTGACGCAGGGTCTCGTCGTTGAGCAGGTTGCGCTCCTGCGATTTACCGCTGGGGTCGCCTATCATGCCAGTGGCACCGCCCACGAGTATGATGGGCTTGTGGCCGCAGCGCTGCAGGTGCCGCAGCATCATAATGCCGCAGAGGTGACCGATGTGCAGCGAGTCGGCAGTAGGGTCGGTGCCGAGGTATGCTGTGACCATCTCCTTCTGCAGTAGCTCTTCTGTACCTGGCATCATCTGTGCCAGCATTCCGCGCCAGCGGAGTTCTTCAACAAAGTTCTTCATTGTGTTACATTATATCATTTTACATTGTATCATTTCTGCATTAGCATCGCCTTGATGCGGGTCATTCCCTTGCTGATGCTCGCCAGCCCGAAGTCGGCGGGGTCGATGTCCTCCGGCCTGAGCCACATTGCCTCGGCAGCATCGTCGGCAGCATGGGCCTTGTCTGCTGCGGCTGCGGTCACGTGGCAGCGATAGAACATATCTATGGTGTGCACCATGAAGCCGGAGTACTCGTAGAGGTTGGGCAGCGAGAACAGGAACTCCACGCGGTCCACGTCCAGTCCTGTCTCCTCCTTCACCTCGCGCACCACGCCCTGCTCGCTGGTCTCATAGCAGTCGCTGAAGCCACCTGGCAGATCCAGTGTCCCCTTGGCCGGCTCCTTGGCGCGACGCACCACCAGCAGCTCGCCCCGCTCGTTGGTGATTACCGCCACCGTTGCTGCCGATGGGTTGAAGTAGTATGTGAAGCCGCAGTCGTTGCAATGCTTCGACTTGCCATTGTGCTCCACAAACTGCGACGAGCCGCACAGGGGGCAGAAGCGGAAGAGGTGGAGGGGGTGACAAGCCCTCTCCCGACCTCCCCCAAGGGGGAGGGGTTCTATGCTATTGGCGGGATGATTCATTATAAAGCTGGGGGCTTTAGTTCTCCTCCTTGGGGGAGGCTGGGAGGGGGCCTGTCACCTCCTCCACCAGCTGCTCAGCACCGCCCCACTTGTCGATGAGCCACATGACGAAGCGGATGTCCACACCGATGCAGCGGGTCAGGGCGGGGTCGAAGCTGATGTCGCTGGACAGGGCGTCCCAGTTGCCATCGAAGGCCAGACCGATGAGCTCACCCTTGCCGTTGAACATGGGCGAACCGGAGTTGCCGCCTGTGATGTCGTTGGTGGTGAGGAAGCAGAGCTGCATCTGTCCTGTGGTCTGATCGGCGTAGCGGCCGTAGTCGTCAGCCTTGAGCAGCTGCAGGATGTCGGGCTGCATGGCGTAGTCGGGGTTGTCGTTCTGCTGCTCCACCTTGTCCACGAGCGACTGCATGTTGGTGTAGTACTCGTTGTGCACATCGCCGTTGGTGTAGTCGCTCACGATGCCGAAGCTCATGCGCTGGGTGAAGTTGGCGTCGGAGTAGTGCGGCTGCTCCTGCTCGTACTCCAGCACAGCCTGCGTCAGCAGGTTCTCGTTCCACGATATGATGTCGCTTGTGGCGGCGTAGGTGGGATAGATGCGTGAGCTCACCATATCGGCCACGCTGCTGTACAGCTGCATGGCGGGGTCGCTGTCCACTCGCATCATGAATGCTGCCCTGTCCAGCTCGGCCTGTTCAGCGCTGTCGGCCACCTGCAGCGACGAGCGCACCTTGGCCATCACCAGCGAGCGTGCACCCTCCAGCGTGGTCAGCTTGGATGTGGCGAACACATGGTGGGCGTAGGCTGCATAGTCGCCGCCATAGTTCTCGCGTATCTCATTATATATATCGGGGTAGTAGGTGGAGTCTATCTGAGAGGCGTAGTTCTGCAGCAAGGCAGCCATCACCTCCTCGTCCACACGCGGGTCGTAGTCCTTGTAGACGTCGCGTATCATCGCCTCCACATCGGGTGTGGACTCTATGCGCTCGCCACCCATGCGGCGCAGCAGGCCGCGTGCCTGCGCTGCCATGCGTACTATCTCTATGCCGCGGTAGAATGTCTCGCTGACGAAGCCCATGGCGTAGAGCGCATCGTGGCGGTCGGTGTAGGCTGTTGCCAGACGGTCGTACATCTGTCCGAAGCGTGCCTCGCGTGCAGAATCGGCGCTGTACCACGCTGCTATCTGCTGCTCGCGCTGCTGCTTCTGCTCTATGATGCCCAGGCGTCGCACAGCCTCGTTCATGCCCTGCGAGTTCTTCCAGTAGTTGCTCGACGAAGCATACTTCGATGCATACTTGATGCCCACCTCACGGTCGGCGCGCATCCACTTGGTCCAGATGTCCTGCTTGATGCCGCGCACCTGGATCATCGGTATGTTGGTCACGTTCACGCGCTCGTTGATGCCGTAGCTCGACAGGTAGCGGTTGGTGCTGCCCGGATAGCCTATGGTCATGCAGTAGGAGCCCTGCTGGTAGCCGTCGAGACTCACCTTTGCCCAGCGCTTGGGGTGCAGGGGCACGTTGTTCTCGCTGTACTCGGCCGGCTGTCCGAGGCTGTCGGCATAGATGCGGAACACGCTGAAGTCGGCCGTCTGGCGGGGCCACATCCAGTTGTCGGTGTCGCCGCCGAACTTGCCCAGCGACTGCGGCACTGTGAACACCAGTCGCACGTCGGAGTACTGACGGTAGTAGTTCAGCAGGAACACCGTGCCGCCATAGAATGCCTTGGCCTCACAGACAATGCCCTTGTCGCCGGCCTGCTCAGCAGCACGCTCGGCTTTCATGGCGCAGAGGTCCAGCAGAGCACCTACGTTGTCGGAGTACAGGCTGGCACGCTCATCGCTGCCGGCTGCAGCGCCCTGGGCTGCGTAGATGCTGTCCAGCTTCTGCTGGATGTCGGCCGTGATGTCCTCGGTGCGCTGCCACACCTTCACGTAGATGCCCTCGGCGGGGCGCTCCTCTTCGCGTGTGCGGGCCACGAAACCGTTGTTCAGTATGTCATCGCTCACGGTGGACAGGCTCTGTATGGCGCTGAAGCCGCAGTGGTGGTTGGTGAACAGCAGGCCATCGGCCGATACTATCACGCCCGAACAGTAGTCGGAGAAGTCCACCACGCAGTCCTTCAGCGAGGTGCCGTCCTCGCCGTAGAGCTGTTCGTCGGTCAGTTCAAGGCCCAGTTGCCGAGCCACGGCCATGGCACGTGCGTCGGTGCGTCCCAGTAGCCACATGCCTTCGTCGGCTACGGCGCCCAGTGGCAGCAGCAGCGCTGCCATGAACAATGCTGCGCGCAGGCTGCGCCGCAGTTGGATTATCGTATTCATCTGATAATGGTTGATATGTTTCGTCTTTCGGGCTGCAAAATTACGCATAAAACACTAAATACGGGTCACATTGCCTGCACAATTAGCATAAAAGTGCGTACCTTTGCAGCGTTTTGCAGTACAGTATAACCAACATTCTTATATTATACCTACAACCATGAAACTGAAAAAGCTTCTTTCGCTCATGCTCCTGGCCGGCGCCAGCCTTGCTGCCAGCGCACAGGACATGATGCAACCGCTGCCCGTGGATCCCGATGTGAAGGTGGGCAAACTGGAGAACGGACTGACCTACTACCTGCGTCACAACGAGGAACCGAAGGGTCAGGCTTTCTTCTACATCGCACAGAAGGTAGGCTCTATACAGGAGGAGGAGAGTCAGCGAGGCCTGGCACACTTCCTAGAGCACATGTGCTTCAACGGCACTACCCACTTCCCCGACAGCACTCTGATTGAGTATCTGGAGACCATCGGTGTGAAGTTCGGAGCCCAGCTCAACGCCTACACCAGCGTGGAGGAGACCGTGTACAACATCGACAACGTGCCTGTGCGCGAGGGCACCATCGACTCCTGCCTGCTCATTCTGCACGACTGGAGCCACGACCTGACCCTCGACGGCAAGGAGATCGACAAGGAGCGCGGCGTGATACACGGCGAGTGGCGTATGCGCAACTCTGGCATGACACGCATCCTGGTGCGCAACCTGGAGCGCCTGATGAGTGACAGCCGCTACGGTCGCCGCTTCCCCATCGGTCTGATGGAGGTGGTCGACGAGTGCCCCTACGACACTCTGCGTGCCTACTACCACCGCTGGTATCGTCCTGACCTGCAGGGCATCATCGTGGTGGGCGACATCGACGTGGCTCAGGTGGAGGCTAAGATCCAAGCTCTGTTCTCGCCCATCGAGCTGCCGGCCGACCGTGCCCAGCGCGAGTACTACAGTGTGCCCGACAATACAGAGGCAATCGTAATCAGCGACAAGGACACCGAGCTGACATCGCAGAACATCATGATCAGCATGAAGCACGAGGCCATACCCGACAGCATCCGCAACACGATACCTGTCTATGTGGCCGAGACCATGATACGCATGACCACCAGCATCATCAACAAGCGCCTCAACGAGCTGTCGCTCAAGCCCGAGTGCCCGTTCAAGAGCGCTGACGTGTACGATGGCCCGTTCCTCCTGTCGTCCAAGGTGACAGGCGCCTTCAACATCGACATCGAACCGAAGGAGGGCCGCGTGGAGGAGGCTGTGCAGGCTGTGATGGCCGAGGTCTACCGCGCCGACATCCACGGATTCACCAAGGGTGAGATCGACCGCACTTCTGCCGAGCTCATGGCCCACATCGACCAGCTGTTCAACAACCGCGACAAGCAGAAGAGCATCGTCTACGCACGCGAATACTACCGCTCGTTCCTCAACAACGAGGCCATCCCAGGCATCGCCATAGAGCGCCAGATGCTGCAGATGATCATGCCGCAGATTCCAGCCGAGGCCTTCAACCAGACATTCCAGGAGCTCGTGAGCCGCACCGACACCAACCTTGTGGTGCTCGCCCTGAGCCCCGACAAGGAGGGACTGGAGATACCCTCTGAGCAGGCTCTGCTCGACGCCATCCACGCTGCACAGCAGATGCAACTCGACGCTTGGGTGGACAACGTGAAAACCGGCCCGCTGATTTCACAGCTGCCGAAGCCCGGCAAGATCATGAAGGAAGAGGACGGCCCGCTCGGCACATGTGTGCTCACGCTGTCCAATGGCGTGAAGGTGGTGATGAAGCAGACCGACTTCAAGGACGATGAGATTCGCATGACGGCATGGAGCGAGGGCGGCACAGGCCGCTACAGTGCCGACGAGTACCTGACCCTCGAGGTGATGGACGACGTGCTCGACCAGACAGGTGTGGGCGAGTTCACACAGACCGAGCTGAGCAAGGCTCTGGCTGGCAAGGTGGTGAGCGTGTCGCCGTCTATCAGCACACGCAGCGAGGGCTTAGGTGGCAGCAGCTCCATCCGCGACCAGCGCACCATGTTCGAGCTCATCTATCTGTACTTCCAGCCGCGCCTGAAGGACAACGATGCCTTCGGTGCATACAAGGAGAGCCTGCGTGAACAGCTGCGCAACAAGGCCCTCAACCCGATGGCCAGTCTCGGCGACACCATACAGGTCACCGTGTTCAACCACCACAAGCTGACCACTCCGCTGCAGGAGGGCGATGTGGACCGCATCGACTACGACCGCATACTTCAGATCTATGCCGACCGCTTCGCCGATGCCAGCGACTTTACATTCCTCTTCATCGGTAACATCAACCCCGACAGCATACGTGAGCTCTCATGCCAGTATCTGGCCACCCTGCCCAAACTGAAGCGCAATGACAAGGCCGTAGACTGCGGTATGCACTTCTTCACCGAGAGCGTCGTGAACCGCTATGAAAAGAAGATGGAGACCCCGCAGAGCTTCGTCATCATGGCTTGGACAGCTCCCATCGAGCAGACTGTGAAGAACGATGTGGCTGTGAGCATACTCGGCCAGTGCGTCAGCGAGGTGTACCTCAAGAAGATCCGCGAGGAGCTGGGTGCTGCCTACAGTGCCAGCGCAAGCGCAAGAATCATGCGCGGCACCGACGACCAGACACGCTACCTCATGCAGGGCATGGCTCCGCTGAAGCCTGAGATGACCGATACCGCTTTGGTCATCATGCGCCAGACCATCATCGACATCGCCAACAACGGCCCAGCCGTTGAGAGCATCACCAAGGCCAAGGAGTACATGGTCAAGACCTTCCAGCAGAACCAGCGCGAGAACGGCTACTGGATCGATCGCATACACAGCGTGATGAAGGATAACTACGACCCGGCCACCGACTACGAGGCTGTCGTGAACGGCATCACCGCCGCCGACATCCAGGCTCTGGCTGCACGCGTAGTGGCCGACAACAACAGCGCCACCATCGTGATGGTCCCCACCGAGATGGAGGATCAGCCACAGCCCGCCGACGATGCTACACCCGCAGCTGAATAAGCCTCAGCTACGTACATACCCACTCAGCGTGCAGCCCCATCAGGCTGCACGCTGCTTTTTTGCCCAAAAGTTGCACCGCGGTCCAGCTGTAGTTGCACCGTGCTCCAACCATCGCTGCACCGCGGTGGAGACATCGTTGCACCGTGCTACAACTATTGCTGCACCGCGGTGCAACTATGGCACTGTACTACCCCCTCTTTTGACAGATGGGCTTCGCAAATTGGTGAAACAATGGTAAAAAAGCATATAACACCACATCCTTTTGAGCTTTTCATTTCCACATATCAACCAAAACATATAACTTTGTGGCGATAAAATAGGCCGTGAATGCGACCTAACGCACCACTGCGCTACAAATTCAACTCTAATCCTAACAATAAAACAATCAAGCACAATGGCAAAGTTTGACGCTTCCATTCTGGAAAAGTACGGCATCAAGGGTTCAACCGTGATTGCTTACAACCCAAGCTACGAAGAGCTCTTCGCTGAAGAGACCAAGGCTGGACTTGAGGGCTACGAGGTGGGTCAAGAGACCGAGCTCGGTGCCGTGAACGTGATGACTGGTATCTACACCGGCCGTTCACCTAAGGACAAGTACATCGTTGACGACGCTCAGAGCCACGACAAGGTTTGGTGGACAACTGAGGGCTACAAGAACGACAACCACCCAATGACCGAAGAGGTTTGGGCTAAGGTGAAGGAGATTGCGCTGAAGGAGCTCTCCGGCAAGAACCTCTACGTGGTAGACGCTTTCTGCGGTGCCAACGAGGCTACACGCCTGGCTGTTCGCTTCGTCGTTGAGGTTGCATGGCAGGCTCACTTCGTGAAGAACATGTTCATCCAGCCTACAGAGGCTGAGTTGCAGAACTTCGAGCCTAACTTCGTAATCTACAACGCCAGCAAGGCTAAGGTAGAGAACTACAAGGAGCTCGGCCTGAACAGCGAGACCTGCGTGGCATTCAACACCACCAGCCGCGAGCAGGTGATCATCAACACATGGTACGGCGGTGAGATGAAGAAGGGTATGTTCTCCATGCAGAACTACTACCTGCCTCTTCAGGGCATCGCTTCCATGCACTGCTCCGCCAACACCGACATGGAGGGTAAGAACACCGCTATCTTCTTCGGTCTCTCCGGCACAGGTAAGACTACTCTCTCCACCGACCCGAAGCGTTTGCTCATCGGCGACGACGAGCACGGATGGGACGACGAGGGCGTGTTCAACCTCGAGGGCGGCTGCTACGCTAAGGTCATCAACCTCAGCAAGGAGAACGAGCCCGACATCTACGGCGCTATCCGTCGCGACGCTCTGCTCGAAAACGTTACTGTTGACAAGGCTGGCAAGATCGACTTCGCCGACAAGAGCGTGACCGAGAACACCCGCGTAAGCTACCCAATCGAGCACATCACCAACATCGCCAAGAAGGTGAACGGCAAGAGTGCTGGCCCAGAGGCTAAGAACGTAATCTTCCTCAGCGCCGACGCATTCGGCGTGCTGCCTCCAGTATCTATCCTCACACCTGAGCAGACAAAGTACTACTTCCTCTCTGGCTTCACAGCTAAGCTGGCTGGTACAGAGCGCGGCATCACCGAGCCTACACCTACATTCAGCGCTTGCTTCGGCCAGGCATTCCTCGAGCTGCACCCAACAAAGTACGCTGAGGAGCTGGTGAAGAAGATGGAGAAGAGCGGTGCCAAGGCTTACCTGGTGAACACCGGTTGGAACGGCACTGGCAAGCGCATCAGCATACCCGACACTCGCGGTATCATCGACGCTATCCTCGACGGCAGCATCCTGAAGGCCGAGACCAAGAAGATTCCTTACTTCGACTTCGAAGTACCGACCGCTCTGCCTAACGTGAACCCAGCTATCCTCGACCCACGCGACACCTACGCAAACGCTGCAGAGTGGGAAGAGAAGGCCAAGGACCTCGCTGCACGCTTCATCAAGAACTTCGGAAAGTACACCACCAACGAGGCTGGCAAGGCTCTCGTTGCTGCTGGTCCTCAGCTCTAAGCATCCAGACTTATGGCAGGCTTCGCACCTGCCGGATAGCCACAATAACAAAGTCCGCAACTCGCATCGTCGCGAGCTGCGGACTGTATTTATGTGTCGCCTGTCAAAGCTGGCACTCCGACATCACACGCAGGAAGTTGGCGCCCCAGATCAGGGCAAGGTCGGCCTCGCTGTAGCGGCGGCGCAGCAGCTCGCGCGTGAAGTTCAGCAACTCCGATGCATCGGCCAGGCCCGGCACACCACCGTCGCCGTCGAAGTCGGTGCCCAGCCCTACGTGCTCTATGCCGGCCACGCTTATCATGTGGTCCAGATGTGCCAGAGCATCGAGGATAGTGGCCTGCCCGTCGGTGCGCAGAAAACCGTTGTAGAGCGTCACTTGCGCCACACCACCATGTGCGGCCAGCTGCCGCAGCTGCTCGTCGGTGAGGTTGCGCGGATGGTCGCACAGCACGCGGGCCGACGAGTGCGAGCAGACTATAGGTCGCTGGCTGATCTGCAGCGCGTCGTAGAAGCTCTGCTCGCTGGCATGGGAGAGGTCTACCATCACGCCCTCAGCGTTCAGCTGCTCAATCACGCTGCGTCCGAAGTCCGACACACCCAGCAGGGGCTCGCCCTCACGTGGCCGTGCAGAACCGCAGATATCGTTGTTGCCGTTGTGACACAGCGTCATGTACACTATGCCGCGACTGGCAAAATGCCGCACCGTCGACAGGTCGCGGCCCACGGCGTAGCCGTTCTCGATGCCCCGCATGATGGCACGCTTGCCACGCGCCTTGATGTCGGCCAGCTCGCTGGGAGTGCGTGCCAGCTCCACGCTATCGGCATGGCTGGCCACCATCGACTCTATCTGATCCAGCAGGCCATCTGCCATCTGTCGGGCCGCAGCGTGGCCTGCGTCGGTACGCTCGCCCTGCGGCAGGTAGGCCACCATGATGCTGGCATCCAGTCCGCCCTCGCGCATCTTGTGCAGGTCCACCAGTATCTGCGGGTCGCGCTGCCCAAAGTGTATGTCCTTGTGGAAGAACATCGGCGTGTCGCAGTGGCTGTCCAGCGTGAGATGAGTGCGGTGAAAACTGCGGGCGCACATGTACAGCGCGGCCTCACTGGTAAGCCAGCGGAACAGCGGCATCATCGTGTCATCGCCCGCCAGACAGAATGTTTCGGGGTGCCACTGCACGCCCACGATGGGCTTGTACTCTGCCGACTCCACTGCCTCTACGATGCCGTCGGTAGCCCTAGCCACCACCTTGAGGTGTGGGCCGGCCTCGTTGACTGCCTGATGGTGGAAGCTGTTCACCGCCAGCGTATCGGCATCGAAGATGCTGTGCAGCAGCGAGCCGGGTGTCAGCTGCACCGTGTGGGACGCATGGCTGCGGTCCAGATCCTGACTGTGCTTCACCTTCTGCAGGTGGCCTATGTCTTGGTGCAGCGTGCCGCCCAGTGCGGCCACCAGCACCTGTATGCCACGGCATATACCCAGTATGGGCAGCTGCCTGTTGGCCGCCATGCGCGCCAGCAGCAACTCTGCTTCGTCGCGTTCAGGGCAGATATGACCCAGTTGCGGCACCGGCTCCTCGCCCAGCTGTAGCGGGTTGATGTCGCCTCCGCCGGATAGCAGAAGCGCGTCGATGCCGTCCAGCATGGTGGTCAGCACCGCAGGCTCGGCCGTTGGAGGCAGTACCACCGGCGTGCCGCCGGCAGCTATCACAGAGCGGTAGTAGCCCTCGGCCAGCTCGCACCCCTTAGTACCAAAGTTGCCCGTGATACCTATCACGGGCTGCTTCGTGTGTCGAGACTCCACGCTGTGTATCGCCTCGTATGTCTCTGTCCAGGTTCTCATATCGGTTCAGACCCTAATCTTCGGGCGTATCGTTCAGCATCCCGGCCTTGCGTGCCGTGAGTGTCTTGATGGCTGCAACGTCGGCTTCACTCAGCCCGATGGGTATCTCGGTCTTGATGCTCTGCTTGAGCGATATCAGTGTCTCGGTGGAGATGACGCCCTCGATCTCCTGCAGGCGGTTGTTCAGCAGCTCCATCAGGTGCGCATTGTCGCGTGCATACAGCTTGATGAGCATGGTGTACGGACCCGTGGTGAAGTGGCACTCCACTATCTCTGGAATCTTCTCGAACTCCGACACCACGCGCTTGTACATGGAACCGCGCTCCAGCGTGATGCCCACGTAGGTGCAGGTGTTGTAGCCCAGCGATGCTGGGTTCACGTGATAGCCCGACCCCACGATTACGCCCATGTCAGCCAGTCGCTGCACACGCTGATGTATGGCAGCACGCGACACGCCGCACTCGGCTGCCACATCCTTGAATGGTATACGGGCATTGCGCGTGATGATCTCCAGTATCTTCTTGTCTAAGCTGTCTATCTTCTCCATCTTTGCAATAGGCTGTTTATATGGTTCTATTTTGTCTGACAAAAATAGGCAAAATATATCAAATATCAAGCAAATATGCTCAAAAAAGCTGCAAACAGCCCATTTTGCTGACATTTCGCCCGCCACAACACCTATTTATAGAGCAAAGGACCTGTCTTTATACAGCAATGGACCTGTCTTTATATAGCAAAGGACTTGTCTTTATAGAGCAAAGGACCTGTCTTTATACAGCTATGGACTTGTCTTTATACAGCAAGGGGGCTTGCCTTTCGGAGCGGTTGAATGCCTTTTCTATAGCCGTAAGCGGAAAACGCTATAACGCAGAACAGGGGCCGAAGCCCCTGTTCATCCTCTGCCGCTGCACGCTGGCAGCAACTGCTTGTGCGGTAATGTATGGTCCTGCTTACTCCACTATCTCCAGCAGCTCCACGGTGAAGATGAGTGTGGAGAAGGGAGGTATCTGGCCGGCTTCGCGGTCGCCATAGGCCAGCTCCTGGGGTATGTAGAGCTCCCACTTCGAGCCGACAGGCATCATGGTGAGCGCCTCGGTCCAGCCCTTGATGACCTGATTGCAGCCGAATTGAGCTGGCTCGCCACGCTGATAGGAGCTGTCGAACACGGTGCCGTTGATGAGCTTGCCCTCGTAGTTGACCTTAACCTTCTGCGCAGCCGTAGGCACATCACCTGTGCCGGCGGTGATAACCTTATACTGCAGGCCGCTGTCAGTCACCTTCACGCCGTCCTTCTTGGCATTCTCTGCCAGGAAAGCCTCGCCTTCGGCACGGTTCTGACCGTACTTCTGCTCCATCTGCTGGGCGTGGTAGTAGCTGAGCTGACGCTGTGTGATGGCCTGAGCGCTGTCCTGCGACAGGCTGGCTGTACCCATCAGAGCATCGCGGAAGCCCTGCATGAACATGTCATGATTCATCAGGTCGACACTGTCGTTGACCTGGCGGTTGGCCTGTGGAAGGAGCTGTCCTTCCACCTGCGAGCGGATCTCGATGCCGGCCATGTATGCACGTCGCTGGCGGTCCTCCTCGCTCTCCTCGGTCACGTTGAAGCCAGCCAGGAAGTACTCCATGTACTGCGGCGTCACACCCATGCGCTGTGCCAGATAGTTCACCAGACCGTTGGTCTGCGCTATGCCGTAGGCGTAGCTGAACGTTGACATCGACACGGTATCGACTTTCTCTTCGGCGGCTTGCTTGGCCTTACGATTCTTGCGTGTGGCTGCCTGTGTGGTCAGGCTCAGCATGAGCATTGCAGCCATCAGCACGAAATATGCTTTTCTCATAGGATGGAAGCAGATTTTGTTCGTGGGCAATTATCGGTTTATTCCTGACCTTCGATGCCTACCAGCTCGATGGTGAACACGAGTGCGCTGTATGGCTTGATGACGCCACCGTTGCCGTATACACCGTAAGCCTTGTCCCAAGGGATGTACACCTTCCACTTAGAACCTACAGGCATGTGTGTCAGAGCAGCTGTCCAGCCGTCGATCACCTGGTTAGCCTGGAATGAGCGGGGCTCATTGTCCTCGTTGGTGCTGTCGAACACAGTGCCGTCGATGAGGCGGCCTTCGTACAGAACCTCCACGCGTGAGGTGTCAGCGGGGATGGCGCCCGTGCCTTCAGTGATCACTTGATAGTAGATAGTGCTGTCGAGCACCTGCAGCTCCTTGTTGTCGGCCAGCTTTGCCATGTACTCTTCATTCTCCTGTCTGTAGCGCTGTGCCTCTGCCTCTGCCTCAGCCTGACGAGCCTGCTGCAGCGAGTCGAACTTGGCCTGTACATAATCACCGGCCTGCTCCAGAGTCATAAACGATGTGTTACCCTTGGCACCCATCAACAGTCCAGCCTTAATCAGCTTGGCATTGATATTCTGTGTGCTGTCGCTGCCGAACAGCTGGCGACTGAACTCCTCCATCTGCTCAGCCGTGAGGTTCTTGCCGAACTGTAGGCCAAACTGTAGACCTGCATAGTAGCTGTCCTTGGTGCTGTCGTTGGCATACTTGAGGCCATCTTGCAGTCCCTTGACGAAGCCGGAGATGTCGGTTGTGTCGAGTTGACCCATCATGGCACCACGCATACGCATGTTGCCGCCGTTAGCCAGACCCAGTGCATAGCTGATGCTGTCAGCCTCGCTGGTGAGTTTCGGTGCCTTGCCGCTGTTGTCGCAGGCCACCACACAAAGCATCATAACAGATGCCAGTGCAATTGCAATCTTCTTCATTGATTAATTGTGTTGTTATGTCGTTGTTGTTCGTTTACGGATTAAAGCACCTTGATGAGCTCCACGTCGAAGATGAGGGTGGAGTATGGAGGTATGCTGCTGCCTGCGCCACGCTCGCCGTAGCCCAGCAGGTAGGGGATGAAGAAGCGGTACTTGGCTCCTTCCTTCATCAGCTGTACGCCTTCCGTCCAGCCTGGAATCACCTGATTGAGGCCGAAGTCGGCAGGCTCGTTGCGCTTGTACGAGCTGTCGAACACTGTGCCGTCGATGAGCCAGCCCTCGTAGTGGCAGCGCACCTTGTCGGTAGCCTTGGGGCTGCGGCCCGTGCCCTCGTTGATCACCTCGAACTGCAGACCACTCTTGGTCACGGTCACGCCCTCCTTCTTGGCGTTCTCCTTCAGGAACTCAGCGCCCTTGGCTATAGCGTCCTTGGCCTGCTCCTTCTGCTTGCGGTCGAAGTAGTCGTTGAGCAGCAGCTGTGCCTCGCGATGCGAAAGCTGCAGGTCGCCGCCTGCCAGCACGTCGCAGATACTCTGTGTGAAGTCCTGTACGTTGAAGTTCTCTATGCCCATGCTCTTGAGCTGCTGGCCGATTCCGAGGCCAAGGGCGTAGCTTATCTTATCCATCTGGGTAATGTATAATTGATATTGTATAATGTATAATTGACAATTGGTTTTGCAGGAACTGTGTGCTGCAAAACGGCTGCAAAGGTACGGCTTTCTCCTTTATAATAATGTATATTCCGTTCTTTTTCACCTTTTTTATGCCTTGTGCTTGTCGTAGGTCACGGCTTTTGCCTACTTTTGCCATCTAAACCAACAGCTTACAATCATGGCAAAACCGAAATTAGTCATACTCACCGGCGCTGGCATGTCTGCCGAGAGCGGCATCAGCACCTTCCGTGACTCCGGCGGGCTGTGGGAGCAGTACCGCGTGGAGGACGTGGCAACCATCGAGGGCTACGAGCGCAACCCCGAACTGGTCATCAACTTCTATAACGAGCGCCGTCGGCAGCTGCCCACCGTCAAGCCCTGCCGGGGCCACGAGCTGCTGGCCGAGCTGGAGCGCGACTACGATGTGACCATCGTCACGCAGAACGTCGACGACCTGCACGAGCGGGCAGGCTCGACCAACATCGTGCACCTGCACGGCGAGCTGATGAAGGCCACCTCCACCCTGCGTCCCAACGATCCCTCGCAGATAGTGACCCTCGCGCCCGACCGCATGGACATACACATGGGCGATAAGGCTGCCGACGGCTCGCAGCTGCGCCCGTTCATCGTATGGTTCGGCGAGGCTGTGCCCAACATTGAGCGAGCTGCCGAGCTGGCCATGCAAGCCGACATCTTCGTGGTCATCGGCACCAGCCTCAACGTCTATCCCGCTGCAGGCCTCGTACAGTTCGTAAGCCACGATGCCCCCATCTACCTCATCGACCCCAAGCCAGTGCAGTGGCAGACCACCCATCCCCACACCGTAATCCAGAAAGGAGCATCGGAGGGCGTGGCAGAACTCATCGAACTACTCAAGCAGCAATGAACACACCTAAGCTACGGGCTCTGATGGCCGAGAACCGACGCTGGCAACGCATCGTCGGGCTGTCCACCGTGAGCCAGCTCAACGAGGTGGTGCGTGCAGGCCATGCCACCACCGTGATCAATGTCACCGAGGCTCTGCAGGAGCGCAAGATAGCGGCTGTGGCCGACGAGATACAGCGTCTGGGCAGCCGTCTGGTGCTGCTGGCAGGTCCGTCGAGCAGCGGCAAGACCACCACCTGCAAGCGCCTGTCGGTGCAGCTGGGAGCCTGCGGCCTGCGCCCTGTGGGGCTGTCGATGGACGACTACTTCGTGAACCGCGAGGACACGCCCCGCGGCGAGAATGGCGACTACGACTTCGAGTGCCTGAACGCGCTGGACGTACCGTTCTTCAACCGACAGCTTCAGGCGTTGCTGGCAGGCGAGGCCGTGGAGCTGCCCAAGTATGATTTCCACACTGGACGGCGCACTATGAGCGGCACTACCCTACAGCTGCGCAGCAACGATGTGCTCATCGTGGAGGGCATACATGCACTGAACCCCGACCTGACACCCGACATCGACCCTGCCGACAAGTTCCAGCTCTACGTGTCGGCTCTCACCACTATCGAGCTGGACGGCCACCGCCGTATCTCCACCTCCGACAACCGTCTGCTGCGCCGCATCGTGCGCGACTGCCAGTTCCGCGGCTACTCGGCCGAGGACACGCTGCACCGCTGGCCGAGCGTGCGGGCGGGCGAGGAGAAGTGGATATTCCCCTACCAGGAGAACTGCGACATGATGGTAAATAGCGCACTGCTCTACGAGCTCTCCGTGCTCCGCGGCCGTGTGCTGCCACTGCTCGAAGCCGTGCCCGAAGTATCGCCTGTACGCCCCGAGGCCGAGCGCCTGCGCCAGCTCGTGGAGTTTTTCGAGCCTATACCAGAGGCCCAGATACCCCACATATCGCTGCTGCGCGAGTTCTTAGGAGGGTCAGCATTTAAGTATTAGAAGTCATGGACACTCAGACACACACTGCTCCCTCCCATCAAGGGAGGGCGGGGGGAGAGTCCTCCCTCCTCGAAGCCCGTGGCGTGAAGCCCACCAGCACACGCATACTGGTGTACCGCGCCCTGGCGGAGCAGCACCACCCCATGTCGCTACGCGAGCTCGATGATGTGCTGGACACCGTGGACCGCTCCACCATATTCCGCACACTGACGCTGCTACTGGCGCATCAGGTCATACACGCCATCGAGGATGGCTCCGGCATGACGAAGTACGAGACATGTGAGGGCCACAACGAGTGCTCATTCGACGACCAGCACACACACTTCTACTGCACCTGTTGCCACCGCACATTCTGCTTCCACCACCTGCATGTGCCCGTGCTACCTATGCCCGAAGGCTTCGCGGCACAGACCATAAACTATATAGTGAAGGGTATCTGTCCGAATTGTAAAGTGGGAGCCCCCCATGACCATAGATGATTACATAGAGGCTCACATCGAGCCGGAGCACCCTTACCTGCACGCTCTGTGGCGCGCCACATACCTGCACCTCAACTACCCACGCATGGCCAGCGGCCACCTGCAGGGCGAGGTGTTGCGCATGATGGTACAGATGATTCGTCCGCGCAGAGTGCTGGAGGTGGGCACCTTCACGGGCTATGCAGCACTCGCTATGGCCAGCGCCCTACAGCCCGACGCGCATCTCTACACCGTGGAGATATACGACGAGCAGGAGGACTTCACCCGTCCGTGGATAGAGCAGTCGCCCTGGGCCGACAAGGTGACCTTCATCATAGGCGACATCATGGAGCTGCTGCAAGCGCCAGCCACGGGCACTGAGGCTTCGCGCCCCGCGCTGCCCGAGAAGTTCGACCTCATATTCCTCGATGCCGACAAGCGCCACTACATAGAGCACTACGAGGCCCTCATCCCACGCTTGGCCCAGGGCGGCTTCCTGCTGGCCGACAACACGCTGTGGGACGGCCATGTGGTGGAGGACGACCGGCGGGCATCCGACCTCAAGACGCACGGCATCATGGACTTCAACGACCACGTGGCGGCCGACCCGCGAGTGGAGCAGGTGATACTGCCTCTGCGCGACGGCCTGACCGTCATACGGCTGAAGTAGACACCGCCTGCCGCAACCGACAAAAGTTGCAGCGTGCTGCAACTATAGTTGCACCACGGTGCAACACACGCTGCACCACGGTGCAACACACGCTGCACCGCGGTGCAAAAATTGACACACCAAACCCAGCATACACAGACACCACACACAATGTCAACAGTAATCTACCCCTCACCCATATTCGGCCCCGTGCACAGTCGCAGGCTGGGCATATCTCTGGGCATCAACCTGCTGCCTACCGACGGCAAGGTGTGCTCCTTCGACTGCATCTACTGCGAGTGCGGCTTCAATGCCGACCGCCGTCCGCACCAGAAGATGCCCACACGCGAGGCCGTGCGCACAGCCCTCGAAGCCAAGCTGGAGGAGATGCACCGCGAGGGCGTACACCCCGATGTGCTGACCTTCGCCGGCAATGGCGAACCGACCATGCACCCCGACTTCCCTGCCATCATAGCCGATACGCGCGAGCTGCGCGACCGTCTGTGCCCTGACGCGAAGATAAGCGTGCTGACCAACGGCACGATGATAGTGCGCCCTGCAGTGCACGATGCGCTGCTGTTGGTGGACAACAACATAGTGAAGCTGGACACTGTCGATGAGGCCTTCATCAATCTGGTGGACCGTCCGCAGGGGCACTACGACGTGCAGGCCATCATCGATGCCATGAAGGCTTTCCGAGGCCACTGCATCATTCAGACAATGTTCCTCACCGGCCCCGGCCTGGACAATACCACCGGGCAGTACGTTGGCCCGTGGCTGCAGGCCGTGGCCAGCATACGCCCGCAGCAGGTGATGATCTACACCATAGACCGCGAGACACCCGACACAACGCTCGCCAAGGCCGCTCCTGCCACCCTCGATGCCATCGCCGAGCGTGTCAAGGCGCTGGGCATAGAGTGCAGCGTAGCGTATTAAGTGATGGTTAAATAATAACTGAAATTTGTTCAGCGGTTGCGCCAGAAGCTGCGTGTGAACAGTACCAGCACGCCCATAATCTCCAGACGCCCCATGAGCATGAGCAGGCAGAGCAGCAGCTTCACGCCCTCCGGCAGTATGCTCCACGACATGGTGGGGCCAATCTCCAGTCCCAGCGTAGGCCCTACGTTGCTCACACAGCTGATGGCTATGGTGATGCTGTTGGTGCTGTCCACGTCCATGAGTATCATCACGAAGTAGGTGAAGAAGCACATCAACATGCTCATGGCAAAGAACGACATGAGCGTAATCTGGCTGGCGCTGGACACCGGCCTGTCGCCAGCCTTCACTGGCAGCACGGCACTGGGGTGCAGCAGGCGGCGTATCTCATTGCGGATGATGCGTACCGAGATGACCGCACGTATGCTCTTAAAACCACCGCTGGTGCTGCCCGAGCAGCCACCGATGACCATGCACAGCGTGAGTATCACCCATGTGATGTGATGCCACTGCCCGGCATCGGTATTGAAGATGCCCGTGGTGGTGGTGAAGCTGACCACCTGGAACAGCCCGTAGCGCAGCGCATCCCAGAAGTCGTAGTCGGAGCGCATGATGAGCAGACCCATGATGGCTATCGTGGCCACCACTATCAGCTGTACATAGAAACGGAACTCGGCGTTGTGGAAGAACGCCCTCCACTTGCGTTTTATTATCGTCAGGTACAGCAGTGAGAAGCTGGTGCCGGACAGGAACATGAACAGTACCGATGTATAGTCGATGGCCACGCTGTGGAAGTAGCCCGTGGATGCGTTGTGGGTCGCAAAGCCGCCTGTGGCCATGACGGTCATGGCATAGTTCACGGCATCGGCCTTGCCCATGCCCTCCAGATAGAACGCCACTGCACAGATCAGCGTCAGGAAGGAGTAGATACCCCATATCCACTTGCCGGTGGTGCTCAGGCGGGCGTGCAGCCGCACCTTGGTGGGACCCGTGGCCTCGGCGGCGAACACCTTGACCGAGCCGCCCACCATGCTGGGTATCACGGCTATGGTGAAAAACACTATGCCCAGTCCGCCTATCCACTGCGTCATGCTACGCCAGAAGAGCAGACCGTGCGGCAGCACCTCCACATCGTCTATGATGGATGCACCGGTGGTGGTGAAGCCCGACATTGTCTCGAAGTAGGCATCGATAGGGCTGGTGATGTAGCGCCCCAGCAGGAACGGCAAGGCTCCCAGCAGGCTGAACACCACCCAGGAGAGCGACACCACCAGATAGCTGTCGCGCCGCGACATGCTGTTGTTGCCATTCCGCCCCAGATAGCGTAGCAGCAGCGCCACAGCCAGGGTGATGCCTATCGACTCGGCAAACGGCACCGTGTCGCTCTCGCAATGATAGAGCGATACGCCCAGGCACAGAGTGAGGAACATGGCCTCAAGGAACAGCAACTGGCCCAGGACCTTCGATATGACGCGCCAATTCAGCATCCGCTTACGTATGTGTTACTCTGCCAGCAGCGCCTCCACCGCCAGGCGGTAGCTGTCCAGCCCGAAGCCGCAGATCACGCCGCGGCAGGCTGCGCTGATGAAGCTGTGGTGGCGGAACTCCTCGCGCTGGTGCACGTTGGAGATGTGCACCTCGACGGCTGGTGCAGCAATGGCACGTAGCGCATCGTGCAGGGCCACGCTGGTGTGGGTGTAGGCTCCGGCGTTCAGTACTATGCCATCCACCGTGAAGCCCACCTCGTGCAGCTTGTCTATCAGTGCACCCTCGCTGTTGCTCTGGAAGTAGTCCATCTGCACGTCGGGGTAGCGACGACGCAGGTCGTCCAGGTAGTCCTCAAAGCCGCGCGCACCGTAGATACTGGGCTCGCGGCGCCCCAGCAGGTTCAGATTGGGGCCGTTGATGATTTGTATGCGTTTCATAGGTCTCTCTGTATCACGAAGTCGAAATAGCGTTGCAATGCGCGTGCGGCATCGTCGTTGGCCAGCGTGCCCAGCTCGGCACAGGCTTCGTCGCGCAGCCGCTGCATCTCGCTCTCAGCGTGTGCCACGCCGCCGTGGTCTATGGCGAAGCTGGTCAGCTCGCGGCACTCCGCATCGCTGGCCTCGCCGCAGCGAGCGTGCAGTGCCAGTTTGGTCATGGCGACATCGCCGGTGGTGTTGAGAGCGTAGATCAATGGCAGCGTGACCTTGCCTTCGCGCAGGTCGATGAACTTGGGCTTGCCCGTGAGCTGCGAGCTGTCGAAGTCCAGCAGGTCGTCGCGCAACTGGAAGCACAGGCCTATGGCGTGGCCCACACGCTCCAGTCGTCCGGCCAGCTCATCGTTGGCGCCGCCCAGCAGCGCGCCCGCCAGTGCAGCCGTGGAGAAGAGCGATGCCGTCTTCTTGCCTATCACGCTGTAGTAGCGGTCTGGGCGGAAGTCAGGCTCGGCCATCACAGCCATCTGCTCCAGCTCGCCGTCGGCCAGCTGTTGACCGAGCCAGCCGGTGCGGGCTATCACTCGCGGATGGTCTGTGGCTGTGACCTCCTGCAAGGCTTTCGACGTGAGAAAGTCGCCCACCAGCACCGCCGCCTTGTTGCCCCAGAGGGCATTCACCGAGGGCTGTCCACGGCGCGTGTCGCTCTCGTCGAGCACATCGTCGTGCAGCAGCGAGGCCGTGTGCAGCAGCTCCAGCCCCACGGCGGCGTGCAGCGAGGCATCCGTCACAGCACCTGCTGCAAGGGCGCAGAGCATCACCAGAGTGGGGCGCATCTGCTTGCCTTCGCGCTGGGTCACATGGCGCAAAGCTGCCGAGAGCAGAGGGTTGTCACACACCAGAGCCGAGCGGAAACACGCACGGTAACGCTCTAAGTCGTGAACTATCGGTTGTTGTATCTCCTGAAGCATAATCGCGGCAAAGATAGTGATTTTTTGTGCAGTGAGCCCCGACATGCTCTATTTTTCCGTACCTTTGTCGGCAAATATACGATTACGCTATGGCTAAACTATTCCTCCTCGATGCCTACGCCCTGATATTTCGTGCCTACTACGGCATGATCAAGAGCCCGCGAATCAACTCGCGCGGCGAGAACACATCGGCCATCTTCGGCTTCGTCAGGACACTGGACGAAGTGCTGGCCAAGGAGCAACCGACGCACATCGCCGTGGCTTTCGACCCCAAGGGTGGCACCTTCCGCCACAAGGAGTACCCCGAGTACAAGGCCCAGCGCGATGAGACCCCTGAAGCCATACGCTTCGCCGTGCCTGTCATCAAGGAGCTGCTCGGGGCCTACCGCATACCGATACTGGAGGTGCCGGGCTTCGAAGCCGACGATGTGATAGGCACACTGTCGCACCAAGCCGATGCAGCCGCCATCGAGACCTACATGATGACACCCGACAAGGACTACGGCCAGCTGGTCACTGCCAATGTGCGTATGTTCCGGCCGCGCAGCATGGGCCCCGGCTTCGAGGTGATGGGCGTGGAGGAGATATGCCAGAAGTGGGGCATAGAGCGCACGGAGCAGGTCATAGACATGCTGGGGCTCATGGGCGACACCTCCGACAACATACCCGGCTGTCCTGGCGTGGGGCAGAAGACCGCGGCAGGACTCATCCAGCAGTTCGGCTCGATAGACAACCTGCTGCAGCACACCGACCAGCTGAAGGGCGCCCTGCAGCGCAAGATTGTGGACGGGCAGGAGCTCATACGGCTGTCGAAATGGCTGGTGACCATTGTCACCGACGTGCCCATACAGCTGGACATGCAGGCCCTGCAACGACAGGAGCCCAACAGCGAAGCCCTGAACAAGATATTCGAGCGCTACGAGATGCGCTCGCTGATGCGCAAAGGCACAGCGGCCAAGGCTGCCGAGCCCGCACGACAGCAGCCCGTCGACGCCCAGCTGGACCTTTTTGCCGCTCCCGCTGAGGCGGAGCCCGCTGCCTCGAAGCCCGAACCGCAGCAGACTACAGAATATATAAGTATAGACTCGCAGCAGGCTCTGGCACAGCTCGTGGCCGGCACGCTGCTGCCAGCCAGCGAGATAGCGATGCTCACGCGCTGCGCCAGCGACGACAGCATCAGCCCGCAGCTACAGGCCATCGACCTGGCCGTAAACGAATCGCAGACCTACCACGTACAGCTGCCCACCACCGAGGCAGAGCTGCAGCAGGCACTCGACACGCTCCGGCCAGTGCTGGAGAGCGCTGCCATAGCCAAGGTGGGGCGCAACATGAAGCACGACATCAATGCCCTGGCAGCGCATGGCATACAGCTGAACGGCACGCTGTGGGACACCGATATAGCACAGTACGTGCTGCAGCCCGACGCTCCGCACAAGACGCTGCCGGAGGACGACACGCCCTGCCGTGCGCTGCAGCTGAAGCGACAGCTCACACCGCGGCTGGAAGCCGAGGGTACCATGAGCCTCTTTGCCGACGTGGAGATGCCGCTGGTGCCCGTGCTCGCACAGATGGAACGCTACGGCGTGCGGCTGGACACACAGGCGCTTAGGCAGGCCAGCACCGAGATGACGGCACAGATGAACCAGGTGGCCGCAGACATCCACACCGTAGCGGGCGACAACTTCAACATATCGTCGCCCAAGCAGATAGGCGAACTGCTGTTCGACAAGCTGCACCTGCTGGACAAGCCCAAGAAGACCAAGACGGGACAGTACATCACGTCGGAGGAGGTGCTGGAGAGCTTGCGCGAAAAACATCCTGTGGTGCAGCAGATACTCACCTACCGCGCCAAGAAGAAGCTCATCAGCACCTACCTGGATGCCCTGCCGCAACTCATCAACCCCGCCACCGGCCATCTGCACACATCGTTCAACCAGACAGTCACAGCCACAGGACGCCTGTCGAGCTCCAACCCCAACCTGCAGAACATACCCGTGCGCACCGAGGAGGGCCGCGAGATACGCCGCGCCTTCGTGCCCGAGGACGGCCAGCTGTTCTTCAGCGCCGACTACTCGCAGATCGAGCTGCGCATCATGGCGCACCTGAGCGGCGATGAGGGCCTGATAGAGGACTTCGTGCTGGGACACGACATACACGCCGCCACTGCCGCCAAGATATTCCACAAGACAATCGATGAGGTGACGCGCCAGGAGCGCAGCCGCGCCAAGACCGCCAACTTTGGCATCATCTACGGCATCACCACCTTTGGACTGGCCGAGCGGCTGGGCATACCGCGCAGCGAGGCCAAGGAGCTGATAGAGAACTACTTTGCCACATACCCCAGAGTGCACGCCTACATGCAGGAGAGCATCAACCGCGCACGCCAGCTGGGCTACACCGAGACACTGATGCACCGCCGCTGCTACCTGCGCGACATCAACTCGGCCAACGCCACCGTGCGTGGCTACGCCGAGCGCAACGCCATCAACGCGCCCATACAAGGCTCGGCTGCCGACATCATCAAGCTGGCCATGGTGCGCATCCATCAGCGCTTCCGCGACGAGCACATCGCCGCACGCATGATACTCCAGGTGCACGACGAGCTGAACTTCTCCGTGCCACCTGCCGAGCGCGACCGCGTGCAGCAGATAGTGATAGAGGAGATGCAAGCGGCCTACACCCTGCGCGTGCCACTCGTGGCCGACTGCGGCTGGGGCGACAACTGGCTAGAAGCACACTAAAAGAAGATATATGAAATACAACCGCTGCGGACACTCTGGTGTCCTGCTCCCCGCACTATCCCTGGGCTTCTGGCACAACTTCGGCCAGAACACCCCCGACGAGCAGAGCCGCTCCATAGCACGCGCGGCCTTCGACTGCGGCATCACCCACTTCGACCTGGCCAACAACTACGGGCCGGAGCCCGGTGCGGCCGAGGCTTTCCTGGGGCGTATGCTGCGCGATGACTTCCGCTGCCACCGCGACGAGCTGTTCATATCCACCAAGGCAGCCTACGACATGTGGGACGGCCCCTACGGTTCGTGGGCCTCGCGCAAGCACCTCATGGCCAGCCTTGACCAGAGCCTCACACGCCTGGGCCTCAGCTACGTGGATCTCTTCTACTGCCACCGCTACGACCCCGACACGCCACTGCAGGAGACGCTACAGACACTCGTGGACATCGTGCGGCAAGGCAAGGCACTGTACATAGGCCTGAGCCGCTGGCCGGCCGAGGCCGCCAAGTTAGGCTACGACTATCTGCGCCAGCGCGATGTGCCCTGCCTCATCTATCAGGGACGCCTCAACCTCTTCGACCAGGTGGCCAAGCCCGACATGCAACTGGCTGCCAGCGAGGGTGCCGGCTTCATAGCCTTCTCGCCACTGGCGCAAGGACTGCTCACCGACCGCTACCTCAATGGCATACCAGCCGACAGCCGCATGGCGCACGACCCGCGCTTCCTCAAGCCCGATGCGCTCACACCGCAGAAGCTCAACTGCATACGCACCCTCAACGACATAGCCCAGCAGCGTGGCGAAGCACTCGCAACGATGGCGCTCGCATGGCTGCTACACCACCAGGAGCTCACCAGCGTGCTGATAGGGGCCAGCAGCCCCGACCAGCTGCGCCGCAACCTCGCCTGCCTCGACTCGGCACCCTTCAGCCAGGAGGAGCTCACCCTCATCACGAATGCACTCAAACAATAAACACTCATAAACACACAACACAATGGACAACAAGAAGATCAGAGTAGCCGTAGTAGGCTACGGCAACATCGGACGCTACACCATCGAAGCTCTGCAGGAAGCGCCCGACATGGAGATTGCAGGCATCGTACGCCGCCGTGGTGCCGAGAACGCACCAAGCGAGATCGCCGCCTACCCCATCGTGAAAGACATCCGCGAGCTGCAGGACATCGACGTGGCAATACTCGCCACCCCAACCCGCAGCGTGGAAGCATACGCCAAGGACATACTGGCCCTCGGCATCAACACCGTCGATAGCTTCGACATCCACACCCAGATTGTGGACCTGCGCAGCTCTCTCGACGCTGCTGCCAAGGCTGCAGGAGCCGTGAGCATCATCAGCGCTGGCTGGGATCCAGGCTCGGACAGCGTGGTACGCACACTCATAGAGAGCCTTGCACCCAAGGGCGTGAGCTACACCAACTTCGGTCCCGGCCGCTCCATGGGCCACTCCGTAGCCGTGCGAGCCATTGCCGGCGTGCGCGACGCCCTGAGCGTGACCATACCCCTCGGCACAGGTATACACCGCCGCATGGTATATGTAGAGCTGGAGGACGGTGCCGACTTCGAGACCGTGAAGGCCGCCATACTGCGCGACCCGTACTTCGTAAACGATGAGACTCACGTCCAGCAAGTGCCATGCGTCGATGCCCTCAACGATGTGGGCCACGGTGTGAACCTCGTGCGCAAGGGTGTGTCCGGCCAGACACACAACCAGCTCTTCGAGTTCAACATGAAGATCAACAACCCCGCCCTGACCGCCCAGGTGCTCGTCAACGTGGCCCGCGCCTCCATGCGTCAGCAGCCCGGCTGCTACACCATGATTGAGATACCCGTTATCGACCTCCTCCCCGGCGACCGCGAGGACATCGTACGCCACCTGGTATAACCCCCTCAACCACATATCGAGCCCAGCCCACATCCCCGTGAGCCGGGCTCCTTTCGTTTTGCCTCAGGCCTCCACCCGCCTCGCCTTCAGGCTTCTTCCGCCTTGCCCCGGTTCGCTCTCGGCCTTGCCCCGGTTCCCTCCCCGTCTTGCCCCGGTTCCCTCTCCGTCTTGCCCCGGTTCCCTCTCCGTCTTGCCCCGGTTCCCTCTCCGCCTTGCCCCGGTTCCCTCTCCGCCTTGCCCCGGTTCCCTCTCCGCCTTGCCCCGGT
>CALEPV010000057.1 GCA_937910905.1 uncultured Prevotellaceae bacterium
TGCGGGGGTTTCCTTGCGGGTGAACCGCAAGGCGCGGACGCTACTTGAGGGGTTTAATACCGATTGAGAAGCAGGGCCATCAGTGGGAGTGGTAGCTGCTGTTCCTTGGACAGTGGTGCGCCCACGAAGAGTTCCTGGGGCTTCAGCACGGCGATGTTGGCGAGATAGGGTGCGAGTTCCTGAATCAGGTTTGAGGGGGTTGAGGGGGTTGAGGGGTTTGAGGGGTTTGAGGGGGTTGAGGGGTTTGAAGGGTTTGAGGGGTGAGGGGCGAGGAGCTGCAAGGTGTCTGTCAGCGCATCGAGGCCCAGCTGCTTCCAGACAGCAAGGGTGAAGAAGGCGGCATCGGCCACGGATGCGGTGTCGAAGCTGTTGGCAAAGGTGATACGTCCGTCGGTGATGGCATAGAGGCGGAGGGGGGCGGTGAGGCAGTAGAGGCGATGGGAGGTATCGCCGGTGGCTACGGTCTCTGTTTCGTGGCGCATGAGGCGCTCCAGGAGCATGGCCTGCGTACCGAAGAAGCGGGCCGTCGGATAAAACTGGAGTATGGCTTCCTCTACATCGGGCTGGATGCCGAAGACCTCGACGGTCTCGAGGTGGGGCATGATGGAGTAGGCCACACGGACATTCTGAAAGGCGCTGCCTACGGCAAAGCGGTAGACGGACGCGGCCTCCTCACGGCGGAAGTTCTCAAGGGGGAGCAGCGTGGAGGGGAGGTCGGTCATCACGTAGGCCTGATTGATCTGGCGGTTGAAGTAGTCAGGTCGCGATAGTTCGACGATGAGGCGCTGAGCAAGCGTCTGTCCCTGGGCGAGCGTGAAGTGCTCGCCACGCATGAGTGTAGCGGCCTGGAGGTCGCAGACGAAAAAAGAAAATCCATCCGCACGTAGGCGGATGGATAGACTCAGCGTGTGGTACGACTTATTCTTCCCAGTTGCCTGCATTGTTGTTCCAGCGGTCGATGTCGAGTACGCCTATCTTGAGGCCTGGATACTTCTGGAAGTCACGAGCGGTCTTGTCGCGGTTGTCAATGAGACGCTGTCCGGCACTACCCAGATTCTTGAGGAAAGCGGTGTCGGGTGCGCAGCACTCCATGACGTAGATGATGGTCTCGGAGCGGTTAGGACCGTAGAATGTGGATAGCTCGAAGCTGTCGCCCTCGGCGTAAGGGATGTACTTGAGCTGCTCGGCATCAAAGCCAGGACCATAGAGACTGTCGATGAGAGATACCCAGGTGGTGTCGAAGCGGAAGTCCTGAAGCCCGTTGGCGGCAATGGCAGCAGCGTCGCCACCGTTGACGATCTGTGCGGCAATAACGTCGGTCAGTCCCGCCTCGCGCTGTTCGTCGGAGAGTTCGCCCTCGCGGTAGACGATAGGTATGCGTCCGTCCTTGACAAATTCAATGAGCTCGCTCAGAGTGTTGCAGTACACACCGCCATGCTGGAACTTGTACTGTTCCTGTGCCTTGCGGATTTCAATCAAACGAGCCTTAACGGCATCTTCTCTCACCTTGACCTCGGCCTGGAAGTCGATGTCGCCCTGAATACTGCGGTAGTTGATGTACAGCAATCCTATCACACAAACGACAAGAAGGGCAATAAATGTCTTTTTCATTAGGTTGGTATTGTTATTTTTGATACATTCGCCTCGCAAAAATAGGGTAAATTATCCGAATGGATATCATTACCGCACTTTTTTTTCATCACCAATGGCAATAATTGCAGATTTACAGCAGCTGATACTTGATAATTTGGGGCTGACACCCACATTGGAGCAGCGCAATGCGGCAGAAGCAATGTCGCGATTCATGCTTGGCACGAATGCTGACAGCATCTACGTGCTGCGCGGCTACGCAGGCACTGGCAAGACATCACTGATAGGGGCACTGGTGCGCACGCTGCACCAGCTGGGGCGGCGCGTGGCGCTGATGGCTCCTACGGGGCGGGCGGCTCAGGTGTTCGCCGCTCATGCGGGCTACCCTGCCTACACTATCCACAAACGCATATATCGGCAAAAGGCATTCAACGGTGAGATGATAGACTTCATGCAGGGTGTGAACCTGCTGAAGAATGTGCTGTTCATAGTGGACGAGGCCTCGATGATCAGCAATCTGGGCGGTGGTGGGCAGGCGGTGTTCGGCACAGGACGCCTGCTGGACGACCTGATACAGTATGTGTACTCCAGCGAGGGCTGCCGCCTGATGCTGGTGGGCGACGATGCCCAGCTGCCGCCTGTGGGCGAGGCGTTCAGCCCCGCCCTGTCGGCCTCGAAGCTGGGCAGCTACGGTTTCGACGTGACCGAGAGCCGGCTGACGCAGGTGGTGAGGCAGCTGGACAGTTCAGGCATACTGTACAACGCCACGATGCTGCGACGTATGCTGACCGAGGATTTGCTGGGCAGCTTTCCACAGTTCCACCTGCACGGCTTTGCCGACATACGCACCGTGAGCGGCGAGGAGCTGATAGAAGCACTGGAACGCTCCTACTCCAACGCCGGCGTGGAGCAGACCATAGTCATCAGCCGCTCCAACAAGCGGGCCACGGCATTCAACCAGGGCATACGCTCGCGCATACTGGGCATGGAAGGCGAGCTGGAAGGAGGCGAGCGCCTGATGGTTGTGAAGAACAACTACCACTGGCTGGCCGAGATGAACGACCCTGCCGGCGACGATTCCGCAGCAACGGGCAGCCAGGCCGCCAACGACAATCAGGATGACTTCATAGCCAACGGCGATATGCTCACGCTGCAACGCTTCCGCAACGAGCGCACCGTGCACGGTTTCCGATTTGCCGACGTGACGCTGCGCATGTCGGACGACGAGCACACCGTGATACAGGCCACGATGCTGATGGACGCCCTGCACACCGATGCTCCGGCGCTGACGGCGGCACAGCAGCAACAGCTCTTTCAAGCCGTGTGGGACGACTACCCGGAGATCCGCAACAAGCGCGACCGCATGAAGGCTGTGCAGAAGGACCAGTTCTACAACGCCCTGCAGGTCAAGTACGCCTACGCCGTGACGTGCCACAAGGCGCAGGGCGGGCAATGGGAGGACGTATACATCGACCTGGGATATGTCACCGAGGATATGCTGGACGCCGACTATCTGCGCTGGATCTACACCGCCCTGACACGCTCCACGCAGAACGTCTATCTGGTGAACTGGCCTAAGCAGATGCTCGACAGCGAAAGCCTGGCAGAGACAGGCAACTGGTGAGCCAATGGCAGAAAAGCGCAGCACACTGTGCAATAATACCACCCAACATTGTGCGATAATACAAAAAAAGAGCTATCTTTGCCGTGAGTCCCGCGCATATGGCACTATAATCCGACATTATGAGCACTACATCATCACAACAACTGCCGCTAATATTCAACGTCACACAGCTGCCCGAGACCTTTGGCACGGGCCATCTGGACGACCTGCTGTTCATCTTCGACAACTTAGACAAGCCCTTCAGCTACTCGCATGGTGGTAAGTCGACACCGCTCTTCCCCATCAAGTGCGAGTCGTTCTTCATCATATTTGTAGTGGAGGGGGTAGTGGACATTACTATCAATCTGCGTGAGGAGCACGTGCAAGCCGGGCAGCTACTGATGATGATGCCAGGCAGCATCTTCCAGCCAAAGGCATCGTCGGACGACATTCGTATGTTCAGCATCATTGTCGACTCCGAGTTTGCCGAGCTGGTACGCAAGAGCCTAAGGGTCAACACGGTGTTCGTACCGCGGTACTACCACCACGTGGTGCATACACTCAACGAGGCCACACAGCAAAACTGCATGGAGATGTTCACCCGTCTGAAAGGAGAGCTCTCCGGTGCCGACTACACAGGGCGCAAGGATGTGGTGCAGCGCTATCTGGAAATATGGATGCTGAAGAACCACGCCCTCATTGACAACATCGACAAGCCTGAGCTCAACAAGCCTCTGAACCGCAAGGAGCAAATCTTCCAGGACTTCCTGTTGCTGCTTGAGAAGCACTACACGCAGGAGCGCAGCATCAGCTTCTATGCCAGTTGCATGTGTCTGACGCCCAAGTACCTCTCGACCATCATCAAGGAGGTGAGCGGCAAGCACGGTATGCAATGGATTGATGAGTTCGTATCGCTCGAAGCCAAGGCGCTGCTGCGCGACAGCGTCCTCAGCGTGAAGCAGGTGAGCGACCAGCTGAACTTCCCCTCGCAGAGCATGTTCGGCCGCTTCTTCAAGAAGATGACAGGCTACTCGCCCAAGCAGTACAAGATGTTGTAACGGGGGTCCCCTCCCTGCCCCCCCAAGGGGAAGGAGTTTCATAGGCCTAAGGGGACTCTGTCTATCGCCCCTTCGGTGTCAGCTCTACCAGCGGTATGAGCATCTCCTCCATGGATATGCCACCGTGCTGGAAGGTGTCGTGATAGTAGCTGACGTAGTAGTTGTAGTTGTTGGGATAGGCGAAGAAGCTGTCGCCGGTGGCAAAGATGTACTTCGTGGACAAGTTGGGAACTGGCAGCAGAGCCTGCTCCGGATGGTCGATGGCATAGACCTCGCGCGGGTTGAAATCGAGGTTCTTGCCCAGCTTGTAGCGCAGATTGGTGTTGGTGTTGCGGTCGCCCTTGACGCGAATGGGGTTGCCGCAGCGGATGGAACCGTGGTCGGTGGTCAGCAGCACGTGGTAGTCGCTGGCAGCCAGAGCCTTGAACAGGTCGTTGATAGCCGAGTGGCGGAACCAGCTGAGCGACACGCTGCGGTAGGCCGCCTCGTCGGATGCCAACTCGCGCACCATGCGGCTCTCCGTGCGTGCATGGCTGAGCATATCGATGACATTGATCACGCACACCGCGAAGTCGTAGCGTCCCAGCCTGGGCAGCTGAGCCAGCAGCTGCTCGGCCGAAGCGCTGTCGTTCACCTTGTGGTAGGCAAACGTATTGTGGCGGCGATAGCGGTCGAGCTGCGTCTCTATCAGCGGTGCTTCGTTTAGGTTCTTGCCCTCCTCGCTGTCCTCGTCCACCCACAGGCCAGGATACTCGCGTGCTATCACGTCGGGCATCAGGCCGCTGAATATGGCATTGCGGGCATACTGCGTAGCGGTGGGCAGTATGCTGAGGTACAGGTCCTCATCGATATGGAACAGCTCGGCGATGTCGGGCATCATGGCCCGCCAGTGGTCGAAGCGCAGATTGTCCACGACTATCACAAACACCTTCTGCCCCTTGTCAAGCTTGGGGAACACGTGGGTGCGGAATATATCCGGGCTCATCAGCGGACGGTCGTGCGAGAGCATATCGGACAACCACGTGAGGTAGTGTCTGGAAATAAAGCGGGCGAACTGCTGGTTGGCATCGCGCTTCTGCATGGCCAGCATGTCCAGCATTGAGCTGTCGGCCTCGGTGAGCTGCAGTTCCCAGGTGACGAGCCGCTTGTAGACATCCTTCCACGCGTCAATATCGCGGGCGTCGTCGATGGCCATCATCATGCGGCCGAAGTCCTGACTATAGGCCGACTGCGTATGCTCGGCCACGATGGTGCGCTGGTGTATGTTCTTCTTCAGCGACAGGAGTATCTGCGTGGGGTTCACAGGCTTGATAAGATAGTCGGCTATCTGTGCTCCGATGGCCTGATCCATGATGCGTTCCTCCTCGTTCTTCGTGACCATGACCACAGGTACCGCAGGCGCCACATCCTTGATGCGCTGCAGCGTCTCCAGACCACTGAGACCCGGCATATTCTCATCAAGCAGTATCAGGTCGTAGGTGTACTGCTTGCACAGGTCCAGTGCATCGTAGCCGTTGGACGCCGTGTCTACTTCGTAGCCCTTCTTCTGAAGGTAAATGATGTGGGCCTTGAGTATCTCTATCTCATCGTCGACCCATAGCAGGTGTGCAGTCATATGTCAATCTTACAGTAGCCAGTCTTCGTTGTCATCGGCAGGCTGTGCGGGTGCATCGGTGCCGCCATCGTCGGCATCGTCGCCTTCCTCGGAGCCGCCGGCAGGTGCATTGGGATCGAGCGGCAGGTCTTCCGGGTCGATGTACTCGACATCTGTCGGCTCGTCGATGGATATGTTCTCCTTGGGCTTGGACGGTGAGAGCTCCATCTCATAGAACTCCTGGTACTCGTCGTAGCTGAAGCGCGTGCCCAGCAGCCGCAGGTTAGCCTCGCTGATCAGCAGCAGGCGGCAACCCTCAACCTGCTGTGCCATCTGCTCGTTGGCCAGCAGATACTGGCCATAGCTGTACACCTCCTCAAAGCTTTGGAAGCCCGACACCCGCATCTGGGTAATGCCCTGCGAGCTTTCTATGGATATGTCAAAGTCGCGGGCGTTGTAGGTCGTGAAGTTGTACTGTGCCAGATAGAACAGCATCATGTTGTCGTTGAGCGAATCCTGCGGGTATGCTATTATGAACACATATGGCTCGTACAGCTCTGTGCTCAGCGTGTCGGCAGCCATCTGTGCGCTGTCGGCATTGGCGGTGAGACTCTTGCGCGACCACAGGCCCGTGGCACTCCACTGGTCGGGGTTCAGCGTGCGGCCTGCATCAACACCCTCGATGATGCTCTTGGCTATGGTTGTCACCTCCTCGCTGCCATACTTGCTGATGAGGTCGCGCAGGCCCGCCACGAACTCGTCCTGATGTCCCGTGTGCAGCTTGGTCATAGCGTTGAGGAAGAGGAACTTGGCCCGGTTCTTGCCTTCGGGGAACATCTCGCCCGACGTAGCGGCATTCGACTCGACCTGCCAGTACTCGCCCTCGCGGTAGGCATCGTAGGTGGCACCGTAGATGGAGTCCTCCATCTGCTTGCCGTATATGGACAGCGCTATGAAGTCGGGATTGCTCACGCGCTCCGTAATCTTGCTGTCGGGCCACTCAGCCTGCAGCAGCGACAGGTACAGCTGCTGGTCGGCCTCGTTGTCGCGCCGCAGTGCCAACAGGAACAGATGGTAGTAGACATCGTCCATGCTGGTGTATAGCGAGTCGAGCTGATGCAGGCGCAGCATCATGCGCTCGGCCAGGTCGAAGTCCTCCAGCTCCTCCATAGCGATGATGCCGCCGTGGTACAAGCCATCGGCTATCAGGGCGTTGGATGCCGCCACTTGCTCCTCACTGAACGGTATCTGCGCCAGATAGTACTCGCGCTGGTGCGGGTCGTTGGCCAGGCTATCGGCCTCGGCCGACAGCTCATCGCCCCTGTCAGTGCCCTCGGCTGCGCCATCGGTGTCCAGCGAGTCGGCTGTCTCCGGCTGCTGTTCGGGCTGCAGCTGTGCCACGGTCTCACGATTGCTGAAGCGCCACAGGTCCTGATTGGGCCGCCGGCCCCACTGCCGCTGGAACTCCTGCTTGCCCTGCATCACAGCCGTGGGGTTATAGAAGTAGAACTGCGTAGTGCCGTTGCGGGCATCGCGACCGGGAGCTGGCACCGGTGTCTGGTTCAGCGCAGCGGCCGTTGCCGTCTGCTGTGCACCGCCTGCCCCGCCCTGCGCGGCATCGGCCTGCCGCTCGGCTTCGCGTTCCTGCTTCTTCAGCTCATCTATCACGCGGTCTATGGCTGCCAGCCGCTCGGCTTCGGGCATACGTGCCAGAGCCTGCAGGCTGTCCTGAAGATGTACTGCCGAGAGGTGCGGCTCCACGTGGTCGAGTGCCTGACTGCGGTGCTGGAGGGCTGTGTAGTTCTCTGCCTCCTTGTCCAGAGCAGCCACCAGCTGGTGGTAGCACGGCGTGGCCTTGATATAGTCGCCCAGCTGCCAGTAGAGCTCACCCAGCTGCAGCAGTATGCGGTTCTTGCTGTGGGCGTTTGTGCCCTTCGACTCTTTGATGCCGTTCTCCCACGCTCCGATGGTGCGCGCGGTGTCGTCGTTGGCCAGATATATGTTGCCTAATGCCAGATAGATGGCGTCCTGGTACTGCTCGTTGTTCGGATTCTTGAGCATACGGCGCAGGCGGCGAATCATCGACGAGCCCTGCCCTTCAGACATCACCTCCGTCTGCAGTAGTCGTGCATTGAGCGCCAGCACGTATGGGGGATTCAGGTGTATGCACTTGCCGAGCGCCTTGTACGACGCGCGGTTGTTGCCGCTGAGGTGGTACAGCTGCCCCAGCAGATAGTACAAACGTGCCTTCTGCAGCTTCGACTCAGCGTGCTTGGCAGCCACTGCCATGTGCGGAATGGCATCGGCTATCTGGCCCTGCTGCACGTAGAGAGCCGCCAGCGTGGCCGAGCGCTCGCGCTGTCCCTTCCGCGAGATGCTGTCGCGGCTCATCTTAGACAGCACATCCTCGGCATCGTAGGGCCAGTCGAGCAGCACATAGCAGCGTGCCAGCTTGGCCTGAGCGACACTGGCCACCGACGGCTGGTCGCGGTACATACGTATTATATAATGGTATGTGGATGCAGCCTCGACGAACTCGCCCTGCCGCATCTGCGCGTCGGCCATCAGCATCCACGCCCTGTGCAGGCGCGGGTTGTACTCGTGGCGGGCGAAGTAGGCCTTCTGCTTGGCCGTGAGCTTGCCCGACGGACGCTTGGGTTTCTTCTTGATGCTGTGCAGCTTGATGGTCTTCTGGCTCTTGGTGACAGCCGTCTCAAACTGCGACTTGCCCATGGCAGCCGTCTTCTTGTCGGCCACGATGAACACCGGCAACAGCTCCGTGTAGTTGTCCTGGTGTCCCTTGTCCTGCGCCAGCACGCCTTCAGCATAGCTGGTCTGACCATTATATAAGGTATTATACTGCGCAGTGAACGAATGCCAGAAGCGCGTGCCGGAGGTGTTCTTCTGCGTGGAGCACGACACAAGCAATGCCGAAAGACCGCATAGGAATAACCCTACCCAGCCTCTCCGCAAAGTGCGCTGTGTATGCTTCTGTGTTGTCATTATATAATGACAAACGCGCAACCTCGCCATTTATTGTGCTGGTTGCCGCTCAAATCAATAGTTATCTGGCAATCCACTGTTCGGGATTCAGCTTGGCAGTCTCCTTGCGCAGCTGGAACTGCAGGATGTACAGGCCTTCGTCGTTGGCCGCAATGGTGCCTATGGTCTGACGTGCCGTGACCTGTTGCCCCTTGTGCACGGCTACCGTGGACAGGTTGCTGTACACGGAGATGTAGCTGCCGTGGCGCACGAGCACATGCTTGGTGTTGCCTATCTGGATGACACGCGACACCTCGCCGTCGAACACGGCCCGTGCCTGCGCACCCTGGCGTCCCATGTAGTCGATACCGCGGTTCTCCAGCATCACGCCCTGCGCCACCTGGTTCATTCCGTGGCGGCGGTAGATGCGGTAGGAGCCTGTGATGGGCACTGGCAGGCGTCCCTTGTTCTGCTCCAGGCTACCATTGAGCTGGCGGTCCTTGGCTGTGAGCCACTGACCGGTGGCGGGTGCCTGGGCCGGAGTGCCGCTGCTGCCGGAGGCGCGGTTGCCGCTGGAGTTATTGCGCTTGCGTGCGGCGGCGGCACGACGGGCGGCTTCCTCGGCCTGCCGCTGCCGCTCGCGCTCCATCTCGGCTATGGCGGCATCAATGCTTTGGTTGAGCTGGGCCAGCTGCTTCTGCTGCTGGCTGATGCGCTTCTGCAGGTCCTGTTGCTGGGCGGCGAGCTGCTGGGCGGCACGACGCTGGGTGTTCTGCAGCCGGGCCAGCTGCTGCCGCTGACCAATCACCTCCTGTAGCACAAGGCTTTTCTCCTGCTTGACCTGTAGGAGACGGTTCTGCTCGGCACGCAACTGATTCTGCTGTTCGAGCAGCTGATAGCCGGTGGTGCGCTGGTAGGCTGCGTACTCGCGTGTGTGGCGCATACGGCGGTACATCTGGTCGAAGCCGTCGCTGGCCATCATGTAGAGCACGGGGTTGCGGCTGGCGGTGGTGGCCCGGGCGTGGCGCAGGCTGTGCTTGTAGCGCTGCTGCTTGACGTTCAGTATGGAGTCGAGGCGCTGTATGTTGGCCTCGGCATCGGCGATGAGCAGATCCAGGCTATCCATGTCCGTCTGCAGGAGGTCGATGTACGCCAGACGGTTCTGCAACTGTGTCTCGATGAAGTCGAGCGACTGGCTGTTGCGCTCGGCCGCGTGCTGTGCTTGGCTGAGCTGCTGTCGCGACTGGTTGATGCCCCGCTGCACCTGGGTGCGCTGCTGCTGGAGGTTCTGCACGCGCTGCTGCGTAGTGGTAGTGGTGCGGCGCGTGGATGTGGTCGTGGTGCGGGTGGTGCGCTGGCGCGACGACTTGGAGCTGCCGCTACGACGTGTCTGTGCCGACAGGCTGGAAGCCATCAGCAGCAGGGCTACTATATAATATAGGTAATGGCGCACGGGCTACGGGTGTCAACGTCCGCTGCTCAGCAAGCGACTGATGATGTTGCTCAGCGACACTTCCTTGTAGCGCTTGGACGGCTCGGTAGGCACCAGGTCGTCCATCTTCTCGGCCGACTCGATGCCCGACAGCCCCATTGTGAGCTCGTAGCTCTTCTTGTCGGTCTCCACCGTGACTGCCATGCGCTCCGGGAAGTCTTGACGTCCGAGTGCTGCCCAGCTGGTGTAGGACCAGTCGAAGGTGAGTTTCGAGGAGGATGCCGGTTCGAGATGTGTCTGGCGTATCAGGCCGCCCACAGCGCCTACGATGAAGTTCACGGTGACGGTGCTGCGCCCGATGGCTGCAGCCGTGGGGGTGAGCTTCTGGGTGGCTCCGAGGTCTATGACCTCGTAGTCGGCCGTGGTGGGCGTGCTGTGCCGTCCGGGTACGAACAGCTCCTCCCAGAACAGTGCCTGGAACGTGTAGAAGTCGATGCCTGCATTGCGCAGTTCCTTGATGTCCTTCCACTTGGTGCGCACGTACTCGTGGCTCACGCGGTTCTGGACATAGAGGTAGTCGGGTGTCAGCTCTATGCGGCCGGCCTCGACGAAGCCCATGAACATGATGGAGATCTGTATCAGCTCGTCGCGCTTCATCTTGATGGTGCCGCCGGCCGACACGCGGCTGTGGCCAGAATTGGCCTGAAGATTGAGCTTGGCGCGTAGGCAACGCGCGTCAGCACGGTTGTGGTTCACACGCGAAACGGCATCGTTGGCCTCGATGAGTGCGGTGGCATCGCCGCCCTCATTGACAGCATGACGGCTGCTGCGGCATCCTGCCAGCAGCAATGCGGCTGCCATCACAGCGGGCAGCAGGCGCAAGGTAGATAGATATGACTTCATGGTTTAATATATTTCTTCAGTTGAATCTTGCGGGGCAGAGTGCCCGTGAGGTGCTCATCGTCGGTCTGCAGGGCCAGGCGCCAGAAGCGCAAGGCCTGCTCTATGTTGCCGTTGCAGGCGGCTATGTCCCCGGCATGCTCGAGCACCACTCCCGAGGCATCAGGGTCGGCCAGCAGGGTGCTGTCGGCACTGTCGGGAGGGCACACACGGTCGATGTAGGCCTGCGCCTCGACGTAGTGCTGCTTGGTGAACAGTATCCAGGCGTAGGTATCGAGGTAGGTCTTGCTGTTGGGCTCTATGCGCAGGCTGCGGTAGCTCATCTCCTCGGCTTTGTCGAGCTGGTCCTCATCGAGCGAGAGGTAGTAGGCATAGTTGTTTAGGGCCGATGCGTTGTCGGGGTCGTAGACGAGCGACGAGTCGTAGGCCGCATAGACCTCGGCTGCGGGATGCCCCATGTCGTGCAGCAGGTCGCCCATCACGCCAAACAGCTCGGACACGATGCTGGGGTTGCTGTCGGCCGTCTTGTGGGCCACTCCGTCCAGAAAGGCCTTGAGTGCCTCGGTCTTCTGCTCCTGCTGATAGCACGCCACACCGAGGTAGAAGTGGCACACCAACTCGTCGGGGAAGTTGAGCACCCCGCGGCGGCAGATGTCCTCCAGGCGGTCGTAGCGCTGCTGGTCGCCGTAGACCTGCATCAGCGAGAACAGCAGGTCGTGGTTAGTGGGATTGAGATCGAACAGACGTTCACACACAGCTATCATCTCGTCGCTGACCGTGCCGCGGTCGTCGCCACGGTCGCTCAGGTAGCCGGCCTTGGTGCGCAGCACCTCGTAGTCGCTCAACTGAAGCACATCGAGGCTGTCGAACACGGCCATGATGATGCTGTCGGCGCCATCCGTGCCGTGCAAGTCGGCAATGTATGTCGATATGGCTACACCGCGGTCCTCGCTCTCGGTGCGTGGAGAGTAGATAATCTCGTTCAGCAGCGGGGCGTAGAGCGAGTCGGCATTGGTGCTGCGATAGTAGTTGAGCATGGCCAGCTGCAGGCCCGGCGTGGCAGGGTCCATCTGCCGCACCTGACGGAAGTAGGCCAGAGCTTCGTCGTAGCGCTCGTCGCTCAGCAGCAACGTGCCCACCGTCAGCGGGTAGGTCGGGTCGCTGGGATACTCGCGGCAGAGCGCTATCATCTCGGCGTAGGCCTCATCGTGGCGGTCCATCTCGCGGTAGCAGCGGAACTTGCGGTAGCTGATGCCCGGCGTCTTGCCCTGCATCAGCTCCAGGCGGTTCAGTATCTTGATGGCATCTGCATACTGGTCAGTGTACTCATACATGTCAACCAGAGTGGACAGCACACTGGTGTTGTGCGGCTCAATCACCGCCAGCTGCTCTATCACTTCCTGCGCCAGCTCAATCTTGTTCTGCCGCAGGTAGACGTTGGCCAGCGTGTGCAGGTATGTAACATTGCCCGTGTCCAACAGTGCCGCTCGCTGCAGCATCTGCAGCCCCACGGTGTCCTCGGTCAGGCCGCGCTGCTCTAAGGCTATGCGCATCAAGCTCATCTGGTACAGGGCATCGGCACCGTCGGGGTTTATGCGCAGGCAGTGGTCCAACAGGTCGTACAGGCTGGTAGTGTTGCCCTGCAGACGCTGAGTGCTGACCTCGACCATCAGCGCATTGTAGCGCAAGCGCTCGGAGAGCGACAGGTGAAGCGACGTATCAGCTGGGGTCGCACCCATGTAGATGTCCGGCCGCAGCGCACGCGCAGAATTGGCACGACGTGACGCGCAGCCGGTCACGACCGCCGTCACGAGTGCATAGAGTGCTACAACACAGAAGGATAGATGCCTGCCTGTCCTCATCGCACGTTCACTTCACACCACTATGTCCGAAGCCGCCGACGCCACGCTCAGTGTCGTCCAGCACCTCGACGGGTTTCCACTCCACCTGCTCACAGCAGGCCACAACCAGCTGGGCCACGCGCTCACCGTCCTCCACCGTGAAGGGCTGGTCGGACAGGTTGACGAGTATCACCCCCACCTCGCCACGGTAGTCGGCATCGATGGTGCCGGGGGCGTTGAGCACGGTGATACCGCGCTTCAAGGCCAGGCCGCTGCGAGGTCTCACCTGAGCCTCCCAGCCAGCGGGCAGGGCGATGTACAGTCCCGTCGGTACCAGCACGCGCTGCAATGGCGCGATGGTCAGGGGCGTATCTAAGTTGGCACGCAGATCCATACCCGCCGATAGCTCCGTGGCATACTGCGGCAGCGGGTGGTGCGAATGGTTGACAATCTGAATTCTCATAACGCCGCAAAGGTACAAAAAGTAAGCTACATAGCCATCGCTTTTGCCAACTTTCGCACATACCGGCCCGCAACACCGTGGTGCGTCGACTGTTGCACCGCGGTGCAACATCACTTGCACCGCGGTGCAACTCAACCTCCACCGCGGTGCAACTTTTCACGTGCTCCAACGAGGCATTTTGCGTGCCGAGATGTTGCTATGGCACGTACAATGACTGCTGAATCGCCGCATTGCGGCCACACCACAAAAAAATCCATGCCGCACTTGTTCGGCATTGCGAAATAATGCTTACCTTTGCGGCGCATTTTGAGAGAAATGCCTCGGGATTGGGATATGGTGTAATGGTAACACAACAGGTTTTGGTTCTGTTTTTCCTGGTTCGAATCCGGGTATCCCAACCAAAAAGGCTATGCCAAAAGCGGGCGAGCATCTGCAACCTGGGTGCTCGCCCGCCGCGTTTATGCCAACAGCATATAGCGCTGCAACAGCAGAAACAGTGCTCCACAACGAACTTTTCACTACCGCATGCTTGCTTGTGCACACAAATAGCGCTACTTTTGCCGCACGAACCAAAGCACCGACACTATCACGACAAATAGATGCCCCGCAGCCTAAATTGTCAAATCGTAAATCGTCAAATTGTAGTATACCAACATGGCTCTCAAAGCTGGAATAGTAGGACTGCCCAACGTGGGCAAGTCAACCCTCTTCAACTGCCTGTCGAGCGCTAAGGCGCAGGCAGCCAACTTCCCCTTTTGTACAATCGACGCACAGCAGGGACAGATATCTGTGCCCGACGAGCGCCTCGGAAGACTGGCCGAGCTGGTGCATCCAGGACGAATAGTACCCGCCACGTGCGACATCGTTGATATCGCAGGACTGGTCAAGGGAGCATCCAAGGGCGAAGGCTTAGGCAACCAGTTTCTGGGCAACATACGCGAGTGCGACGCCATCATCCACGTGCTGCGTTGCTTCGACAACCCCAACATCGTGCACGTCGACGGCAGCGTTGACCCTGTTCGCGACAAGGAAATCATCGACACCGAGCTGCAGCTCAAAGACCTGGAGACCGTGGAGAGCCGCATCAGCCGTGTTGAGAAGCAGGCACGTGTGGGCGGCGACAAGCAGGCCAAGCTGGAGCTGGGCGTGCTCGAAGCCTACCGCGACGCCCTCTCTCAAGGCCACAGCGCCCGAAGCGTTAGCTTCGAGACAGAGGACGAGCAGGCCGCAGCCCGCAACCTCTTCCTCCTCACCACCAAGCCCGTGCTCTACGTCTGCAACGTCGATGATGCCGCTGCCGCCTCAGGCAACGAGTACGTCGAGGCCGTACGCCGCGCCATCGAGGGCGAGGACGCAGCCCTGCTCATCATCTCCGCACAGACCGAGGCCGACATCGCCGAGCTCGAAAGCTACGAGGAGAAGCAGATGTTCCTCGAGGACCTGGGTATCACCGAGAGCGGATGCGACCGCCTCATCAAGGCCATCTACTCGCTGCTCGGCCTCCGCACATTCATCACCGCCGGCGAGATGGAGGTCAAGGCATGGACATTCCGCAGCGGCTGGAAAGCACCACAGTGCGCAGGTGTCATACACACCGACTTTGAGAAGGGCTTCATCCGTGCTGAGGTCATCAAGTACGACGACTACATCCACTACGGCTCCGAAGCAGCCGTCCGCGAAGCCGGCAAGATGGCCGTCGAGGGCAAGGACTACGTTGTCCAGGACGGCGACATCATGCACTTCCGCTTCAATGTGTAGGGGTCGAAGGCTCAGTCCTTCAGACCACTGATAGGCACTACTAGGACTCCATCTTTGCGTCGCAAGGCATAGCGTCCAACAGCTGTCAGCACCATCAGAAATGCGGGTGCTGGCATTTTTGTTGTGTCTATCTTGGCCGCCAGTTTCCGCAGTGTCGCCGCGCCCTCCTCAATGAGTGTTTCACCACCCAACTTAATCTCTACCAACCCATACTGCCCATTGCGCAGATGCACCACAGCATCGCATTCCAACCCATAGCTGTCGCGGTAATGATAGACCTTGCCATCCAGAGCTTCCGCATACACACGCAAGTCGCGAACAGCCATTGTCTCGAATATCAGGCCAAAGGTATTCAGGTCATTAATCATATCATGCGGTCCTATACCAAGAGCTGCTGTTGCAATGGATGGGTCAACGAAGTAGCGTGTTGAAGAGGTACGTATGGCTGTCTTGGAGCGTAGATTGGGGTTCCACGCCTCCATGTCTTCTATCACAAATATGTTTCTCAGCGCATTTAGGTACGATGCCACAGTGTCGTCACTCATGGTCGTATCATTATTTGTGGATAAGTCCACCCTAATGCCACTGATTGCCACCTGTCCGCCTTGATACCGTGCGTACGAACGCAGAAGCAGGTGAGCGAATTGCGCATTGCGATTTATCCCATCCACCCGTGATATGTCACTCTGGCACACAGCATCCACATAGTTGTAGGATTGACGCAAAGCTGCTTGTGGCTTCAGGCTCAGTGATGCTGGCCAGCCACCGCGACATGCCATGAATGCAATCTCCTCTAACGTTCTTTCTGGCGTCGCCGCTGATTGGAAACGGTCTGCGAACAAGTCTGCAAGGCTGACAAGCCCTACTGACTCGTCCGATTCCCACAGGCTCATTGGACGCATGGTCAGCCAGGCGAAACGCCCAGTGCCAGTGTGCATCAGTTTTGCACGGTCAACAGGAACAGCCGAGCCTGTGAAAATGAACTGGCCCGGTATGCCGCGCTGACTCACCACGTATCGCGCCGCGTCCCAGAGTTGCGGTGCAAGCTGCCACTCGTCCACCAATCTTGGAGTTTCGCCAGCCAGCAAAAGCTCAGGGTCGTTCTCTGCCAAAAACAGGTTGTTGCGAACCTCGCGGGGATTGTCCATGTACAGTGTACTCGCTGCCAGTTGTGCTGCAGTGGTTGTCTTGCCACACCATTTGGCACCTTGCACCAGCACAGCCCCAGTCGCTTCAAGCTGTTCACGCAGCACCCTGTCTGCCACACGTGGGCGATATGTATAGCCTGCTTCCATTTCGTATCACGTTTAAGACACCGCAAAGGTATGATAGTTTTCTTTGATACACAAGCAACTAAGCCATTTTGTTCGGCAAGTTGAGGCTTTTTCATTCGGCAAGTTGATGGATTTTCATTCGGTAAGTTGAGGCTTTTCATTCGGTAGGTTGAGGAAATCCGCTCAATGGACACCGTAGAACCATGGTAGAGGGTTATCATAGCGTACCTCCTTTCCTACGGCAATAGCTAGCCAAGCTCTCGACCATATCGTCGAAAGACTGTGTGTGCATCACATCATAGTATTCATGTGCTACATGGATGGCACCATACCTGCTCAGATACCGGTATGCCTGCACCTCCGTCATGTTGAAACGCTTTGCGAAGGATGCTATCAAGGCTACTACATACTCGGCTATATCACCTACGCTATACATATACATAATCTCAACTTGTGGCAAAAATACTGAAAAACAGCGAAAGCAAGCGTGCGTTTCATCAAATTTCTGTGCGTTGCCTGCAAATATGTTCAATCCACGCCGCTTAGTTATATGGCGCTCCGCCTATATACAAACCGAAAACAGCTAAATTTGGCTCTCTTCTTGGCCATGAATGGAATAATGGCTACTTTTGCGCAGACATCGGCATAAAGCGCCAGTGCCTGCTGTTGATATGAACTCATTATTGTATATTACGTGGAATCCGGATGTGGTGGCGTTCTCCATCGGGTCGGTGGCCGTGCGGTGGTACTCGCTGTGCTGGGCTGTGGGCCTGCTGTCGGTGTTCCTGCTGGAGCAGCGGCTGTTCAAGGAGCAGCACATACCCGACGAGAAGTTCGACCCGCTGTTCATCTATGCCTTTCTGGGCATACTGATAGGCGCGAGGCTGGGACATTGTATTTTCTATGAGCCCGACTACTTTCTGGGTTCGCCGCAGCACATGCTGGAGATGGTGCTGCCTATGCGCCACACAGCGCAAGGGTGGGTGTTTACAGGCTACACGGGGCTGGCCAGCCACGGCGGTACGCTGGGTCTGATGCTGGCGCTGTGGCTGTATGTGCGGCGCACCAAACTGCCGCTGCTCATGGTTCTGGACAACATAGCTATAGTCACCCCCATCTGCGCCTGTGCCATCCGTATAGGCAACCTGATGAACTCAGAAATCATCGGTTCGCCGACCGATGTGCCCTGGGCATTCATATTCGAGCGTGTGGACATGGTGCCGCGCCATCCGGGACAGCTCTATGAGGCACTGGCCTACGCCGTGTTCTTCTTCGTGGGCTGGTGGTTCTACCGCCACCGCGCCAAGCTGGTGGGCACGGGCTTCTTCTTCGGTCTGTGCATACTGCTGATATTCACGTTCCGCTTCTTCGTGGAGTTCGTCAAGGCCGACCAAGTGGCATTCGAGCAGGGCATGATGCTGAACATGGGCCAGCTGCTGTCCGTACCGTTTGTGCTGCTCGGAGCATATTTCACATTCAGGAGGAAGTAGCAGGCCAACCCCTCACCCTCCCCACGAGGGAGAAAGCTATTACTTCCGAGGCGGCATACCCTTTACAGCCATTCACCCATTCACCCTATTCTTCTACATCAACCATATACATCATGCGTAATCTACATTTCGTATCTCTATCTCTATTATTCCTTTTTCTCCGCGCTGTCCCCTTGTCATCGCAGGTAACAACTCACTCACTCACAGGGAGGACGGGGGAAGGTTCTTCCTACACCCTTGGCGGATACGTCATCACCAAGGCCAACGCAACCACACAGGACAAGGCCGACAAGAAGACGGACATGAGCCTAAGGCTGGTGAGAGCCTACGTGGACGGCCGTGTGAAGAATGTTCAGTACAAGGTGCAGATGCAGTATAATGGCAATCTGAGCAAGCTGGACGAGAGCGGCATACGCCTGCTGGACGCTTGGGCAGAGTGGCAACCGCTGACAGAGGCACGGCTCAAGGTGGGTCAGATGAAACGCTGTTTCACCTTCGAGAACCCCATGCACCCGTGGAACATAGGCTTCGGAGCCTACTCGCAGCTGGCCGACCGTCTGGCGGGCTTCAACGACCGCGTGGGCGAGCAGCCCAGCAACGGACGCGACCTGGGCGTGCAGCTGCAGGGCGACCTGCTGCCTGCCCGCAATGACGGCCACCGCTGGCTGCACTATCAGGTGGGCGTCTACACGGGTCAAGGCGTGAACCACGCCGATGCCAACTCGCGTAAGGACCTGATAGGCGGCATCATCGTGAGCCCTACCAAGCACCTACAGCTGGGCGTGTTCGGCTGGACGGGCGACTACCAGAAGAACGGCATCACCGTGGATCGCAACCGTTACAGCTTCGGCATCAACTACAACTGCAACTGGACTGTCCGCGCAGAGCTGGCCTTCTCAGAGGGTCACCGCATCAGCGACTACACGCTCGATGCCACCACAGGGCAGTACAACGTGGCGGGCACCGACGGCACCGACGCCTGGTATGTGGAGGTGGGCTCGCCCACATTCCTCGACTCGCGCATTTTCGCACGCTGGGACGTGTACCGCGAGGGCAAGGACTGGGACGCAGCCAAGACCATCTACGCGCTCTCGGCACAGCACAGCTTCGACAAGAACCTAATGCTGCAAGCCAACTATGGCTTCAATGCCAACAAAGCTGTAGCCGCAGGACGCTACTACCACACCATTGACCTACAACTCTACTGGCGCTTCTGATGCTCTCACAGACCACCACACAAGTACAGCGGCAGCAGCAGCGGCTCACCCCGCAGCAAGTGCAGCTGGCACGGCTCACCGAGATGCCGGTGGAGGCGCTGTACGATGAGGTGGACAAGGAGCTGAAGGAGAACCCGTCGCTGGAGGCTGTGCGTAGCGCGGACAGCTACGACAGCACCGATGCCGCCGACGGCATGGATGGCATGACTGGAGCCGAGACAACAGAGGAGCTGGAGGACTTAGACAGCCAGGGCACCCCGGATGCGATGGAAACCATCGATGCCCTGGACAGCACCTACTCCGACCCCGACGACATACCCGCCGCCGCACAGACCAACAGCTCGCGCTTCGAGGCCGTGGCTTCCGACACGCAGTCGTTCTACGACCAGCTGCAAGAGCAGATCGGCTTCTTCAACATCAGCGACAGCCAGAAGGAGCTCATCGAGTACCTCATAGGCTCACTTGACGAGCGCGGATGGCTGCCCGTATCGCTGCAGCAGGTGCAGGATGAGCTGGAGGTGTACCACAACATCACTGCCACCATCGACGAGCTGGAACAGGCACTGCACACACTGCAACGCTTCGAACCCGCCGGCATCGGCGCGCGCAACCTGCAGGAGTGCCTGCTGCTGCAGGTTCGGCAGGGCAGCCAGACCGATGCCGCCGTGCCAGCCGAGCGTCAGCCGCTGCTCTGTCTGGTGCGCGATCACTTCGAGCTACTGATGATCAACCGGTGGGACAAGATAGCCCAGCGTATGCACCTGACCGATGCCTACACCCACCGCCTGCAGCGCGACTTGCGCCGCCTAAACCCGCGGCCGGGCAGCGCCATGGGCGAGGCCGTGGGCAAGAGCCTGCAACAGATCACACCCGACTTCATCGTAGAGACCGACTACTACGGGCAGATCACCGTGACACTGAACAACGGCTACGTGCCCGCCCTGCGCGTGAACGATGACGATGCCCAGATACTGGCAGCCTACGACGCAGCCGGCAGCAAGACGTTGAGCCGCACAGAGCGCGATGCACAGGCCTTCCTGCACGAGAATGTGGGTCGCGCACAGAGCTTCATCGAGGCTCTGCAAAACCGCCAGCGCTCGTTGCTGCTGACCATGCGCGCCATCGTGAAGCTGCAGCGACCGTTCTTCGAGAGCGGCGATGAGACCGCGCTACGCCCCATGAACCTTGAGGACATAGCCCGGCAGACAGGCCTGCACGTATCCACCGTCTCGCGCGCCACGTCGTCGAAGTGGGTGCAGACCACCTTCGGCATCTACCCGCTACGCTTCTTCTTCAGCTCTGCCTCGCAGCAGGACGGCGAGGAGGTGTCGGTGCGCAAGGCAGAGGCAGCGCTGAAGGACATCATCGACCACGAGGACAAGCAGTCACCGCTGAGCGATGACACCATAGCGCAGCAGATGCAGCAGCTGGGCTTCGACGTGGCCCGCCGCACCGTGAGCAAGTACCGCGACCGCCTGAGCATACCCGTGGCGCGGATGCGCAAGAAGAGCATTTAGCGATAGTCGGAAGTTGCACCGCGGTGCACGAAAAGTACCGGCACTTTTTTTTGGTTCAATTGCGCCATTGAAGTACCTTTGCAGACGAACTGTAGAATCTAACTTATATCACACCAAAAGCAATGCGTAAACTTACAACACTCACTCTCGTTGCAGGAGCAGCCGTAGTGCTCACCTCATGCAGCAAGCTCGGTGCCCTGAGTGCCGACAATTTCAACGTAACGCCCACGCCACTGGAGGCACAGGGCGGACAGGTGCCCGCCACCATCAGCGCCACCTTCCCCAAGAAGTACATGAAGAAGAAGGCCGAAGTGACGGTCGTTCCCGTGCTGGTGTACAACGGCGGCGAGGAAGTAGCAGCAGGCTCGACATTCCGCGGCGAGAAAGTGGAGACCAATGCCACCGAGGTGGCCTACAAGGCTGGCGGCACCTACACCATGCGTGCCAGCTTCCCCTACCGCGAGGAGATGATGCAGAGCGACCTCGTGCTGCGCTTTGACGCACGCCTGGGCAACAAGAGCGTGAAGATACCACAGGTGAAAGTGGGCTACGGCGTAGTGGCCACCAGCGACCTGCTGAAGCACACCATCGGCACCACCAACCCCGCCCTGGCTCCAGATGCCTATCAGCGCATCATAGAGCAGCGCCAGGAGGCACAGATCATGTACCTCGTGAACCAGGCCAATATCCGCGCCTCAGAGCTGCGCACCACCAGCATCCGTGACTTCGCAGCCATACTGAAGGAGATCAATGACAACCAGGAGACACTGCAGCTGCAGAACATCGAAGTCAGCGCCTACGCTTCGCCCGAAGGCTCGTTCGACTTCAACGAGCAGCTGGCACAGCGCCGCCAAGAGAGCGGTGCAGGCTATGTGCGCCAGCAGCTGCGCCAGAACCACATGCAGGCCGACGTAGCCACACACTTCACCGCAGAGGACTGGGAAGGCTTCCAGCTGCTGGTGAGCCAGAGCGACATACAGGACAAGGACGTGATACTGCGAGTGCTCTCCATGTACCAGGATCCGGCCGAGCGCGAGCAGCAGATACGCAACATGAGCGTGGTGTACGACGAGCTGAAGAACGGCATCCTGCCTGAGCTGCGCCGCGCACGCCTCATCGCCACCTACAACGTGATAGGCCGTAGCGACGAGCAGATCGTCGACCAGTACGCCACCGACGCTGCACAGCTCAGCATCGAGGAGCTGCTCTACGGAGCCAACCTACAGACCGACGCCGCACAGCGTAAGGCCTGGTACGAGCGCGCCACACAGCTCTACCCGCAGGATGCACGCGCCTACAACAACCTGGCTAAGCTGGCATATCAGGCCGGCGACATGCAGACAGCTGCCGCACAGCTGGCCAAGGCCAAGAGCCTGGATGCCAGCAACAACGCCGTGGCTACCAACGAAGCCCTCATGGCTCTGGCACAGGGCGACGTAGCAGCTGCCGAGGCAGCACTGGCACGCGGCACCGGTTCCGACACCTACAACGAGATGATGGGCAACCTGAGCCTGGCCAAGGGCAACTACGCAGCCGCTGCTGCCAGCCTGACCGGTGTGAACACCAACACCGCAGCCCTGGCACAGATACTCAGCAAGGACTACGCTTCCGCAATGCGCACCCTTTCCAACATCGAGAACGCCGACGCCTACACCAGCTACCTCTCCGCCATCCTCGCTGCCCGCCAGGGCAACAGCTCGGCAGTGGTCAGCAACCTGCAGAGCGCCGTGCAGCAGGATCCGACATTGGCCCAGCGTGCAGCACGCGACCTTGAGTTTGCACAGTATGCCGCCCAGATTGCCGGCATAGTAAGGTGAACTGCAGATTATATATAATTGTACTGGCGTGCGCGCTCGTAGCAGCGTGCACGCCAGCTGACACCTTCCGGCTGAGCGGCGAGTTCACAGGTCTGCGGCAAGTGGACCTGTACATCTACGCCACGGGGGGCAGCATGAACCACGTGGACACCATCCGCGTGGTCGATGGCTATTTTGAGTGGGAGACCCGCATGACCGAGCCCACCGCACTGCAGGTGGTGTTCCCGAACATGAGCGAGCTCACCGTGCTGGCCGAGCCGGGCACTAAGGTCAAGATGCACGGCGACGGCTCCCAGCTGAAACTGACCCGCATCGAAGGGACGCCCGACAACGACGAGCTGACCAAGTTCCGCCTCACGCACGCCAATGATGCACAGCCCGACCTGGTGCGAGCCCTGGTAGAGTACGTGCGCGAGCACGCCGACACACGAGTGGGCCTGCACCTACAGCGCCAGCTGATGCGCATCAACGCAGACGTGGCCGGCATCACCACCGGACGCAAGTTGCCCGCCATCGACTTCCCCGACGACCACCTCTCGCCCTACGACAGCACAGCCCTGCCCCACCACCCCATGCTCCTGATTTTCTGGGCCGGATGGAGCGGAGGCAGCCACGAGATGAACGTGCTGTGGCGCAAGCACATGCGCGAGCACGCCAGCAACTCGCTGCCCACCCCCGTGAGCATCAGCCTGGACACCGACCACAACCTCTACCGTATGTACAGCCGCCAGGACAGCATCACATGGGCCACTCGCTGCTACCGCCTCATCTGGGACACACCGCAGGCCTACGCCCTGGCCATCAGGCAGCTGCCCTATGTCGTGCTGACCGACAGCGCCGGCATCGTGGTGGCGCAAGGCAGCAACTGGCAGAAGGACATCGAACCCAAGTTGTAGGGCTTGGAGAACGCAGATAGCGAAGCAGGGCTACCCCCACAGCTCCAAGCCGCCACTATAAAACTAATGGATGCCACCCTTTCGGGCGGCATCCATTAGTTTTCAATCGTCGCTGCCAGCGGCAGTGCACGACTATGCAATCAGCCTATTACTGCACAGCTGCATCGAGCTCAGCACCAGCCTTGAACTTGGCCAGCTTCTTGGCAGCGATCTTGATCTGCTGCTTTGTCTGAGGATTGATACCGGTGCGCTCGCCACGCTCTGATACAGAAAATGTGCCGAAACCAACAAGTGCAACCTTGTCGCCAGCCTTCAGAGCCTCTGTGATAGCCTCAACGCCAGCCTCGAGAGCCTTCTTTGCGTCAACCTTTGTCAAGCCAGCCTTAGCAGCAATGGCATTTGTCAAATCTGTCTTGTTCATAATGAAAGAATTAAGTTAGGTGTTAGAAATATATCCATTTACGCGGCAAAAGTAGGAAATCATAAGGCACGCACAAAGCTTTTAGCGCTTTTTTGTGCCATTTTCGTTAAAATAAGTGCATTACGGCAGCGTTTTGCATCAAATTATCTACTTTTGCAGCTCGTAAAGAAGAAAAGATATGAACTCAACACCCAGCGTAACCAAACATCTCATCATCATCAACCTGCTGATGTACTTGGCTCGCATTGTGGCCATACGCTATGGCATCGACTTCGATGACCTGCTGGGTCTGCACTTCTACAAGGCACCGAACTTCAGGCTCTACCAGTTCTTCACCTACATGTTTGTACACGCCAGCGTGATGCACGTGCTGTTCAACATGTTTGCCGTGTGGATGTTCGGACGCATCATGGAGCGCACACTGGGCTCGCAGCGTTACCTGTTCTACTACATCGTGTGCGGCCTCGGAGCCGGATTGGTGCAGGAAGGAGCACAGCTGGCAGAGTACTACATACAGGGCATGGACCAGTACGCGATGGTGAACACAGGCAGCGGCATCATACCCATGGAGTCCTTCCTCAACCTGTGGAACACAGTCGGGGCATCGGGCGCCGTGTATGGCATACTGCTCGCATTCGGCATGACCTACCCCAACGAGCTGATGTTCATCTTCCCGCTGCCCCTGCCCATCAAGGCCAAATGGTTCGTAGTGATCTACGGCGTGCTCGAGCTGCTCGAGGCGCTCAGCAGCACGCAGGACGGTGTGGCCCACATGGCACACCTGGGAGGTATGCTCTTCGGCTGGCTGCTACTGCTCTACTGGCGTAAGCATCCGCGCAGCGGAGCCTCGTTCTACGGCGGCGGCTATGGCTCGTTCGGCAGTAGCGCGGACAGCTACTTCACCGTCTACGAGGACGTGACCAATGCCGGACAGGAAGGTCCGTCGCTGTGGCAGCGCGTGCGCAACTGGTGGGGCAGCCTCACAAGCCGCCTGCGCCGCAAGCGCAAGCCCAAGATGGAGATGCACTTCAACCGCGACAAGCATGGAGACGACATGGAGTGGAACGCCATGAACAAGCAGCGGCAACAGGAGATAGACCGCATACTCGACAAAGTGAAGCGCCACGGCTACGGCAGCCTCAGCGAGGACGAGAAGCGCACGCTCTTCGATGCTGGCAACGTTTAGGAAGCATTGACGAAGCAAAGCAACATACGCAAACAGGCCACTCGGGCATGGCATCTTATGCTGTGGGCAGCCACTGCAGCAAACGTAGTACTGATACTGATGCTGTGGACGTGCTGTGCCGTGACCTATATCAACCCTGCCGAGCACCCGCGCCTGAGCCTGCTCACACTAGCCTTCCCCGTGTTCCTGCTGGCCAATGTGATGTGCATACCCGCGTGGTGCATCATCAAGTGGAAGCGAGTCTGGCTGCCCATAGCGGGCCTCCTGGCCTGCTGGAGCTTCGTGCACCACTACTTCCCGCTGAACCTGCCCAGCACGCCGCCCAAGGGGGCACTCAAGGTGCTGTCGTTCAACTCGAAGGGCTACGGAAATCCCGAAGCTACCGACAGCGACGGCCGCAATGCCGTGGTGGAGTACCTGCTCAACACCGATGCGGACATCATCTGCCTGCAGGAGTCGGGCAAGTACTACTACTACGTGGATATCTTCGACCAGAAAGGCTACTACAGCTACGTGACCAACGGCCAGCACCTGTACACCAAGCTGCCCATCATCGATGCCGACACGCTGCACCTGCCTACCCGCACCAACGGAGGCATGACAGCCAAGCTGCAGTACGGCAACGACACCATACTGCTGATCAACAACCACTTCGAGAGCAACCATCTGACACCCGCACTCAAGAGCCAGTACAAGGACGCGCTGCACGCCACCGAGACCGACACCCTGCGCAAGGAGCTTCGCCCCGTGGTCGGAGTGCTCACGGAGGCCGCGCCCTACCGCGCCCAGCAGACCGACTCGATAGCCGCCATCATAGAGCAGTGGCTGCCCCGGCCGGTGATTCTCTGCGGCGACTTCAACGACACACCCGTGTCCTACACCCACCGTGTGCTCACCCGCCACCTCGACAGTGCCTACAGCGAGAGTGCCTCCGGCGTGGGTTTCACATTCCATGAACGAGGGTTCCCCGTGCGCATAGACCACATACTCTACAGCCCTGCATCATTCCGCAGCTACGGAACCTATGTGGACCACACTATGAGCTACTCCGACCACTACCCTATCATCACTTTCCTGTCGCTACAACACTAAAAACAGTGTAAAAAGACACCCAAAAGGCAAATAATCTTGCTATTAGGCCCTTGGCTACACAAAAAAGCCGTATATTTGCAGGCATTTTTGCAGCTTACGTGAACAAAACAATCAAATAATACTTAACACAACAATGCAAAACAAAGGATTTGTAAAAGTCTTCGCAGTTCTGCTGACACTTGTGTGCCTCTTCTATCTGAGCTTCTCATTCGTGACCCGCCACTACGATGGCAAGGCCGCTGAGATTGAGCAGACACAGGGTGAGGACGCTGCCAGAGTCTATCTCGACTCCATGGCCAACGACACCGTCTACATGGGTGTATGGACCCTCCGCGAGTGCCGCGAGATGGGTATCGGCCTCGGTCTGGACCTCAAGGGAGGTATGAACGTGATTCTCGAAGTGTCCGTGCCCGACGTAGTGCGCGCACTTGCAGACAACTCGCAGGACGAGAACTTCAACAAGGCCATCGAGCAGGCTGCTGCCGAGACAGAGGCCGGAAATGGTCAGTTTATCCCACAATTCGTCAAGGCATACAAGGCACTTGCACCCGAGAGCCGTCTGGCCGAGCTCTTTGCTACGGCACAGATGCAGGGCAAGGTGAAGCCTACCAGCACCGACAGCGAGGTTCAAGCCGAGATTGAGGCTCGCGTGCAGGATGCTATCGACAACTCGTTCAACGTGCTGCGTACACGTATCGACCGTTTCGGCGTGGTGCAGCCCAACATACAGGCACTGCAGGGACAGCAGGGCCGCATCATGGTCGAGCTGCCAGGCGTGAAGGAGCCAGAGCGCGTACGTAAGCTGCTGCAAGGTTCTGCCAACCTGGAGTTCTACGCTTGCTACCGTGCCACCGATGTGCTGCCCATCCTGTCCGACGTAAACCGCCAGCTGGCCGAGGCCACTGCTCCAGTAGCTGCCCTGCCTTCATTCGAAGGTGCCGAGACTGCTGCCGACAGCGCACGCATCCAGGCTCAGGCCGACAGCATCCAGCAGGCTGCCATCATGCAGAACAATCCTCTGTTTGCAATGCTCGACCCGACTATAGCACAGTACTACGGCGAGAACGGCTGCATCGTAGGTACAGCGCTGAAGCGCAACATGGCCGCCATCGACTCGCTGCTGGCTACCGAGGCTGCTCAGCGCGTACTGCCTAAGGACCTGCGCCTCTTCTGGGGCGCCAAGGCACGCGACAACAAGGACATGTACTACGAGCTCTACTGCATCAAGACCGACCGCAACGGACGCGCTCCGCTGTCGGGCGATGTAGTGACCGAGGCCAAGGATGAGTTCGACCAGTTCGGCCGTCCTTGCGTGACCATGAAGATGAACGAGGAGGGTGCACGCCTATGGGCACAGCTCACCGGCGACAACGTAGGCCACCCCGTAGCCGTGGTGCTGGACAACTGCGTATACAGCTCACCTAACGTGCAGAACGCCATCACCGGCGGTAGCACCGAAATCACAGGTTCGTTCACCGTGACCGAGACCCGCGACCTGGCCAACGTGCTGAAGAGCGGTAAGATGCCTGCGCCCGCCAAGATTGTGAGCGAGGAAATCGTCGGTCCTACACTCGGACAGGAGTCCATCAATCAAGGTATGTGGAGCATGGTGCTGGCATTCGTGGCTCTGATGATCTACATGATTGTGATGTACGGCTTCATCCCCGGCATGGTGGCCAACTGCGCACTGCTGTTCAACCTGTTCTTCACACTCGGCATCCTGACCAGCTTCCAGGCCGCACTGACCATGAGCGGTATAGCAGGTATGGTGCTGACACTGGGTATGGCTGTGGACGCCAACGTGCTCATCTACGAGCGTACTAAGGAAGAGCTCCGTGCCGGCAAGGGCCTATCCCTGGCACTGAAGGACGGTTATGGCAATGCATTCAGCGCCATCATCGACTCCAACGTGACCAGCATCCTGACAGGTATCATCCTGTACAACTTCGGTACCGGTCCTATCAAGGGCTTCGCCACTACATATATTATAGGTATAGTCATCAGCTTCTTCACCGCTGTGTTCCTCACCCGCGTGGTGTACGACACAATGATTAGCAAGGGCAAGTGGCAGAACCTCACATTCACCACAGGCGTGAGCCGCAAGTTCCTCAGCGCTGCCAACTACAACTTCATGGGCAGCTACAAGCGCTCGTTCACTCTCTTTGGTATCATCGCTGCACTGAGTATCGTACTGTGGGGCACGCGCGGCTTCTCCAAGAGCATCGACTTCACCGGCGGTCGCAACTACACCATTGTGTTCGACAAGGACGTTGAGCCAGAGGAGGTGAATGCACTGCTTGCTACAGAGTTCGATGGTCAAGCCAAAGCCATCAAGACCACCGACACATCAGGCGAGCACATCCGTATCTCCACCAACTACCGCATCAACGAGAGCGGCACAGAGGTAGACAGCGAGATAGAGGAGAAACTGTTCAACATGCTACAGAACGCCGACCTCCTGTCCAAGGACCTCACACTGGACCGCTTCATCAACCGCGACGACCGTGCCGGTGGTTCTATCATCAGCTCGCAGAAGGTTGGTCCGTCCATCGCATCCGACATCGTGAAGGGTGCTGTGATAAGCGTCATACTGGCACTGATCGTGATTTTCGTGTACATTCTGGTTCGCTTCCGCAACGTCGCCTTCTCCCTTGGTGCTATCACCGCACTGGCCATCGACACCATCTTCATCCTTGGTGTGTTCAGCGCTTGCTGGGGCTGGATGCCATTCTCGCTCGAGATTGACCAGACCTTCATCGGTGCTCTGCTGACCTGTATCGGTTACTCTATCAACGATAAGGTGGTGGTGTTCGACCGTATCCGTGAGAACATCAACCTGTACCCGAAGCGCGACCGTCAGCAGCTGTTCAACCAGTCACTGAACAGCACACTGACCCGTACCATCAACACCTCAGTATCCACATTCATTGTGCTACTGTTCATCTTCGTGTTCGGTGGTGCCAGCATCAAGAGCTTCGCATTCGCAATGATACTCGGTGTCGTAATCGGTACCCTCACCTCAATGTTCATTGCTGCTCCTACCGCCTACCTGGTGATGGGGCGCAAGATCAAGGAGGATGGTAAGGAGTAGTTCTCCGCCAGAGCCCAAGCATTAGGCACATACATCATAACGACAGTCCAACGTGTTAGACAACCTTGTCTAACGTGTTGGACTGCGTTGTCTAACGCGTTAGACACCATCCGTAAATAGCACATCTGCAAATGGTAAATGGTATGACCTCAGCGGCCGTCCTGTGCCCTGCAGCCAACGTCACAAGAGAATAATGATACACCACCGGCAGAAATTCTTGCTGCAATAGTCCGTCATGTGCCTCAGATACTGTAACTTTGTCCCAACTATGAAACTCAATCACATTACATACATGCTGGGCATCGCCGCAGCGATGATAGGACTCAGCGCACACAGCGAGGCGGCAGCGCAGACGCGCGCCATTGCCGAGGACAAGGGCGTGGAGGCGCAGGTGGAGCAGCTGCTGGGCCGCCTCACGCTCGACGAGAAGATAGGTCAGATGTGCGAGCTGACGATAGATGTCATCACCGACCAGAGTGTGAGGGACGGCTTCGCCTTCAACGAGGAAGCGCTGGACAAGGTGTTCAGGAAGTACAAGGTAGGCTCGATACTGAACGTACCGAAGAGCGTAGCACAACGTCCTGCCGAGTGGGCGCGCATCATACGGCGGCTAAACGAGCTGTCGATGGAAGCCTGCAGTGGTGTGCCGCAGATATACGGTGTGGATCAGATACACGGTGCATCCTACACTTGGGGCGGCACCCTCTTCCCGCAGGAGATAGGGCAGGCCGCATCATTCAACCGCGCCATACCACGCCGCGTCAGCGAGATTTCGGCATACGAGAGCCGCGCCTGCCTCATACCTTGGGTATATTCGCCTGTTATGGACCTGGCACGCCTGCCGCTGTGGAGCCGTATGTGGGAGAGCTACGGCGAGGATGTGCTGCTCAACGCGGCTATGGCACGTGAGGCTGTGCAAGGCTATCAGGGCGACGACCCTAACCATATAGGTCCACACAGCGTGGCGGCCTGCCTGAAGCACTATATGGCTTACGGCGCCTCACGCTCCGGCAAGGACCGCACACCGAGCTACGTCACGCGCCGCGAGCTGCGCGAGAAGTTCTTTCAACCATTCCGTGCAGCAATCGAAGCAGGCGCGTTGAGTCTGATGGTCAACTCGTCCAACAACGACGGCGAGCCTTTCCACGCCAGCTACGAGCTGCTCACCACCTGGCTCAAGGACGAGCTGGGATGGGATGGCATGATAGTCACCGACTGGGCCGACATCAACAACCTCTGCGAGCGCGACCATGTGGCCGCCACGAAGAAGGATGCCATCTGCATGGCCATCAACGCGGGCATTGACATGTCGATGGTGCCTTACGAGGTGGAGTTCTGCGACCTGCTGCGCGAGCTGGTCGATGAGGGTCGCGTCAAGCAGAGCCGCATTGACGACGCCGTGCGCCGAGTGCTGCGACTGAAGGTGCGCCTGGGCTTGACCGACAAAGCCACATGGGACTTCACGCCCGACCAGCTGGCAGCCCGCTTCCCCGACTTCGCCAGCCCTGCCATCGCTGTCGAAGCTACAGCGATGGCAGAGGAGTGCATGGTGCTGCTACGCAACGACAACGTTGGCGGCACGCCTGTGCTGCCACTGCGCGAAGGCACGCGCCTACTCGTATGCGGTCCCAATGCGGACAACCTGCGAGGGCAGAACGGCGGCTGGACCTACACCTGGCAGGGCGACAAGACCAACGTCCTCGCTCCACAGATGGGTGATTACAAGACTCTTGCCGCCGCGCTGAAGGAGCGTTTCGGCGAGGAGCATGTGCAGCTGGTGGAGGCTGTGCGCTGGAGCAAGGACAACTTCGACCGCGATGAAGCAGTAGATATAGACGGAGCGGTAGCGGCGGCTGGCGATGCGGATGTCATCATAGCCTGCCTGGGTGAGAACTCCTACTGCGAGACACCAGGCAACATCGACGACCTGGCCATCAGTCCCAACCAGCAACAGCTCGTGCAGGCGCTGGCCGCAACGGGCAAGCCCATAGTGCTGGTGCTGGCCGAGGGCCGTCCGCGCCTCATAACCGACATAGAGCCGCTTTGCGCGGCCACGGTACAGACCTTCCTACCGAGCAACTACGGCGGTCCGGCACTGGCACGTCTGCTCGCTGGCGACACCAACTTCAGCGGCCGACTGCCCTACACCTACCCCAAGCATCCAGGCAGCCTCGTGACCTACGACTATAAGCCCTGCGAGAACCGGGGGCAGATGGACGGCAACTATAACTACGATGCCGTGATGGACGCGCTCTACCCATTCGGCCACGGGCTGTCTTACACCACCTTCGAGTACTCCGGCCTGCAAGCCGACAAGACCGCATTCACAGCCACGGACAGCATCACCTTCAGCGTCGATGTGCGCAACAGCGGCAACCGTGCGGGAAGTGAGGCCGTACTGCTCTACGCCAGCGACCTCGTGGCAACGCTCACGCCCGACAACCGACGCCTGCGCGCTTTCACCAAACTCTCGCTACAGCCGGGCGAGCGGCAGACCGTGCGACTGACCATCGCGGCTAAGGACCTTGCCTTCGTGGGAGCCGACCTGCGCTGGCGACTTGAGGAGGGAGAGTTTCTCTTCGCCGTGGGCGAACAAAACCTAAAGCTCAACTGTACCGCTACCAAGGTCTGGGACACACCAAATCAATTGGACAATTGAACAATTGGACAATTGGACAATTAAAGCGCTCGGACCACGCTGGGCCCGAAGGGGTCTTGACACTTCAAGAATTTGGCATTAGGCCGTAGGCTATTCGGAGACGGGGGAATAGTCGGCCGACGATGGTTGGGCGATGTTGCGCGGGTGATGCTGTAGGATCTCCTCGCGCAGCTGTGTGCGATCCAGATGCATGTACAGCTGGGTGGTGCCTATACTCTCGTGACCCAGCATGGCTTGTATGGCGCGCAGGTTGGCTCCGCCCTCCAGCAGATGGGTGGCAAAGCTGTGACGGAAGGTGTGGGGGCTGATAGTCTGGCGCATACCGAGCTGGATGGTGAGCTGCTTGATGATGTGGAACACCGTGATGCGCGAGAGGGCTGTGCCGCGACGTATGCTGACGAACACGAAGTCCTCGTGCGCGGGGTGTATGCGTATCTGAGCGCGGTCGTCATACCACGCCTGTAGCTCCATCACGGCACGCGGCGACATGGGCACGAGCCGCTCCTTGCGCCCCTTGCCGTGCACACGCAGGAAGCCATCGTCTATGAACACATCGCTCATCCTCAGTCCGCACAGCTCGCTCACTCGCAGGCCGCACGAGTAGAGAGTCTCCAGTATGGCGCGGTCACGACGGCCCTCAGCCTTCTCCTGGTCGATGGCTGCTATCATCGCATCTATTTCCTCCAGCGACAGCACGTCGGGCAGATGGTGGCCGCGGGCCGGCGAGTCGAGCAGCTCCGTGGGGTCGGACTCCAGCTCGTGCTCCAGCTCCAGGAACTTGTAGAATGCGTGCACGCCCGACAATATGCGTGCTATGCTGCGTGGCGAGATGCCCATGTCGTAGAGCGTTGCCACGAAGGTCTGCAACTGCTCCAGCGTCACCGTGCGGAAGTCTATGCCCTCGGCATCGTAGTAGTCCGTCAGTTTCTGCAGGTCGCGCACATAAGCATCCAGCGTATTGTCGGTGAAGGCACGCTCCAACCGCAGGTACTGGATGTAGCGCCGCATTATGGCCGCCGGCACACAACTCTTATTGTCCATCTGTGAGGTTTGAGTTTATGAGGAATAAGGTTTGAGGAGAGAGCAACTGGCCGGTGGCGGACTGGCCTTCGGCGCTAATGGAGAGGGTGCTGGGTCGGCTGCCGTTGTAGAACTGGATGTGGGCGGAGCCTGCAGCATCGAGCCGGAGGGCGGGGTTCCAATAGAGGGTGCGGCGATGGTCGGTGGGCTGCGGGGGCGTCTGACGGCTGTAGTCGGGGCAGTAGAACTCGTCGGGGGCTGTGAAGCCCGGCAGGATGTAGCGGCGGTCGCGGTAGGTCATGCGCTGTCCTTCATCGGGGTAGCGCTGGAGGTTGACGGTGACGGTGGGTTGGTTGTCCTGACGGTAGGAGCGGTTGCCCTCGAGACGCGGAATGTAGTCGGTGTAGACGCTGATGCGGTCCAGGTTGTAGAGGTAGTTGTATGTGTTGAGGACTGTGGGCGAGTGGGTGAAGGTGGAGTTGTGCCCATCGTAGCGCTCCTCAAGGTTGTAGTTGCGCTCCATGTTCATGTCGCCGATGTAGTTGCGGGATATGTACTGTATGAAATCGCTGCCGCCCACGAACCACGCGGTCATAAAGCCGGCATCGGACACCTCGTTGAAGGCGGCGTAGGCATCGCGCACGATGGCGGGCTTGGTGATGTCGAAGTGGCGCAGGCCAGTGTGACGGCCATGCACCTGCACCTCCTGCAGGGTGTGGGCCTTGGCTGCATCGGCAGCTGCCCAGGCGAAGTCGTCCTGCAGGCTCATGCCTTTGGGTGCGGCGGTGATCTGTGCCTGATAGTAGTCGTAGGGCTTGACGAAGCGCGGATAGGGGAAGGACAGCCGCACATAGAACTCCGGGTACTCCTCTTCCTCAGCATCCACCCAGCGGTGCTGGTAGCCCTCTGCCCATTCGGTGGTGTCGCTGGCAGCGAGGAAGAACACACAGTAGCCGCCTATGTTGGGCGTGTTGATACGGAAGTTGCCGTTGCGGGTCTCGACATCGCCCTCGATGGTGGGGCTGCCCTCCTGCGCGAACTCAGCGTGCACGCGCACCTCGTGCTTCAGATTGCCCATGTTCTCGTAGTAGGCCTCGCGCGCCACCGAGCCGGTGACGCGGAACGTGCCTCGCGGCACGATGTCCTTCTTCGAGCTGGCCACTGCGTCGGCAAACAGGTCGTCGTTGCTGAACGAGCCCTCGTCCTGAGCGCGGGCATAGTTGCTTGAGTCCTCGATGTCCTCCACCCCATTATCGGTGGTGCCGGCCGTCATAAACGCTTCGTGGAGAGCCTCGTCCTGCTCGCGCAGGATGTCGCGTTTCTTCTTCGGTTCGTAGCGGTACACCGTTCCTGTCAGCACCTGGGTGTACTCGGCCGGATGGCTGAGCACGAAGGCCTTGGGCGTGGCCATGGTGAGCCAGTTGAAGCGCCTCCAGCCCTGGGTCATCATCAGCAGGTCGAGACCGCGGCGGTGCTCGTCGTCATCGCTCTCAAAAAACCACTCCGGCTGCGGCACGAAACCGCGTATCTCGCTGGCCAGCAGCATCTCGGTGAGTATGGTGCTTGAGTCGTAGGTGTAGTCCTGCAGCGTGGCGTTGCGCACAGCCATGCTAATCAGCGTGCCGGCATCTGCGCTGTCGGCCTGCAGGTCGAGGCTCACGGCCTCGTAGGGTTCGTAGACGCTCTTCGCGCCCTGCACCGCAAGTTGGTGTCCATGCTGGTCGGAGCTTACAAAGAACAGGCGGTCTGCCCAGACGCAACCCGTGCTGTCGAAGACCGTCACCTGGTTGACGCCCGGCTTCAGTGCGGCACCAGGAATAACACACGATGCGGCAGGCTGGTAGCGTTCCACTACGCCCTCGTGCATGATGGTCATGCCCAGCGACCGCTCTGCTGCTATGCCGCGAGACTGAATGCTGAATGTCCAGTCGCCGGCCTGACGGTCCACGTGCAGGGCCACGCCGCTGACGGATATGTCCTTAAGCCGCACCTCGGCAGTGCCAGTACGGAGAGTGTCGCTGCTGGTGAACACGGCGCGGTAGCTGTGCCCCTCCTGCGGAGTGAAGGCCACGGTGCTGCGGCCGCGGTGCTCGGTGGTGGCCGAGGCTACGGGATGGCCGTCGTCGTAGACCACCAGCGTGCCGTCCAGCCACATGCCCTCCTTCGTAGCAGCCTCGAATGCCACATAGCACTCTACTCCAGCCACCAGACGGCCACCCTCAGGGAAGCAGCTCAGCACGGGTTTGGCAGCATCAGGGTCCTCCTTCAGCTCGCGCCGCAGCGGGCGCAGCGTCATGTCGTGAAAGAACTCGCCTGCCTGCTTCGGGCGGTCGTACACGGGGAACACGCGGCTATACAGTTTGTCGTAGTCGCGATAGTACTCCTTGGCAAGGCCGCGAGTAAAAAACCACTGCTCGGCATTGGCCGTGTGCGGATGCTCGTAGGCACCCCAGTTGAGCTGCCAGCGCGTGTAGGCCCGCAGCTCGAAGTAGCCGGCATAGAGGGCTGTGTCGTTGAGCGATATGTTACCGTAGCCGCGTCCGTTCTTCATCTCTATCAGCTGGCGCTCCACTAGGAAGCCGTCGTTGTTGAGCAGCTCCACGTAGAGCACGCGGCTGATGTTGGACGGAAGATCCTTGTCGGTGCGGCGTGTGTAGGCGGCGAACCAGATTGTGTCGCCCAGGAAGTAGCTGGTGTTGTCCATGTGCAGGTACACTTTCTCCTGCGGTATGGCCTCGCCGAAGCGTGTCAGACGGTCGGCCCAGCTGTCCAGCGTGGCGGATTGGCCGGTAGTTTCAGTTTGAGCCACAGCTGTACTGCCGGCACCACATATAATAGTGTATAATACAACTAATAGGCGTTTCATGCAGCAAAGGTAGATATTATTTGAGTACCTTTGTGCTGTGATACACATTTGTTTTGTACATTTGCGGCATCATCGTGCAAACAGACTAACACTTAACTCACAAACCGATACCGCTATGACACTTATCAAATCAATCTCTGGAATCCGCGGCACCATTGGCGGCCGCGCTGGTGACACCTTGAATCCGCTGGACATCGTGAAGTTCGTGTCGGCCTATGCCACGCTGATACGCAAGACCGAGACCGTAGGTACAAACAAGATTGTAGTGGGCCGCGACGCCCGCATCTCCGGCGAGATGGTGAAGAACGTGGTGTGCGGCACCCTGATGGGCATGGGCTTCGATGTGGTGAACATCGGTCTGGCCACAACTCCGACCACCGAGATCGCCGTGACTATGGAGAAAGCCTGCGGCGGCATTATCCTCACAGCATCGCACAACCCGCGCCAGTGGAACGCTCTGAAGCTGCTCAACAGCGACGGCGAGTTTCTCAACAAGGAGGAGGGCAACGAGGTGCTGCGCATCGCCGAGGCCGAGGACTTCGAGTATGCCGACGTTGACCACCTGGGCTACTACCGCGAGGACGGCAGCTACGACCAGCGCCACATCGACCTCGTCAAGGCTCTGAAGCTCGTCGATGTGGAGGCTATCCGCGCCCGCAAGTTCCGCGTAGCTCTCGACACCGTGAACTCCGTGGGCGGCATCATCCTGCCCAAGCTACTGGAGCAGCTCGGCGTGGAGACCGTCACCTGTCTCTACGGCGAACCCTCCGGCGACTTCCAGCACAACCCTGAGCCACTGGAGAAGAACCTTGGCGACATCAAGGCACTGATGCAGAAGGGCGGCTACGATATAGCCTTCGTCGTGGATCCCGACGTTGACCGTCTGGCTCTGTTCTGCGAGGACGGTACCATGTACGGCGAGGAGTACACGCTCGTGACCGTGGCCGACTACATACTGCAGCACACACCGGGCAACACTGTGTCGAACCTCAGTTCCACCCGCGCCCTGCGCGATGTGACGCGCAAGTACGGCTGCGAGTACAATGCTGCTGCTGTGGGCGAGGTGAATGTCGTGACGAAGATGAAGGCCACCAACGCCGTGATTGGCGGCGAGGGCAATGGCGGAGTAATCTATCCTGCTGCCCACTACGGCCGCGACGCCCTCGTAGGTATCGCCCTGATACTGACTTATCTGGCCAAGCGCGGCATGAAGACCAGCGAACTGCGCGCCACCTATCCTCCATACTGCATAGCCAAGAACCGCATAGACCTGACGCCCGACACCGACGTGGATGCTATCCTGGCCAAGGTGAAGGAGCTGTACAAGGAGCAGGAGGTGAACGACATTGACGGCGTGAAGATCGACTTCCCCGACAAGTGGGTACATCTGCGCAAGTCCAACACCGAGCCCATCATCCGTGTCTACTCCGAAGCTGCCACCATGGAGGCTGCCGACCGGCTGGGCAAGGACATCATGGACGTGGTGTACTCGATGGTGAAATAAAGCACTATACATGAACACACAGGACATCACAGACATGCGGCATCACCTCGTTCATGGCTACTATCAAGTCGACGCATCCATCCTATGGTCTGTGATCCAAGATGATTTGCGCCCACTCAGACAACAGATACAGCATCTGCTGGACACCGTCAAGTGGGGCGAATGGGAGAAGCAAAGCGTGGAGTTCTGCCACTGACTCTATACGGGAGAGGGGTACACCTATCGACCAAGTACAATAATCCCCTGCATTCATCACTATGATGCAGGGGATTACTATATATCCACAGCCCGCGAGTCGCCCTTACTGGGAAACCACAAGCGGCTCTTTACAGCTTCTCGCCAAACGCCAGGTCGCCGGCATCGCCGAGGCCTGGAACGATGTAGGAGCGGGCATTGAGTTCGGCATCCACGGCAGCACACCAGAGGGTGATGTCGGTGCGGTCGCCGAACACGCGCTGCAAGTGGTCAACGCCCTGCTGCGATGCTATGACGGCGCAGAGGTGAGTGTGGGCAGGCTTGCCTCGGGTGATGAAGGCATTGTAGGCCAGCTCCATGCTCTCGCCTGTGGCCAGCATGGGGTCCACGAGCAGCAGGGTGCGGTCGTTGAGGTCGGGCGTAGCGATGTACTCGATGCGCACATCGATTTCGCGGCACTCCTTGTCCTTGTAGTAGCGGAAGGCCGACACGAAGGCATTGTCGGCGTGGTCGAACACGTTGAGGAAGCCTGTGTGCAGTGGCAGTCCTGCACGGAACACAGTACCGATGACCAGACGGTCGTCCTCGGTCGAGGCGGTGGCAGTGCCCAGTGGGGTCTCAACGAACTTGTTGCTGTAGGTGAGGGTCTTGCTCACCTCGAAGGCCATCATCTCGCCTATGCGCTCCAGGTTACGGCGAAAGCGCATACGGTCTTTCTGTATGCTCACGTCGCGCAGTTCGGCCACGTAGCGGTTGATGATGGTGTTTTGGTCGGCGAAGTTAATTAGCTGCATGGTAATTATAGGTAATTGGTCCAAATTGTACATTCAATAGACGCTCACGGCATTGGTCACGCTGCCACTGTAGGTGATGTGATAGCGGTCCAGCTTCTTGCCATCGGCACCGGAGCTGATGATGCCTTGGTTGTTGGGGTCGTAGATGCGGTGGCAGAGACCGCAGGAGTCGCGGCCATCGTGCATCAGTGTGAGGTCGCGCGTGATGTGGTGCTCGTCGTAGCAGTTGGGGCACGACAGCTCGTAGCACACCGGCCGCGAGAATGTCTGACCCAGTTCGGGCATCGTGGGCAGTCCGATGATGAAGCCGCTCAGCCCCATGCGTATGGTGCGGCGGTCTATCTCGGTCATAGGCCACGTGGTGTCGCCTCCCAAGCTGTGAAACAGAAAACGCCCGCCACTGACGCGCACCGTGACATACTCTCCCATGTTGTTGAGAGCGCTGTGCAGCATCGGCACGCTGGTGGTAGGCGAGAAGGTGAACGACACCGCCCGTGTGGTGTATGTATTGTCGGCTTTGTCGCAGGAGGTGAAGAGGAAGAAGGGCAAAAGGAGGAAAAGAGAGGACCATCCCTCAGGAGCCCACCCCCAGCCCCTCCATAGGGAGGGGAGATGGGAGGAGAGATGGAGTGGAGTATTATTCTTCATTCTTCATTCATTCTTCATTTCCACCAGCTTCCTCTCAGCTTCCTCAGCCCGCTCGAAGTGGAAGCCGTCGAGGGTGTGCTGCATCAGTGCTGCAATCTCAGCGGTGCAGAGGTTGCCTATGCTGCCTTCGTGGGTGTGGTGTATCTGCTTGTTTGGTGTGAAGCGGCCTGCCTCGATGTCGAGCCCCACCTGACGATAGGCATCGCGGAACGGAGTGCCAACGGCGGCCAGTCGGTTGACTTCCTCGACGGAGAACATCAGGTCGTAGCGCGGGTCGTCGAGTATATGCTCGTTGACCGTCATGCGCTCTATGATGTACGCCGCCATGCGCAGGCAGTCCTTCAGCTCGTCGAAGGCTGGCAGGAATACCTCCTTGATGATCTGCAGGTCGCGGAAGTAGCCCACGGGCAGGTTGTTCATGATGAGTGTGATCTGCTGGGGCAGCGCTTGCAGCTTGTTGCACTTGGCGCGCGTGAGCTCGAACACGTCGGGGTTCTTCTTATGTGGCATGATGCTACTGCCTGTGGTGCACTCGTTGGGCAGCTTCACGAAGGCGAAGTTCTGCGAGTTAAACATACAGGCATCGAAGGCCAGCTTAGCCAGTGTGCCGGCCACGGTAGCCAGGGCGAAGGCTACGTTGCGCTCGGTCTTGCCTCGCCCCATCTGGGCGTAAACGACGTTGTAGTCCATCGAGTCGAAGCCCAACAGCTCGGTGGTCATGGTGCGGTTCAGTGGGAACGACGAGCCATAGCCCGCCGCAGAGCCCAGCGGGTTGCGGTTGGTCATGCGGTAGGCGGCCTGCAGGAAGAGCATATCGTCGCAGAGGCTCTCGGCGTAGGCTCCGAACCAGAGTCCGAAGCTCGATGGCATGGCTACTTGCAGATGGGTGTAGCCCGGCATGAGCACCTGCTTGTAGCGCTCGCTCTGCTGTTGCAGCTTGTCGAACAGTATCTTGACCTGCTCGACCACCTCACGCAGCTGGCGGCGTGTCCATAGCTTGAGGTCCACGAGCACCTGGTCGTTGCGCGAGCGTCCGCTGTGTATTTTCTTGCCCATGTCGCCCAGTTTGCGGGTGAGCATCAGCTCCACCTGCGAGTGCACGTCCTCCACGCCGTCCTCTATCACGAACTCGCCACGACGTATGACCTGTAGGATGCTGCGCAGCTCTGCCAGCAGTGCCTGCAGCTCGTTGGCCTCGAGCAGCCCTATGCTCTCCAGCATGGTGATGTGCGCCATGCTGCCCAGCACGTCGCTCTCGGCCAGATAGAGGTCCAGCTGGCGGTCACGCCCTACAGTGAACCGCTCTATCTCGGCGGTCATCGTGAAGTTTTTCTCCCACAACTTGCTTGCCATCGTCCCTCTACTGTTTAATATGGTATCACTGCCAGCATGTCGGCCAGCTTCTCCACGCCTTCCTGCAGAGGCTTCTTGGCCAGCTGCTTGGTGAAGAAGTTGAGATCGGCACCTATGGTGCATTTCATCTTGCACTCCTGCGGGCTTGTGGGCAACAGCTGTATCCAGAGGTTGGCAGCCACGGGTGCATTCTTCACCTCGAACTTTATCGTCTTGGGGTCTATGCGCTCCACTATCTGCAGTGCTACAGCCCCGATGGGCGAGTCCTGCATACTCACGCTGTCGCGTGTGAACTCCAGCTTGCTGAGCATCTCTGTGGCTTGCCGCATCTTGTCATCGTCCACGCCTGCCGACTGCTGTATGCTCTGCATGAACTCGGGGTTCTGTGCCTGCTCAGCTAAGACGGACAGGTTGGTGAGGTCGGACAACTTGTCGTAAACGGTTGTCTGAGGGTAGTGAATCAGCTTGACGCTGCTTTCAAATTTAGTCATATTTGCTCCTTTTTATTCTGTCTGTTTATGTGGGGGAAGTTGCACCGCGGTGCAACTCCTGTTCGAGCACGGTACAGCATGTGTTGCAGCACGGTGCAACTATTGCTCCACCGCGGTGCAACTTCCCGCTGTGCTGCCGTGCTGCCCGTGCCTGGCGACTATCCGTTCCAGTGGGCAGGGTCCTTGCGCCAGGCGTTGAGCAGGGGGACATCGGTGTCCTTGATGTAGCCGATGCGCAGAGCCTCCTCGACCACGGCCTCGTAGTTGGTCAGTGTGACCAGCTGCACCTTGGCCTCGCGGAAAGCCTGTGTAGCCACATCGAATCCGTAGGTATAGGCAGCTACCATGCCTATCACCTCGCACCCGTTGTTGCGGATGGCCTCCACAGCCTTCAGGCTGCTGCCGCCGGTGCTGATCAGGTCCTCCACCACCACGACCTTCATGCCTGGCCGCAGCTCGCCCTCTATGAGGTTCTCGAGTCCGTGGTCCTTGGGTTTGCTGCGCACGTAGACGAATGGCAGTGCGAGCTCGTCGGCCACCAGTGCTCCCTGTGGTATGGCTCCAGTGGCGACGCCTGCTATAGCATTTACCTCGCCGAAACGCTCGGCTATGATGCGTGCCGTCTCAATCTTGACGAAGCTGCGCAGCTCGGGGTAGGAGAGTGTCTTACGGTTGTCGCAATAGAATGGGCTCTTCCATCCGCTGGCCCAGGTGAAGGGGTTGGTGGGCTGTAGCTTGATGGCCTTGACTTTCAGCAGCTTGTCGGCAAAAATCTTCTCTAAAGCTTTCATGTCGTCTGTGTTGTGTTTGTTGTTCGACGCCGCAAAGGTACGGCATTTTCTTGAAACAACGCTGAATCCCTCACCAATAAGTGCTATCAGAACGGCTTGTTCTGCAGCAAGCCAATGAACTGATCGAAATCGTGAATGATACTATTTAGGTGAGGATTGCTCCGCTGAACAATGATTGCAGCGTAGTTGTCAATGCCTTCGGCTATTACCTTTGCTATCTTGATTACATATCGATCGTTGTGAGCATACTCCTTGAACCAACGCAGGAACAGACGGTCGCGAGTGGCTTGGCGGTTATCACCAGTTTCGCATTGGTACAACAAGATATCGGGATTGAGTCTGAAGAACTCTTCGATAATGCATATGACCGTAGCTCTCAGGTGCCTATCGGCAGGCGAAGGCTTTTTGTTGTCGTTAACAAGGCCAAATTCATACGCGCCCGATTGCCAAATAGTCTGGTCAGGAAGGAAATATATCCGATATAGTACGCCATGATTGGTCTTGAAGGCATACACGCCATCTGCAATGTTCCATACCGAGTACGGGGAATACACATTGAGCCGATTGAGGTCTAAGGGTGTCATTGCCTAGGCATTAGTATTGACAGAAGCTGCAATCTGCGACAGAGCCTGCAGCTCCTGTTCTGCATGTTCCACCCACTCACGCTTACGGTCAATCATCTTGCGAAATGCTGCAAGAGCATCTTGACGAGTGGGATAGTGTATGGTCGTATACATTGTTATTATATGTTGTTCGACGCCGCAAAGGTACGGCATTTTCTTGAAACAACGCTGAATCCCTCACCAATAAGTGCTATGAAAACGGCTTTTCATCTCCCCTCCCCAACTCCCCTCCCTATTGGAGGGGCTGTGGTGGGCTCCTAATCCAGCGACTGTAGGAAGTCCTGCAGATTGCGGCCCTGATCCAGCTCCAGCTTGCGCCGCAGACGGTAGCGGGCCGTCTCGATGCTGCGCACAGAGGTGTTCAGCAGCGATGCCATCTCCTTGCTGCTCAGCCCCATGCGCAGGTAGGCACACAGCTTACGGTCTGACAACTTAAGCACTGGGTAGCGGTCTGTGAGCTTCTGCAGGAAGTTGTCATACACCAGATTGAAGTTCTCCTCGAAGCGGTTCCACTGGCTGTCGTCCTCTATGTTGGTCGCTATCTCCTGCCTTATCTCGCGTATGACTTTCATCTGTTTGGCTTTCGGGTCCTCGCGGCGTATGCTCTCGCTGAGCTCGCTCATGTGCTCGTCCAGCAGCTGCAGCATATCGTTCTTGCGTATCAGGTTCACTGTCGAGTCGGCCAGTTGGCTGCCCTTGTGCTTCAGTTCCAGCTCCAACTGCTCGTTCTTGAGCTGCACCAGCTCCTTCTCCTTGCGCTGCTGCTCCATGTCGAAGCGTGTCTGCTGCTCGCGCAGGTCGCGCTCGCGCTTGCGGGCCGTGGCCTGTAGTTTGAGGCGGTAGCGGCGGTACAGCAGCATAGCCGAGCCGTACAGCAGCATCAGCGACAGCACCGCATACAGCGCCGTGGCCCACCATGTCTCATACCATGCCGGTCTGATCTCTATCTGCATGGTGCACACATCGGTCTGACCAGTAGTGCTGTCGAGACAGCGCACATGCAGTGTGTAGCTTCCCTTGGGCAGCCGTGTGTACTCCTTGAAGTTAGCACCCGTGGTGCGCCAGGTCTGGTCGTAGCCCTCAAGCCAGCACGCATACTGCACAGCCGATGGAGCCACGAACTCGGGCATGACGAACTCTATGCGCAGCGTGTTCAGCTCCTTGGCCAGGGTCAGCACGGCCTGTGCCGCCTTGCCGTCGGCGTTCTCGTCGAATCGTGTTGGCGCTTCGTAGACCACGGTATCGCTGTCGGCTGTGGCCGTGACGCGGCGTATGAACAGCCGTGCGGGTGGTGGCAGCACCCCCCTGTGGTTGTCGGCCACTATGAATCCGTTCTCTGTATTGAGCACTATACGACCGTCTGGTGTGAAGCCGAAGTGACCAAGACCATGTTGCAGGCGTGGTGCCAGCGGTCGGAACGATGCGGTGTCCACCACCAGCGTACCGTCGTCCTGCTGTAGGCCTATTGACACTCGCTCCGAGTTGAAGGCCCACACGTTGCCTCGCGGGTCCTCTATCAGTCGCAGTCGCAGCTCGTGCACCCCGAACAGCCCGTTCAGTATCGTGTCGCGCTCCAGCTTGCCGCTGAGCGGGAGGTAGCGGTGGAAGCCATCGGCGGCAGTCACCACTATATCGTCGTCCACCTTGCTCAGCAGGTTGTTGTCGTCAGTAGGCAGGCCGTTGTCGGCGTTGTACACCTGGCACTTCACCACCTTGGTCCTCTCCTCGTCAAGCCACAGACGGTATATACCCTTCTGCCACATCGATATCCACACACAGCCGTCCCTGCCCAGCTCGAAGCTGCCGCTGCTGCCCTCGAAGCCGACAATACGGTTGCGCAGGTGCCACTGGCCGGCCGTCTTCTCCAGCACAGCCAGTCCGCTATAGTCGCTGGCGATTGCCAGTTGCGGCTCGCCGGGTATCGGCTTGAAGTCCCATGTGCCCTCCAGCCCGTCGATGCTGCGCACCGCGGTGCCCTGTATGTGCCATGCGCCGTGGTCGCCGCCGCACAGTATGTCGCCTCCGATGTTGCGCAGGCTCCATATCTGGCCGCTCAGCCCACTCATCAGCACCGGCACAGGCGGCTCTGCCGACGAGGGCACCGGCCACGGCAGCGTGTAGAGGCCCTGGTTTGTGCCCAGCAGTATGCGCCCGCCGTCCACCAGCGTAGTGTAGCCCGTGCCGCAGGTGCTGTTCTGGCTCAGCAGCTCGCGGTAGGGTGACTGCACCTGCACGTAGGCCAGGCCCTGGTCAAGTCCCAGCCAGAGGTTACCCTGCCGGTCGAAGCGCATACTCAGCACGGTGTTGTTCTGTAGCCCCGTGCCCGCGTTGGCATAGAGCGTGGTGCCGTCTTTCAGGTTGCGCACGGCCAGTCCGCCACGCACCGTCCCGAAGGCTATCGTCTCTCCCTGGCGCGCCACGCAGAATATGATGTTGGATGCCAGCCAGTCGGAGATGTCCAGCGTCCACGGCTCGGCATGCTCGCCATCGTATATCCATAGCCCCTCGCAGTCGGTGGCAAAGAGCACACGCCCGTCGTCCAGCGGCGTGATGGCCCTGACCGTCTTGCCCGCCAGCGCCTCGCTGCCCGCCAGCGGCTGCAGCTTCATGTTGCGTATAGTGTATATACGCTCGCGGCAGGCCAGGATGGTGCCGTAGGGGGTCAGCGCTGAGCAGTTGATGGCATGGGGCACACTGAAGGTCACGAACTCGCCGCCCGGCTTCATCACCAGCACTTTGTGCTTGGCGGAGAACACGTAGTTGCCGTTCTCGCACTGGAATATAGCCCATATCTCACCGAAGTCGCGGGCATCTGTAGCGAGCTGGTCGGTCAGTGTGTTGTACTTCAGGCTTCCCACCCGAGGGTCGTGACAGTAGTAGCCTATCTCGTTGGTGCCACCGGCATAGATGCGGTCCTGCACCTTATTATAATGCACTGCGCGCACGTCGCTGAAGTTGTTCAGCGGGTAGGTGCACCACTCCTCGCTGTCGAAGGTGAGCAGTCCCTGGCAGTTGGCAAACAGCATCACGCCAGTCTCGGTCATGTCTATCCACCAGTTCTGCTTGCCGCTGGAATAGTCTGTCGGACGGTAGTTGTTAACCACCGGCTGCTGTGCCACCACCACAGCCGTACAAAGCCAACACAGCATCGCCATCAGCGTGCGGCGCTGTGTGAGGTGAGATCTTTGCATATTCATCACTACGTCAGTTATTAGTACGCGACAAAGGTAGAACAATTGTGCAGTGCGATTGAGAAGTGAGGCCATTATTTAACATATATTGGTATTTAACCTCCTGACTATCAGTACAGCCCCCGCCAGTCTACAGCTACCTCACTTTGCAAAAAGTGAGGTTTTGCGTAGACGATATATTTGTGTGCGTCACGCGATAGCAGTAGTTTTGCGGCACAAAATCAATCCAACCATCTTATCCTAACATGAAAACCAAACTCTATCTAACGCTGATGCTTCTCCTGCCGACGCTATTTGCAGCGGCCCAGGACATCACCCTGCGCGGCAGGGTGACAGCGGCATCAGACGGCTACCCACTCCCAGGCGTGTCGGTGGTAGTAGTGGGTACGACCACTGGCGCGACCACCGACCTGGATGGCAACTTCAGCATCAGCACCGACAAGCCCGGCACGCTGCGTTTCAGCTTCATGGGTATGCAGACACAGACTCGCAAGTTCGCAGGTTCCACTACCTTTAATATAGCACTGGAGGACGACGTGCAGGAGATGCAGGAGGTCGTGGCTATAGGCTACGGCACCATGAAGCGCAGCGACCTGACGGGCTCGGTGTCCGTAGTGAACACCGAGCAGATGAAGAAGGTGCCAGCCGCCACCATCGACCAGGCTCTGCAGGGCCGTGCAGCAGGTGTGAGCGTGAACCTGAACAGCGGTCAGCCCGGCGAGGGCGCCACAGTGCGCATACGAGGCATCGGCACTGTGAACGATGCCAATCCTATATATGTTGTAGACGGGGTCATAACCGACAACATAGCCTTCCTGTCGCCCAACGACATCGCATCCATGGAGGTGCTGAAGGACGCTTCGTCGACCGCCATCTACGGTAGTCGGGGTGCCAATGGTGTGATACTGGTCACCACGAAGTCGGGTGCCGGCGAGAAGGGGCACAGCGAGATCACCTACGACGGCTACGTAGGCTGGTCGTATGCTACCAAGTACCTGGACGTTATGGACAGCGAGGACTTCCTGAACACCAAGCTGTCTATGACAGGTATAGCACGCAGCGTGCGCAACTACTACGTGAACAACGGCATGAATGCGTACATCAACAGATACCTGACCTCCACCAGTGAGTACTACCCCGCAGTGCTTGGATGGAGTGCTGCTACTCCGGAGAGCGGACTGGACTACAGCGCTATACACACCGACTGGCAGCGCGAGGTGTTCCGCAACGGTGCGTCCATGCAGAACCACCACGTGGGCATCAACGGCAGCACCGACAAGAGCGACTACAGCATCAGCGGCAGCTACTTCGACCAGGAGGGCACCATCATCGGATCGGACTATCAGCGCTACACCGTGCGCGCCAACTCGTCGCACAAGGTGAACGACTGGCTGCGCGTGGGCGAGAACGCCACATATATGTATAGCAAGGGCCGCAGTGTGATGAACAACGCAGCCAGCCCGGGCGCCAGCATCATATCGGCTGCGCTGGCCATGGCACCGTGGGACCCCGCCCACTATCCCGAGGGTAGTATTACCCGTCAGGGCAAGGATCTGAGCGGCGAGATATCCGCTGCATCCAACTTCAAGAACGTGCGCAACCCGTTCTCGCAGGTGGAGCACAACCACCCCCGCAACGCCCACGAGCGTTTTGTGACCAACCTCTTCGCTGAGCTGACCCCGCTGAAGGGGCTGACCTTCCGCACCGATGTCAGTGCCGATATGACATGGGACCGCGTGCGCTCCTACCAGGAGAACTACCGCCACTCCAGCTACGACTATGCCAGCGGCGACCGCAACGGTGTGAGCAGCGGCATGTACCGCTACAGCTCAGTGATATGGAACAACATACTGACCTACGCCAACAGCATCGGCGACCACAACTTCAGCGTCATGGTGGGTCACACGGGCGAGGAGTACAATATGTACGGCATCAGTGGTTCAGGCAACTACATCAACAACGGCAACGACGATACCCACTGGTACATAGACCAGACGCAGCAGGACACGCGACTGGTTGGCGACCAGGTGACACGCTCGCGTCGCAGCTCTTTCCTGGGGCGTGCGTTCTACAGCTACAAGGACCGCTACCTGGCTACATTCAACTTCCGCGCTGACGGCAGCAACAAGTTCCCTGAGCACAAGTGGGGCTACTTCCCTTCGCTGGCGCTGGGCTGGCGCATCACGGAGGAGGACTTCATGCAGGGCATCGACGCTCTGGACAACCTGAAGCTGCGCTTCGGCTGGGGCCGCATCGGTAACGACAAGATAGGCAACGATGCCTTCAACCAGACCATACAGACGGCTGCCCCGACCTTCGTGAGCTATGTGCTGGGCAGCCAGCAGCAGCTGACGGGCGGCTCCACCGTGATCATCTGGAAGAACCAGGGCGGCATGTGGGAGCAGACAGAGACATGGAATCTGGGTGTGGACTTCTCGCTGTGGGGCGGCAAGCTCAATGGGTCGATAGAGGGATTCGTGCGCAACACGCAGGACATGCTGCTCACGGTGAAGGGTCCGGCCTGGATAGGCAACCGCTTCGACGCACAGGCCAATGTGGGCGAGGTGCGCAACAAGGGTATCGAACTGCAGCTGGGGCACCAGAACCGCATCGGCCACGACTTCACCTATAGCATCGATGGCAACATCTCATTCATAAAGAACGAGCTCACGGCGCTGAACGGCGGTGATGTGGTGTACGACGGCGACGGCATCCGACTGAGCAACCAGGGTATGCCCCTCTACACCTTCTGGGGCTACAGATACAAGGGTGTGTACCAGACCGACGCGGAGGCCGCTGCTGCCATGTGGGGCTACGGTGCTGCCCAGCCCTACCATGCCGGCGATGCCATCTTCGAGGACATATCGGGTCCGGGTGGCACGCCCGACGGCCGCATCGACGAGTACGACAAGACGGACCTGGGCAACGCGTTCCCGAAGGTGACATTCGGTCTGAACCTGAGCGCCAACTGGAAGGACTTCGACCTGTCCGTGTTCTTCTCCGGTCAGGCAGGCAACAAGATTTACAACCAGCTGCGCACCCGTCTCGAGGGCACTGGCACGGAGTGTGCACTGGCCAGCTACATGGGCGATGTGTGGCACAACGACTACGATGCGGAGGGTAACATCATCGGTCAGTCGGGCAGCATAGCCAATCCGTACAACAGCGTGAACGCAGCTGTGAGCGACCGTTTCATCGAGAACGGCTCGTTCCTGCGCCTGAAGAACATCCAGCTGGGCTACAGCCTGCCGGCACGGGTGGTCCAGAAGCTGCACATCCAGCGCCTGCGTGTATATGCTTCATGCACCAACCTGTTCACCATCACGAAGTACAAGGGCTACGACCCGGAGTTGAGCTCAGGCGTGGACTACGGCAACTATCCGCAGGCCCGCACGGTGCTGCTGGGCGCACAGCTGGCGTTCTAACCCCCCTCAAAATATCATCCAACAAAACAAGACAACAAGATGAAAGCGCTATATAAGAAGCTCACAGCGATAGCAGCTGGTCTGCCCGCCCTGATGACAGTGGCAGGCTGCGGTACCCTAATGCTGCTCGCATCCTGCAACGACTGGCTCGAAGAGGAGACTCCGGGCGTCACCAAGCTCAATGACTACTTCACCGCTGGCTCTCAGAGCGCGGCCGAGGATGTGGTCAACTCCGCCTACGCCCCACTGCAGTGGGAGTTCGGCGACACCTACTGCGCCGAGTGGTTCATAGGCGACATCGCTTCCGACGATGCCCTGAAGGGCGGTCAGAACCTCGCCGACGGCCTTCAGTACCTGGACATCGACAACTTCAAGGTGCAGGCGGACAACTCCATGCTGCTCGACTACTGGCGTGCACAGTGGTCAGGGGTGGCCCGTGCCAACCTCGCGATCACCGAGCTGCCGTACATGAGCGGCGACAGCATAGCATCCGACGTGCGCAGCCGTCTCATCGCCGAGGCCCGTTTCCTGCGTGCATACTACTACTTCAGGCTGGTACGCGTGTTTGGTGCCATGCCTATCATCGACTTCGTGGTGAACTCCAGCAGCAAGTGGCACAAGGACCGCGCGTCGCTGGACGAGAACTACACATTCATTCTCGATGACTTGCTCGCTGCCGAGACCGGCCTGTGGGTGAAGAGCCGCTACGCCGATGAGGACCTGGGTCGCGCCACCAAGGGTGCTGCACAGGCCATGCTCGCCAAGGTGTACCTCACCAGGCACGACTATGCACAGGCCAAGACATGGGCCAAGAAGGTCATCGACTCCCACGAGTACACACTGTTCGGCGCTGCCCACGGCGGCTACTACCAGAACTTCACCCTCGATGGTGAGAACGGTGCAGAGAGCGTGTTCGAGATTCAGTACATGGACGATGACATGAGCGACTACGGCGGCTTCGGCTACACACGCGGTTCGTTCTCTCAGATACTCACCCGCTCGCGAAGCAGCAACATGGGCGGCGGCTGGGGCTTCAACCACCCTACGCAGAACCTCTACGATGAGTACGAGACCGCTCCGACGCTTGACCCGCGTCGCGACCTCACCATCCTCAACCCCACCGATGCCGAGATGACCAACCCTGAGGAGGAGGTGTACCTGGGCAACCGGTACATCAGCAACAAGCTGGCATGGCGCAACTCCAGCGGCACCTTCCCCAAGTTGAGTCACGACGCACGCGGCCCGCTGAACAACCGACAGATACGCTACTCCGACGTGCTGCTGATCTACGCCGAGGCGTGCTGCGAGAGCGGCGACCTCACAGCTGCCAAGAGCGCCCTCAACGAGGTGCGCAGCCGCGTAGGGCTGGCCGACTTCCCCTACACCGCAACCTACCAGGGCACCGTGCACGCCTTCGCCGACAACCAGGCCGACCTGCGCACAGCCATACGCCACGAGCGCCGCGTAGAGCTCGCCATGGAGGGACACCGCTGGTTCGACCTCGTGCGCTGGGGCATCGCCAAGCAGACGCTGGATGCCTACATCGCCAAGGAGTCGGCCGAGGTGCGCGACCAGTGGGGCTTCTTCCAGGAGGGAAAGAACGAGCTGTTCCCCATCCCGACCAAGGAGCTGGAGCTGAGCGGCATCGAGCAGAACCCTGGCTACTAACGGCAAGACCATACCCAGCCCGATTGGAATACAGATACAATACCATAACCCAACACAATTACCCTTATGAAGAAACTCTTACTCCTCATTGCTGCAGCTGCAATCAGCTCAGCATCTTATGCACAGCTCCGTGTGAGCATGGCCGAAGAGAACCCCTTCGAGTTCCCAGCCAGCGAGTCGTATGTAGGCATCTTCCTCGGCGACGAGACGCGTGCCAACTTCGGTTTGACCGATGCCAACTACCTCTACATCGGCCCCGATGCCGACCGTGGACGCAACCTGTGGGTATGGGACGGCTCGTCGCACTTCGGTGAGACGCCCGACCTGAACAGCTTCGGAATACCGGGCGAGTACATGGCCTACATCGTAGGCAGTGCGGGCTGGTCGGGAATCGGCTACAACATCGCCAAGGATGCTCCTGTCCTCGACCTGAGCTTCATCGACAGCAACTGGTCGTTCCACCTCGCTGTGAAGTCGACCTCCAAGGAGACTTTCACCTTCACCATCACCGACGGCGACGGCACTGAGGCCCAGCTGGTGCTGGGCGACGGCCCCAACGGCGACGGCGTGGCAGCGGTAGGCAACTTCCCCCGCGACGGGGAGTGGTACAACATCGAGGCTCCTCTGGACTGGCTTGAGGACCAGTTTGAGTTCACTTTCGGCGGCGATGCGTCGAAGTGCTATGCCGACAAGAACATGCTGGTGGTGCTGGCAGGGGGTGTCGAAGGCACGGAGATAGACTTCGACGCTGCATTCTACCACGGCCCGAAGGTTGACTTCACAGGTGTGCGCAGCGTATCGGCTGCGGCTGCCTTCGGCAACACCATCTACGACATCACAGGCCGTCAGACCGATGCCAGCCGCAGAGGGCTCTATATCCGCGAGGGCAAGAAGTTCGTGAAGTAACACACTATGAAGAAGCTAATCCTATCATCCTTGCTGCTGCTGGCCGCTGCCCTGCTGCCGGCACAGGAGCCTACGGCGGGCCGCTCGCAGAAGCGCGGCTTCGGCGAGGACAACCTGGGCTACATTCAGGACATGCGCGCTCTGGCCAAGGGCTGCTCGTGGTGGTACAACTGGGGCCACACCCCGGCTGCCACGCACGACAGGTTCCTGGCCGAGGGCGGACAGATTGAGTACGTGCCCATGACCTGGAACGGCGGCTACAACCTGGCCACGCTGCGCAGCTACTACGAGAGCCATCCGCAGGACAGGTACCTGCTGGGCTTCAATGAGCCCAACTTCCGGGCTCAGTCCAACATGACACCGAGCCAGGCTGCGGAGAGGTGGCCTGCGCTGGAGCAACTGGCTGAGGAGCTGGAGCTGAAGCTGGTGGCGCCGGCTCTGAACTACCCTGACGGCGCCATCAACGACGGGCGCACATACCAGCCGACGGAGTGGATGGATGCCTTCATCGCGGCCTACAAGTCGCAGAACGGCGGCCGCGAGCCGCGTATGGACTATCTGGCTCTGCACTGCTACATGGACCAGCCGACGGCCATGATAGACTTCGTGGAGAACTTCGCCAAGCGCTACAACCGTCAGGTGTGGCTCACGGAGTTCTGCTCGTGGGAGGCGGGCAGCCTCACGGCCGAGACACAGCTGACACAGATGGTGCAGAAGGTGGCGCTGCTGGAGCAGAGCCAGTGGGTGTTCCGCTACGCGTGGTTCAAGGCGCGCAGCGCGAATGTGTACCCCTACTACAACCTTGTGGAGTACCCCAACACGTCGCGCGGCATACCCGCTGGAACGTATACACGGGTGGGGTTCGCCTACGTGCACATGTCGACGTTCAACAAGGACAAGTTCTACACCCCTGGCGAGGTCATACCTGTGAACGAGTTCATAGCCTCACACAACGTGAAGGACATCCAGTGGGGGCTCGACCCGCAGTCGCGCGACAGCGTGGAGATCGGGCTACAAGGCACAGGACTGTCGCTGACCTACCAGATCGACGTGCCAGAGGCTGGCAGCTACAAGCTGCTCGTGCGAGCAGCCCGACCGTCCGGCAGCGCTTCGCTGAAGCCGAGAATCAACATACTGGACGGCGAAGGCAAAACGCTGGTGGCAAAGTACACACTCGAGCCCGTAGAGGACACACTGACCTACGTGCCCTATCTGATAGACATCGAGCTCAAGGCGGGACACCAGCAGATCACCCTCCAGAAGGACAACGCACGCGCATGCAACATCTCGCTCCTGCGCTTCGCCAAGAGCTTCGACACCACCGATGCCGACCTCAAGACCGCCACCGGCAAGCCCCGCACCACCGGCAAGGACAACGATAACCCTAACGATAACCCTAACAACAACCACGACAAGAACTGGGGCAACGAGAATGTGAAGGTCAGTGCGGCCAAAAACGCACCCTACGAGTTCAAGGACGGCGAGAAGTACTACGCCATCTTCCTCGATGAGCAGACGCTGCGCAAGGCCGGCATCAGCGCCAACAACTTCGTGAACCTGGGCGACAACGGCGGGTCGCAGAACTCCTACAACTGGAACAACACCTTCTCCTACGCCGACCAGACCGGCGAGAATAGCTTCGGCGTCACAGGCAACTACGTCGCCCTCATCGTGGGAGACCAGGGATGGAGCGGACTCGGCTACAACGTTAATGCCGCACAGGGCAACCTCGACCTGTCGGGCATCAACCAGGACTACTCGTTGCACATGGCCGTGAAGAGCACCAGCGACAAGACACTGTACTTCTACATCTGCGACGGCCAAGGCCACCTGGCACGCATCATCCTCGGAGACGACTTCTGGACCGAGGTGCCACAGGGCGCTGCCGACCAGCATCGGTTCGTGCCCATAGCCAACTTCGAGCGCAACGGACAGTGGCACAACATCGACATACCCATGTCGTACCTCACCTCCAAGTTCGGACTCAACTTCTCACGCGACACCGACTACGACGGCAACCTGTTCTGCGTCATGGCCGGAGGCACCGCCGGCACCGACGTGGCCTTCGATGCCGTGTTCTTCCACGGACCCGCCGACAGCCAGCCCGACACCACCGCCAGCAGCTACGACCTGCGCATATCCTGCGCCGAGGACACACCGTTCCGATTCTCCGACACCGACCGCTACTACCTCATCTACCCCGATGCGGGCACACTCGGAGCCCAGCTGAAGGCCAGCCAGATAGTGGACTGCGGGCCCAACGGAAGCAACCGTCAGCTCTACCCGTGGGCCGACACCTTCACCTTTCCAGTAGCCAACGAGTCCAACAGCTTCGGCGTGGGGGCAGCCTACATGAACTGCCGCGTCGACAGCGCCGGCTGGAGCGGACTCGGCTTCTTCGTCGGCGGCAGCTCCGCACCACTGAACCTCACCGGCATCAACGACGACTTCACACTGCACTTCGCCGTGAAGACCACCTACACCGGTATGCTGGAGTTCGAGCTGGTCGACGACATGGGCAACGGCGGCTGGATAGTGCTGGGCGACGGCGATGGCACCTTCGAGGGCCACAAGATAGCCGGCAACTTCCCACGCGACGGCAAGTGGTACAACATCGATGTGCCCATCCGATGGCTGGCCAATGAGTGGGCTGTCAACTTCAGCACCAGCTCCAACTTCACAGGCAACCTGTTCTGCTTCCTCGCCGGAGGCGTGGCAGGCACCCAGGTCGGCGTGGACGCCGTGTTCGTCTACGGTCCCCAGGAGTCCGCACGCACCAGCGAAGTGAAAACCGCCACCCAGCTCGACGACCGGCAGCCCGTCATCACACACCTCGACGACAACAACCGCTTCCAGTTCCTCACCCACCAGAACTACGACTACTACGTCATCTACCTCGATGGCGAGACGCAGTCCAACATCGCCAACCAGCACCTCTACTACCTGGGGCCTAACGGCACCACACAGAACGTGTACCCCTGGGACGGCACACTCGTCGCCGGCGACCCCGATGGCGAGAACAGCTTCGGCGTCACCGGCGGCTATCAGGCATGGACCGCCACCGACAAGGGCTGGCTCGGCCTCGGCTACAACATATCGCCCAGTGCAGGCTGGGACCTCACCGGCATCACCGCCGACTACACCCTGCACTTCGCCGTAAAGAGCACCTCGCTCATCAACTACCACTACACCGTGATGGACGGCAACGGCAAGGCCGCCTACCTGAACCTCGGCCCGAACACCGCCTGGGAGAACAATGCCACCATTGCACCGCTGGGCGACTTCGAGCGCGACGACACCTGGTACACCGTCGATGTGCCCGTGAGCTACCTCATGCGCCAGGGTCTCGACTTCGCCACCTGCCGTGTGTTCCGTGCCGGCAACATATTCAACATCACAGCCCAGGCCCGCACCGAGACCGATGCCCGTGGTCAGGAGCAGACCACAGCAGCCATCGTCGAAGGCACACCCGTGCACTACGATGCCATCTTCTTCTACGGCCCCGCCCGCCTGCCCGACGGCATCAGCGAGCTGCACCAGTCCCAGCCTGAGTCCACCGCCGCTGGCCAGACCGCAGCCCACAGCGGAGTCTACGACCTCACCGGCCGCCGCGTGGACGCAGCACAAGGCACAGTCCGCAGCGCATCACAGCTCAAGCGCGGCATCTACATCATCAATGGCCGCAAAGTAATCATACGCTGATCCCTGCGCTCTTTGTGAAAGAACTCTCAACTCTCAACTACTGAGCTATCAATTCTTAAACAGCACGCTGTTGAATGCAGAACAGCGTGCTGTTGAGCATCGTACACCGCGGTGCAGCACCCTCTACACCGCGGTGCAACGACCTCTACACCGCGGTGCAGAGCACTCATCGACGCGATGATGAACACCCCTTTAGATTGAACTTTTGCCGTTTTGGGCCAAATAATATCACTTTTACACTCATTTGCACGCCCATTTGCACTAACTGACATGATTGATAATCAGTTTAATACACTGATTAGTGATATTAGTGATATTACTTTTGGCAAAATCATAGGTAGGTAGGAGTATTAATCCTACCCAGGGGCGAGCCCCTGGCTAATGTATCTGCCCCTTTCAGGGGCGGTTGCACTGAGAGAGCCATCCCACCACCAACGGGGTTATCTGACCCCTTCAGGGTCTTCTTCCTTCAACTGCACAGGTTGGAAATTCTTGCAGGCGAGCCGCCTGCGCTCCCAGATTCTTGCTGGCGAGCCACCTGCGCTCCAGCACGGTGCAAATAAGTGCTTAGGGCGGCGGGAGGCGAGCGCGAGAAAGGTTGAGGCGGGGTTAAGAGGTGATAAGTGAGGTGCTATTTTTGCATCAATAGACATTATAAGCCTATAAATCAGCGGTTTGCTACAAACTCACTTTTTACTTCCTTTGCCAAAAGTGAGTTTTATATGTAGCCATTTATTTGACGTGCGGGTGCACTACACCCTACCTTTGCATCGGAATTAAGAGAGTGAACGCATTTGTTCCACAAGTTTTTTTCATTGAGTTAGTTTAGTTAGTCCCCTAAGTGTAAGAGTCGTGGCTCTGTGAAGAGCTGCCTCTCTTGCTTAGGCGGGAGAAAGGCAACTAACGCAACATCATTTACCAGACAACCGACCCTTTCCTCGGGGGCAATCGCAAAGACATATCATTAATAACCAATAACAACACTACTTTCAACCAATGAAAAAGATCCTTTCTCTGTTGTGCGCCCTGATGCTGCTGGCCATAGGCAGCTCTGCGCAGGACACAAATCTGTGCACCGCAGATGGTGTTACGGCCAAAATCGGCGAAACCGATGTAGCGAACATTCTGAATGGAACGGGTGCGCAGCCCAACTCATACAACGATAACAGCGAGATGAACATTGTGGTGAACTTAGGAAGTTCAAAGACCATCGATGGCTTCTCCATCACCTTCTCTGGCGACCGCTGGGTGTCGGAGTTCACGCTGTCTTACAGCACCGATGGCAGCAGCTATACAAAGATAGCCGACTACAGCACAGGCATTAGTTCGAATACGACGACCACTATTGCCCAGGCTTTTGCGTCGCAGGTGACGGCACAGTATATCAAGTACACATCAAAGAAGAACAACAAGAACGAGACAGGAGACACTTATAGTGAAACCATCAAGAACTTCCAGCTCATTCAGTATGCCACAGGTACAACAGTTCCTCCCACACATAATGATATGTACGAGGAAATATTCACGAAGAATTACACCTCAACAGTTTGGCAACTGGCATGGAACGGCGGTGCAACAGATGGAGGAGTGGCTTCATACGGTGGTATGCCGGTGAAGAGCCTGACAGCAGTCGGAGCCGTACACTTTGGTAAGACCAGCGATACCCAAGATTTCACAGCAAATGCCGCTCTGTATAATAAACTGAGCGTTGATATCTACGTAGAGAGTGCCACCAGTGACTATCAGTTCAACTTCGACAATGGCGGATACACTCAGGATATAACACTTAACGCTGGCTGGAACACAGCGACAGTAACCATTACTGGAGATGCTGCTACTCATCTGAAGATTCTTAGCATTCGCTGCAAGAATAACGACACTAAGGTTGCCATGAAGTTGGCTAATATCTATTTCTCAGAGGCTTCTGAGGATGTTAACAACTATGTCATCACCTCTCTCTCGGCTTCCCCTTCCATTATCAAGAAAAACACGGCAACAGCCATCACTTTCAGCCCGAAGAATGCCAATGGCACCGACCTGACCACATACGGCGACAGCAAGGTGACGGTGGCTTACGCGATTACTTCCGGTACGGGTACACTGTCTGACGGAACCCTCACCATCACCGGCGACGACCCCGTAGTCATTACAGCTACAGCCACTCGCGTATCCGATAGCCACGAGTCTACTGCAACTACCACTATCAACCTCTATCCCGCAGCCCCCGCCGTTCCTACCGAGAACAGCGAGAACGTCGTAGCCGTCTATAGCGAGACCTACAGCGCTACCTCTCCTTCTTACGCTACTTCTGGTTGGGGAACGCCTGCATGTACTTTCTCATCGAAGGAAGAGATTGACCTGGGTACCAGCAACAAAGCCCTCCATGTCGTTGGCGACGGTATCGGCTTCGGCATCAGTTTCACGGCTGAAGGCACCAAACTGTCCGACTATGCAGAGGTCTATTTCGACATCTATCCTGCCAATGCCGTGACGAGCGGTAAGGTGTTTGTGGAGCAGGACGCACAGAGTTTCGCCGATTTCACTGCTACAGCAGGCAGTTGGCAGACCAAGCACTTCACCTTCACCGCCAGCAGCGACAAAGCGTCCTATCTCTTCATCTCACTGGGTGCTGGTGCCACCAACGACTTCTTGCTCGACAACATCTACTTTGTAAAGAAAAACAATACGGCTGTGTACATCGGCGAGGAAAGCAATGGCGTAGTGACCGTTACGGGTACCGTAACCTCTGAAAACAAGAGTACAGTTGAAGCTATTACCGCAAAGGTCATTGACATGCGCGGTGCAACACTCAGTGGTGTGACAGGCATTACACTGAAGGACAATCAGCTCATCATCGCCAAGGCCGAGAGTGCCACCAACGAGAGCAAAGCCTCAGCAATGGCCGATGCCCTCACTGGCAACACCAGCAATGTGATTATCACCGATGGCACATACTACTGGGCCATGAAGCCCATCGTCTATACCGACCAGAACGAGCGTCAGCCGGTTTCATTTAGCATCAACACGCTCACTCAGGGCTACACCATCACCCGCAGCATTCCTGTCGGCAAGTATATCACGGCAGCTCCGATGGCAGCTGTCACGGCTCCTGAGGGAATCGACGTTTATGAATTCACCGCCTATGACGCTGGTAGCGTGACCTTCACCAAAAAGGCCAGTCGCGAAATGTCTGCCAAGACTCCCTACGTGCTCTACAACACGACCGGCGCTGCCATCAACCTCGTGGTCAGTGGCACAGGTGACCTGAATCCTACAGTTGACGCTGTAACTGTAACCCAAAACAGTGCCAACTTCGTGGCCAACCTTACCGAGCTTACCACCAACGGTACGCAGTATGTGCTCTCTGAAGGCCAGATCAAGAAGGGCAATGGCGTGAAGGTGGGTGCGTACAGGGCTTACTTCACGGGAGTCAGCGTACCGAATGGCGGCAGCGTGAAAGCGATGTTCGGGGATGTGGAGACGAGTATCGACACAGCGGGCGGCGAGATTACGAGGCAGCCGACTGTGGTCTACGACCTGAACGGTCGCCGCGTGAAGAACGCCACAAAGGGTGTGTATATCGTAAACGGGAAACTTAAATATATAATGTAACACAATGAAAGGGACATATATGGCTCCACAGATGCAGGTGGCAGCAGTGAACACAGAGAGTATGATAGCCTTGTCGGGCGAGGACAACACGCTTCGCGGCACTGTGAGCAACACAGAGGTGACCTCGGGCTACGCCGACACGAAGAGCAACCATTACAACGTGTGGGACGACGACTGGAGATAATAATAACATAAATGTACAATGTATAATCCTATGAAACATCTATTCACTCTTTGCCTGGCAGCTCTGATGGGCTGCATAGGCGCATGGGCTCAGAACAATGTGACGGACGGGCGGACAGTAGTGCCCCTGGCCGGACTGAAGACCTACACCTCAGAGGATGGGCAGACAAGCTACACCATCTCGGAGGAGGACCTACAGAAAATCACCGTGGAGGGCAACACGGCCAATGTGTATCTGTTTCCTGAGAACGGTGCACTGAACACGGAGGCGAACCGCACACTGGGCATCCAGGGTTTCTACATCGACCTGGGTGAGGCCAAGACGATCAGCGCAGTGAACACCACATGGGAGGGTGCTGCGGCTGGTGGCTCGGTGTACGTGACGGACGTGAAGCCTGCTGACGACGGCACACTGAGCGCGGCAACGGAGATTGCTACCTTCAGCAACGCTCAGGAGACTACGAAGACTGCCAACGTGAGCGTGGAGAACAGCGGCCGCTACATAGTGTTCGTGCCGACAGAGGCTACCAACTATGCCTGGGGCGTGAAGATCCGTACCTTCGTGGCCTACGACAACGAGAGTGCCGAGCTGACCTCGCTGACCATAGCACCGACGTTCACAGCGCCGAACACAGCAACGACCTTCACGGCCACACTGCTGGACAAGGCGGGCAGCGCGATGACGGGTGCGAGCTATAAGGTGGACGGCGTGGAGGTGGCTTCGCTGGAGGGCATCAGCCTAACGGCGGGGTCTCATACGATAAGCGCCACCATAGGCGATGTGACGCTGCAGCAGACGGTGTATGCACTGAGTGCTCCTGCGATTCCTGCAGAGGCCGACATCTGCCAGGCGATCTACACCAACGGCGTGGAGGACGGAACGGTGAACGGCGCCTGGTCGACAGTGTACAACGGCGGTGCCGTGGAGGGGGCAGAGCTGACCATCGACGGACAGCGGATGACTCCGTTCAGCGCAGCAAAGTGCGTGTTCTTCACGGAGCGGGTGCTGTGGGAGGACATATTCAATGTGAACATCAACCCGAGCGGCAGCGGGTACGGCAAGCTGCGCATGGACATATTCTGCGGTGTGAACGCCACGGGTAGGGTGAACTTGGAGCAGACCAAGGCCATAGCGGGCGACGTGCCTTTCACGCTGACAGCGGGCGAGTGGAAGACGGTGGAGGTGGATCTGGACGGCGAGACGTTCATCAAGGCGATGAGCGTACGCATGGATGGCGGCGAGGACATCGTGCTGGCCAACATATACTTCACGAAGGCTGTGGTGGACGAGACGGCCAATCTGGTGGCATCCGTAGAGCTGGGCAATAGGCTGATAGCCAAGAACACGGCCACCGACCTGGGTGTAGTGGTAAGGAATGCCAAGGGCGTGGCTATAGACGCAGCGCTCTACACGCTGAGCGCCGACAAGGGCAGCTTCGACAGCGAGACGGGCCTGTTCACCACGACAGTGGACGGCCCCATCACCATCACGGCCACGAGCACCGTGGACACAAGCATAAAGGCTACAGCCACGCTGCGGACCTACCCCGAGGCGGCCACTACGCCGGAGGATGCGGCCGCAGATGTGCTGGCAGTGTACAGCGGCACCTACGATGCCAGGACCTACGACCCGTCGGACAAGGGCTGGAACGGTGGTTATGGCAGCCAGGAGGAGATTGAGCTGAGCGCAAGCGAGAAGGCTATCCTGGTGCAGGATGGCGTGTGCTTCGGTGTGAACGCCGGCGGTGCCGACGTGAGCGGCTACGACTTCCTGAACGTGGCCATCTACTCGTGCATCGACTTCGAAGGGCACATACAGATAGAAGGCACAGCCATGAGCACCCTCCCCATCAGCCTGACGGCCAACCAGTGGAACTACATCAAGGCTGAGCTGAGCGGCACTCGCACTGGCGCCACATGGATACAGATGTACGTGGGCAGCGACGAGACGAAGAACACCGTGGTCATAGACAACATCTACTTCTCGAAGGCACCTGCCGGTGCAGTGATTATAGGCGAGAGCTTGAACGCACAGGGTGTGCGCACAGTGACAGGCACCATCACCAATGCCAACAAGAGCGAGGTGGCAGCCCTGACGGATGCAGCCATCGACCTGAGCGGTGCCAGCATCGAGGGCGACGTGGAGAGCGTCAGCGTGGGCAATCCGAATGCCATCATCATCGTGGCCGGCGAGGTTGGCGAGGCCAACGCAGCCACCACGACCCAGACGGCCGTGAAGGGCAACCGCGTGGTGAAGAACGGTGCATGGTACTTCCCCGTGGAGCAGATTGTCATCGAGGACAACACGCAGTATCCGCTCTGGACAGGCTACTTCGTGAGCGGCAACGCAGCCGGCTGGGCCTACTGCCGCGAGCTGGCAGCCGACGCCTACGCCACCGTGGTGGTTCCGGCTACGACAGCCGTGCCTGAGGGTGTGACAGCCTACACCCTGGAGGGCTATGCCGACGGCAGTGTGACATTCGTCGAGGCCGGCAACACCTTCGAGGCCGGCAAGCCATACATCGTGAAGACCACGGATGCAGCCACAATAGAGATCAGCTCCACCGCCGACCTCGACCTGCGCACACCAGGCAGCACGAATGCCGATGGTGCGACCTTCCAGGCCAACTACGTGCAGCAGCAGATGTCGGACGTGTACGTGCTCGATGCCAGCGAGGATGACCTGACCTTCAAGAAGGCCAGCAATGCCAACGTGGGTGCCTTCCGTGCATACCTGACGGGGGTCAGCGCAGCAGCCAGCGTGAAGGTGCTCATAGACGGCGGCGATGCCACGGGGATAATGGAGAATGGGCAATTCACCATTGACAACGGACAATTGAGGCTGGGCAATGGGCAATTGATGTACGACCTGAACGGTCGCCGCATCAGCTCTCCAGCCAAGGGTATCTATGTGGTGAACGGCAAGAAGGTAGCCGTCGTCAAGTGACGAAAGCAACATGGACAATGTAAAACATAAAACGTTGTGCACTATGAGAAAGACATATATTGCCCCGCAGATGATGGTGGTGCAGACCCGAGTGGAAGGGTTGATAGCAGCATCTATGACAGGCTACATCTCCGATGAGGAGTTCAGCGATGACGCAGGCGTGAAGGAATGCGCCAATCCCTTCGGAAGCACAATCTTCGACGAGTACAACTATTGAACAACCAATATGTTTGCACCACGAATCAGCAAAATGCTACTCTGTGCCATGGTGGTGACCAGTGCGAGTGTCACCGCTCTGGCACAGAGTGCCGTACAGGTAGGCAGAGGCTCATATGCCGCCTACACCCCGCTGTCCAAATGCCGCAGCGACCAGCACAGCGGCGACCAGAGCCGATACATGCAGTACCGTCAGCTGAACATACGCGAGCGCTCAGGCCAGCCCATACCTACCAACGACTGGTGGACCAACATGATCAATGCCGACGACAGGCATGTGGGGCAGGAGCTGACAGGGCATCTGTGGTCGTACCCGCAGTTCATACAGGGTATGCGCTACGGGCTGGACGTGCAGTGGCCCAGCTACTGGATAGCTGACGGCACCGAGATGAAGAGCCGCACCGTGCTGCAAGTGCGGGGTGACGACTTCGAGCCCACACAGGTGTGCGCCGAGCAGTGGCACGACTGGGACGTGCAGTTCTCGCTCACCGACGGCGACAAGCGTATGCTGGTGACGATGGCCCACGGCCTGCCGTTCACATGGATAGAGACGCGCGGCTTCAGCCCGCAGGTGCCCACCAACCTGGCAGACGGCACCTACACACGGTCGCAGATGGCCGTGAAGCTTGAGCAGGACGGCCATGCCGACTGGTACGGGCTGTACTTCCCCGACGGCACGACCCTGGAGGCCGAGGGCGGCGTGGCCACCGTGAAGACCAGAGGCAGCCGGCAGTTCGTGGTCGTGGCGCTGCTGCACTCCGAGGACGACCTGGAGCTGCTGTCTGCCTACGCCTACAGCGTGCCACGCCGCACTACAGTGACATGGGACTACACCGAGGCCACAGGGCTGGTACAGACCCACTGGAGCGTGCAGGCCGAGGACCTGCGCACAGGCCAGACAGCACAGAAGGTGCTGCAGGGCTTCCTGCCGCACCACTATCGTGCAGGCGCCTCGCTACAGTCGCAGCCCGCACATATAGCACCCTACCGCACGCCGCACGGGCTGTTGTGCCTCTGCGAAGGCCAGCATCAGACCGTGACCTACACCTTCCATGGCATGTTGCCCTACTACGGTCTTCCATCCAACGCCGGCTTCGACACCGCACGTATGCGGCAGATGATAGCCGCCTACGCCGCCAACGGCACCTTTGGTGCCGACACCTACTGGGGCGGCAAGGGGCTGACACAGATGGCACTGTACATGACCTTCGCCCGCGAGATGGGCGAGGAGGAGCTGTTCGCGCAGTGCCGCGACCGCCTGAAGGCAGCCCTCGTGGACTGGCTCACCTACACGCCGGGCGAGAGCCATCACTTCTTCGCCCGCGACGAGAGGTTCGGGGGACTGATAGGCTACGACACCAGCTACGACAGCGAGACCTACAACGACCACCACTTCCACTACGGCTACTACACGCTGGCCGGCGCACTGCTGGCACTGGTCGACGATGACTTCCGCCAGAACTACGGACAGATGCTGCGCCTTGTGACAAAGGACTATGCCAACTGGGAACGCGACTCGTGGGCGTGCTTCTTACGCACCTTCGACCCGTGGGGCGGCCACTCGTTTGCCGGCGGCATGGGCGACGGCAACGGCAACGGACAGGAGTCATCGAGCGAAGCCATGCAGGGCTGGGGCGGCCTCTACCTGCTGGGCGTGGCACTGGGAGACAACGCCATGCGCGACGCGGGCATCTTCGGATGGGTCACCGAGGCACGGGCCACTGCTGAGTACTGGTTCGACCGCCACGGCGAGGACATCGAGGCCGCAACCTTCCATCAAGGACTGGACGAGAACTACAATATAGACTATACACGGCTACGCAACTACAACGAGGACGGCTCGCTCAAGTACATAGTGCCGTACAACTCCAACTTCACCTGCCACGGCGTGGGCTGGTGGACCTACTTCTCCGGCGACCCAGTGTGGATGGCCGGCATACAGTGGATGCCCATCTCGCCCGCGCTGGACTACCTGAGCGAGGACCTGGCCTTTGCTGCCTGGGACTTCCAGCAGATGTGGAACATCAAGGAGATAGGCGGCTGGTACGACTACGGCAACGCACACGGCTGTCTGGGTGAGGAGAGCGGCATAGGCAATGTGGTGCTCTCCTACCTGCAGCGCAGCGACCCGCAGCAGGCAGCACAGATATTCGACAACCTGTGGGCCGCAGACAAGCCGCTGGCCCGCAACACCGACACGGGCGGCATCACCTACTACGTGACCCACAGCCATCTGACCCACGGCGAGCTGACATGGAACACCACTGCCAGCATACCCACGGCACGTGCCTACCGCAACGACGACGACACGTACACGCTGATGGCATACAACCCGGGCAACGACCCTGTGGACGTGACATTCTACGCCGACGGCTCGCCCATAAAGACACTCAAGGCATGTGCGCCGCGACAGCTGACTATCGACGGCGTTACATCTAAGGCCGTGACCACCATCGTGGAGCCACAGCCCGCGGCTGTCAATCTGCTGGACAGCATGGAGATGCGCAACATCGCACTGGGCCGCCCGTGCTACGAGAGCAGCCACGAGAACGTCGGCACTGTCAAGGAGAACGCAACCGACGGCGACCTCGGCACACGCTGGGGCAGCCAGCACAGCGACGGCGAATGGCTGACGGTGGACCTCGGCCAGCAGGCCGACATCTATCGTGTGCGCATACACTGGGAGGCCGCCTTCGCCAGCCAGTATGAGCTTCAGGTGTCCGACAACAACGAGAGCTTCCGCCCAGTGGCCACAGCCATATGCTCACAGGCAGGATGGGTGACCACCGACCTGGCCGACGGCCAGCTGCGCACAGACGCCCGCGGACGCTATCTGCGCGTGGTGGGACTGCAGCGCGCCACGCCCTACGGCATCTCGCTGCACGAGCTGTGCGTGTATGGCCGGCTATCTTCCATGACAGGCAGCGACATCGTAGGACTGAAAATCAGTGCCGACAGACCCATGCTCACACAGGGACAGCCATCGCAGCTCACAGCGCGAGGCTACGCCGTGGATGGCACGTGGCACAACGTCGACGTGCAGTGGAGCTCGGCCGACGGCGACATCACGGCCGACGGCGTGTTCACCCCATCGGCCTACGGCATGGTGACCGTCACGGCCAAGGCGCCCGGGCTCACCATCGACGCCCAGCTGCCGTGCGAGGAAGGCGTGCACGCCGTGTCGCTGCGCGTCAGCCCTGAGGAGCAGACGGTGTTGTTGGGCAGCGAGGCCGTGTACGAAGTGATATGCATAGACCAGTTCGGCACAGAGATGTCGCGCGAGCAGCACACCTACGATGCGGGGGAGCCCGGCGACCATCAGGAGACCGTCAGCGTGGGCAGCATGACTGCCACAGCCACATTCCACGTGGTGCGCTTCCAGGACATAAACCTCGCCCTCGGCTCACGCGCCAAGGAGAGTTCGGCTGCCGGTACAGGCTCGGCAGCGGCCCGCGCCACCGACGGCGACATGAACACACGCTGGGAGAGCCGCTGGCAGAGCGACGACGAATGGATACTGCTGGACCTGCGAGCCACCTACATGGTGGACCGCTTCGTGGTAGCATGGGAAGCAGCATTCGCCACCGCCTACGAGATAGCGGTGTCGGAGGACGGCAGCACATGGCAGACGGTGTATGACATAGACAACTTCGCCGGAGGCCAGGACAACATACAGCTCGACGTGCCTGTCATAGCACGCTACGTCAAGCTACAGTGCAGGCAACGCGCACTGGAGGCCTACGGCTACAGCCTGTACGAGCTGGAGGTGTACGGCACGGAGAGTGCCACACCGACCCACATCACCCAACTCCCCTACCCTTCTTCCATCCCCATCTCCTCTCCCACTTATGACCTCACGGGCAGACGAATCACATCACCTGCCGCAGCAAGAAGCCGAGGACTGTACATACGCAACCACAGGAAGTACATACTACAATAACACATACCTTTAACCTTTAACCTTTAACCTTTATATGAAGCTTTTGTATCTCGCGGCCCTCTGCTGCCTGGGCAGCACATCGGCTCTGGCACAGACCGACGAGCAGGTGGAGGCCATACTGCAACAGATGACGCTGAACGAGAAGATAGCAGTGATACACGCGCAGAGCAAGTTCTCCAGTGCGGGCGTGCCGCGACTGGGCATACCCACATTCTGGACCGACGACGGTCCGCACGGCGTGCGACCGGACGTGCTGTGGGACGAATGGGAGCAGGCGGGGTGCACCAACGACTCGTGCGTAGCCTTTCCAGCGCTGACCTGTCTGGCGGCATCGTGGAACACCGATGTGGCCCGACGCTACGGTCAGGCGCTGGGCGAGGAGGCCCGCTACCGCGGCAAGGACATGCTGCTGGGGCCGGGTGTGAACATCAACCGCACACCGCTGAACGGTCGCAACTTCGAGTACATGGGCGAGGATCCATACCTGGCGGGGGCCCTGTGCGTGCCCTACATCGAGGGTCTGCAGAGCCAGGGCGTGTCGGCTTGCGTGAAGCACTTCGCGCTGAACAACGATGAGGAGAACCGCCACACGGTGAACGTTGTGGTCGGCGACCGTGCCCTGCGCGAGATTTATCTGCCGGCTTTCGAGTCTGCCGTGAAGCAAGGACACACATGGGGTGTCATGGGCGCGTACAACCTGTACCACAATCAGCACAACTGCCACAACGAGTGGCTGCTGTGCTCACTGCTCAAAGGAGAGTGGGCATTCGACGGGGTGCTGGTCAGCGACTGGGGCGGTACACACGACACGGAGGAGGCTGTGCGCAATGGTCTGGACATGGAGTTCGGCTCGTGGACCGACGGCCTGACCATGGGTGCCACCAATGCCTACGACCGCTACTATCTGGCCGAACCGTACAAGCAGATGCTGCGCGACGGGCGCTACACCGAGCAGGAGCTGGATGAGAAGGTGCGGCGCGTGCTGCGACTGTTCCTGCGCACCACCCTGCGCGAGGGGCGTCCAGCGGGTAGCATGTGCTCGGACGAGCACTACGAGGTGGCACGCCAGGTGGCCCACGAGGGCATCGTGCTGCTGCGCAACGAGCGCGGTAAGGACACGCAGGCTCTGCTGCCCATAGACGAGAGCAACCTGCACCGCATGGCTGCGCAACACGGTCGCGAGCGTGCCCGAGTGCTGGTGGTGGGCGAGAATGCCATCAAAATGATGACCGTGGGCGGCGGCAGCAGCTCGCTGAAGGTGCAGCACGAGGTGTCGCCGCTGTCGGGGCTGCAGGAGCGGCTGCGCGATGTAGCCGACGTGGCATACGAGCGTGGCTATGTGGGCGACGTTACGGGCGACTACAACGGTGTCTCTACAGGCCAGGATCTGACGGACAGCCGCAGAGCCGAACAGCTGGTAGCCGATGCTGTGCGCCAGGCTGCTGATGCCGATGTGGTGGTGTTCGTGGGCGGTCTGAACAAATCGGACTTCCAGGACTGCGAGGGGCACGACCGCAAGGACTACGGCCTGCCCTATGGCCAGGACAGCGTCATCGTGGCGCTGGCTGCTACAGGCACACCTGTGGTGGTGGTCAACATATCGGGCAATGCTGTGGCAATGCCTTGGGCCGACCGTGTCGGAGCGATAGTGCAAGCATGGTATCTGGGCTCGGAGGCTGGCACCGCCATAGCATCGGTGCTCACTGGCGATGTCAACCCCAGCGGGCATCTGCCCTTCACATGGTTCGCCGAGCTGACTGACGTGCCGGCTCACCTGATGCAGGCCTACCCTGGCACATGGCGCGAGTCAGAGCAAATCATTGACGAGCAGTACACCGAGGGCATCTATGTGGGCTACCGCTGGGCCGACCTGTCGAAGTCGCGCCGCGCCGAGGTGCTGCGCGCAGTGGGCAGCACGGCCAAGGCCACTGCCGCACAGCCGCTGTATGCCTTCGGCCACGGTCTGAGCTACACCGCGTTCCGCCTGAGCGGGGCCCGCGCACAGAGCAACCGCACCAGCGATGGCACGATGACGTTCTACGTGACCGTGACCAACACGGGCAGCCGCAGTGGTGCAGAGACGGTGCAGCTGTACGTACACGACGTACAGAGCAGCGTGCCGCGCCCCGAGAAGGAGCTGAAGGCTTTTGCCAAGGTGCATCTCGATGCCGGCGAGAGCCGGGAGGTGGCATTGAGCATAGACCGTCGGGCGCTGAGCTACTGGGACGAGCAGGCCGGCGAGTGGACAGCCGAGCCAGGTCGCTTCGAGGCACAAATAGGCACAGCGAGCGACAACATTTCTGCCCGCGTTCCATTTATATTAGAGTAAGGCATCACTGTTAACAACGACCTACGACCATGAACATCAAGAATATCATAGCCGCCGCAGCGCTGACAGCAGCGAGCTGCAGCGCCGTGGCGCAGTCCGCCATCGACGCCGAGGGGCGCGCTTTCATAGACCAGCTGATGGGCCGCATGACGCTCCATGAGAAGCTGGGACAGCTGAACCTGCAGGTGGCAGGCGATATCACCACAGGCTCGGCCCAGGACAGCAACGTGGGCGCAGCCATAGCACGCGGCGACATAGGCGGCGTGTTCAACATCAAGGGTGTGGACAAGATTCGCGCCCTGCAGGAGATAGCGGTGAAGCAGTCGCGACTGGGCATACCTCTCATCGTGGGCATGGACGTGATCCACGGCTATGAGACCATCTTCCCCATACCGCTGGCACTGTCGTGCACATGGGATGAAGCATCCGTCGAGGAGGCTGCCCGCATATCGGCTGCCGAGGCCAGTGCCGACGGCATATCGTGGGCATACAGCCCGATGGTGGACATTGCACTGGATGCCCGATGGGGGCGTGTGAGCGAGGGATTCGGTGAAGACCCACACCTGACCAGCCTGCTGGGAGCCGCCATGGTGCGTGGCTATCAGGGTACCGACCTCGCCGACGAGCACAGCGTGATGAGCTGTGTGAAGCACTTTGCGCTGTACGGAGCCGTGGAGAGCGGCCGTGATTACAATACTGTCGACATGAGCCATCTGCGCATGTACAACCAGTACCTGCCCACCTACCACGCTGCTGTAGCCGCCGGCGCCGCCAGCGTGATGACCTCGTTCAACCTGGTGGACGGCGTGCCCGCCACGGCCAGCGAGTGGCTGGTGGGTGATGTACTACGCCGCCAGTGGTGCTACGACGGTCTGGTGGTGACCGACTACGGTAGCATCAATGAGATACTGAGCCACGGCACAGCGGCCACCCGCGGAGAGGCATCGCTGCAGGCACTGGCCGCCACCACCGATATGGACATGTGCTCAATGGGCTACCTGAACCTCGACACCGAGTGCGATGCGCTGTCGGAGAGCCAGCTGAAGATGGTCGACGAGGCCTGCCGCCGTGTGCTCGAAGCCAAGTGGCGACTGGGCCTGTTCCATGACCCCTACGCCCGCTGCGACCCTGCCCGCGCTCAGAGCGAGGTGTTCACGGCCGCCAGCCGCGAAGCAGCACGGCGCATAGCGGCCGAGACCTTCGTTCTGCTCAAGAACGGAGCTGCGGCCGGCTCTGCCGATGGCAAGCCGCTGCTGCCGCTGCCCAAGAGCTGCAACATAGCCCTGATAGGCCCGCTGGGGAACAACCGCCCGAACATGGACGGCACGTGGGTGGTGGCAGCGGTGCCCGAACACAACGCCACACTCTACGAAGCCATGCAGCAGGCAGTGGCCGGACGCGGGCAGGTGACGTTTGCACAGGGCTGCAACCTCACTGCCGATGCCGCCCTGCAGCAGGCAGCGGAGGCAGGCAAGACCATAGAGCGCGGCGACCATGAGGCCATGCGCCAAGAGGCGATGCGCGTGGCCGCTGAAGCCGACGTGATAGTGCTGGCCATGGGCGAATGTGCCGACATGAGCGGTGAGTGTGCGAGCCGCACCGACCTGACCATGCCCGACGTGCAGCGCGAGCTGATGGAGCAGCTGCTCACCCTGGGCAAGCCCACCGTGCTGCTCAACTTCGCGGGCCGCCCCACCGTGCTGACACGCGAGGCACAGACCGTGGACGCGATACTGAACGTGTGGTTCGGTGGTACGGAGATGGCTGCTGCCCTGTGCGACGTGCTCTTCGGCGACAAGGCCCCATGCGGCCGACTGACCATGTCCATGCCTCAGACCACAGGCCAGGAGCCGCTCTACTATAATCACCTGAACACTGGACGGCCAGTGCCTGAAGGCACCACAACGTTTCGCAAGTACCAGAGCAACTACCTTGATGTGCGCAACGACCCGCTCTACCCCTTCGGTTACGGCTTGACGTACACGAGCTTCGACTACGGCGACATGGCGCTGTCGGGCACCGAGATGGATGCCCAAGGCAGCGTGAAGGCCACCATAGCACTGACCAATACCGGTCTGCGCGCTGGCACCGAAGTGGTGCAGCTGTACATACGCGACCGTGTGAGCCGCTATGCACGGCCTGTGAAGGAGCTGAAGGACTTCGCCCGCATCAGCCTCGATGCCGGCACCAGCTGCACAGTGACCTTCACCATCACCCCGGACATGCTGCAGTACTACGACGCCGAGGGGCATACGCTGCTGGAGCCGGGCGAGTTCGAGATAATGATTGGCCCCAACAGCCGCGACCTGCATCGGGCCACCCTGACATTGAAGCCGTGAAGCACCAGGCTTCGGAACGTAATGCATGCCATATCAGCATTCCTGTCGGCATCTTGTCCACATCCCTGTATTGACATAGCTTGCTACCACCGATGCCTGGTACGACATCGAGCAGCCCGCCATCCACGATTGGATGGCGGGCTGCTATGTTCTTTGCGGGCGAGCCGCCCGCGGTCCCAGTTGCAGGCGAGCCGCCCGCGGTCCCAGGGGTTACTTCACTACCTTCTGGCCATTGACGATGTAGATGCCACGGGTAGCGGACTCTACACGACGACCGCTGAGGTCGTAGATGGCACCGTTGCCGGCAGCTGCCTTGATGTCAGATACACCAGTGTAGGCCTCCTCGTCGATAACCACAAGGTTGAGAATGAAGCGCTTGGCATTGGCATCGCCAACAGCAGGAACCTCGATGGCAGCCTTCGTGTTGATGCGCTGGCCAGCCTCGAAGGTGCCAATGTAGTTGTAGACCTCGAAGTTCACCGTATTGCCATCGGCAGCCTCCAGGTAGAGGATGTACACGCTGTTGCTCATGTTCTCGTTCTCGTCAAGATAGCCGGCAGCAGTGATGCCAGCACCCTCGCTGGGCGACAGACCTTCATTGAACGAGCCGTCGGCCATGGTCACCTTCAGCGGCTGAGTGCTGCTGAGCATATCCGTAGCGTCCTCCACGCCAAGGGCTGTAACAGCCTCGGTCATGTCGATGTCAGTGAATGTGCTCTCGTCGCGAGCTGTTTTCAGCGGCAGGACAATGGTCATGCTGCCCACCTCATCAGCCTTCACAATCTGGCTCACAGCCTGTACTGTAATCTGTACGGTCACCATCTTGCCATTGGCCTCGTTCACCAGATAGAAGGTTGCTTTATATGTAGCACCCTCGGCATTCTCGGCATTGTTAGGATACTGATAGAACGTGAAGATACCGCCGCTGTAGGTCACGCCCCAAGGCTGGCTTGAACCCCATGTGGATACGTAGCCGTTGCTGGCCATCCAGAAGCCTGGGTACGGTGTGCAGCTATATGCATCAGAGTAGTTCACAGTGCCCTCCGGGTCGTCCTCCTTAGGAGCAGCAGTGCCGTAGAGAGTGAGGTTCGTTGTGCCGGTGAGCTCCTCAAGCTCGGCCAGGTCAAGCTCGCCAGTCATCTCGACTGCATAGCTGTTGCTGGAAGGTACGAACTGTATGGTGATGGTCTTTGTAGCCACGCTCTCGAACTCGACATCCACCTTCGGCTTCTCGGTTGGCTTCACGTTGAGAATGATAGTGTAGTATTTGTCACCCCCAACGAGATAAACCTTGGCATTGTATACAGTGCCAGCCTCCAGCTTGCCAGGATACTGACCCACGCTGAAGGTGGAGAAGTCGCCCGATGTGGTTGGCTCGATGAAGAAGTAGCCCTCGCCGTAGGAGCAGCGATAGCCCTCGGCGTTGAGCCAGTAGCCTCCGTTGTTGGCAGAAGACTGGTCGGTCATAGCGCCGGTCTCATCGGCTGTTGCCTTGAATGCCAGCTCGTTCTCCTCAACGCCCAGCAGCTCGCAAACTGCATCTACATCAACGGTGATGCTGGTGCCAGCATAGTCGGATGCCGATACGTAGAATTCGCAGTCGTATTCCTTCGAGCCTGCCTCAGTCAGATCGTCAGGATTCACCACGGGCGCCTCCTCGATGATTAGATTGTATATCAAGTGGTAGCCCTTGCTGCCCCACACGAGGTAGAGGTTGGCTGTCAGCTCGTCGCCGACCTTGAGCAGGCCAGCCTCCTGACCGATGTTGGAGCTCAGTATGTGGGTCTCTGCGTCGTAGGCATACGCCTCGCTGAAGAATGAACGGTTCTTGCCGTCGCCCCATGTGCAAGCAGCTACCTCGTTGGCTGGAACTTCGTTTGTCTTGTCCCAGAGGCGGCCGAACCACCAGCCATAGCCGCCGGCAGTAGGCACGTTGGTCAGGCTGTCGCCCACGAACTCAGCATCCTCTTCGGTGGAGATCTGGATTGTGGACCAGAGGATAGTGTCGAGGTTCTCGGCAATCACGTCGTCGGTGGTGCCCAGCAGCTCGGCAACGCCGGTCAGGTCAACCTCCTCGGGTGTGCTGTCGTAGCCACCGCGCGGGTACTGGCGCACCTCCACGGTCTTGCTGCCCACGATGTTCAGCTCAGCCCACTTGAGTGTTGGCTCGGGAATGTCAACCACGGGCTTGGCAATGACCTTCAGGGTGATGTCGAAGCTGACGGTCTTCTCGCCGTAGGCGATGATGTAGGTCACCTTGCCTTCGTCATCGGCAGCGAGCTTGTTAGGCATCTGGCCAACGACCACACTGAATTCATCTTCGTTGGCATCCCATGTGAAGAAGCTGTACCACTGGGCATCGTCGCCATAGGAGACCACGGTGCCATCGAGCTGCATCCAGAAGCCGCGGTTGTCGGCTGTGTAGTCTTCCGCCGCGGTTGGGGTGAAGGTCGATGTGCGGAAGTAGAACTCAGTGGGAGCTTCTTCCTCCATCCATGCCTCGATTGTGTGTACAAACGTCACTGTGTCGGTGCCCAGTGCTGTGGCCACCTCCGTGAGTGAGAATGTCTTGCTGGCAGGGTCGTAGCCTTTCTGCGGGTACATCTCGATGTCAGCCTTGTACTGTGCGCTTGCGCTTAGCGAAGCGGCCATGCAGCACAGCAGTACGAACAGATGAGTAAATGTTTTTTTCATACGCATATACGCATAGTTTGTTAGTTGGTGATAAGTATAGAATCTTATTCATTATTTATCTTACGCTCCACTCGAACACACCGATGGAGTTGTCGTCGGGTTGCTGCATCTCCAGGCGGAGTGCAGAGGTGTGGACGGGCTGGAAGTTGACGGTGCAGGCAGCACCCTTCTGTGTGGGATACTTGTCGGGTTGCTCCACTGGTGCCCACTCGCCGGCCTCGGTGCGGTAGAGTATGCGCCAGCTCTGCGGCACGCGGCATCCGCCCCAAGGGCCGTCGTCGAACCAGTAGACGGTAGCGCTCTGCACGGTGGCAGCGGCTGCGAAGTCGTACTGAATCCACTCGGTGGTACCCTTGCTGGGCCATGTGTGCCAGTAGGGTACGCCGCGGTCCTCGGCCGACTTCGGTATCAGACGGTCGTTGACGGCAGTGATGGCCGGCATATGGTGGGATGTGCTCACGCGGCTCTCGGAGGCCAGCGTAGCGGGCTGTGCGGGCGTGGTGGCACTCAGATCCTGTGCGAGCCACACCTGCATCTTGCCGGAACCGCGATGGCACCATGCATAGTACGGTATGAGTGTGAGGCGCACGTCGGATGTCTGGAGGCGTCCCTGCTTGTCGAAGTTCAGCAGCTGTGCATCGGTGGCCAGTGTCTTGATGGGTGTGCCAGCGATGGTAGCATCGGCCAGCTGGAACTGTGGCATCTGATTGATGAGTGCTCCGCTGATGTCGAAGTCGTTGTCGGGGTGCTCAGCGCAGTAGACCACAGGTCCACGCTCCACGCTAATCATGCCGCGGTCGTCCTGCACATGGGCGTTGGCACGCACGGTGCGAGCTTCCATGTCGAAATGTATCTGCACGCGGTCGCCGGCGCGCCACTTGCGGGAGATGGTGCAGTAGCCGTCGGGCGTGACGGCATCGGCTGCTACGGCCTGGCCGTTGACGGTGATGGTGTAGCCCAGACGACGGCCGTCGCTGAACTCATAGAGGTCGGACGGCACCACGCTGCCGCGCACCCAGCCTGGTATGCGCACCTTCAGTGCGAACTGTCCAGCCGCGTTCTTCTGCACGGTGAGGGCTATGTCGCCGTTCCATGGGTACTCTGTCTGCTGGGTGAGCGTTACCTTCTTGCCGCCCACGCTGAGGTGGCTCTCGTTGGAGAGGAACAGGTTGACGTACACGTCGCGGTCCTTCACGGCATAGACGTAGCCGGGCAGTGAGGGGATGAAGCGGCAGATGTTGCTTGGGCAGCAGGCGCAACCGAACCAGGGCTGACGCTGGTGCTGTCCCATCGAGGCCAGAGGGTTGGGGTAGAAGAAGCCGCCGCCGTCGAGCGACACGCCGCTGATGAGACCGTTGTAGAGCGTACGCTCCAGCACGTCGTAATACTTCGACTCGCCGTGCAGCAGGAACAGCCGGTAGTTGACGTAGACGTTGCCTATAGCGGCACAGGTCTCGCAGTAGGCGCTCATGTTGGGCAGCTGGTAGTTGCGACCGAAGGCCTCGCCACTGGCTGTGGCACCGATGCCACCGGTGATGTAGAGCTTCTTGGTCACGATGTTGTCCCAGATGGCATCGATGGCGTGGATGTAGGCCTCGTCGCCCGTGAGGGCTGCTACATCGGCCATACCAGCGTACATGTAGGCGGCACGCACGGCGTGGCCCACGGCCTCGTCCTGCTCGATGACAGGCTTGTGTGCCTGCGAGTAGTCGTGTGTGATGGTGGTCTTGCCGCGATAGTCGAGGAAGAACTTGGCCTCATCGAGGTACTTCTTGTCGCCTGTCACGAGGTAGAGCTTGGCCAGCGCCATCTCAGCAATCTGATGGCCTGGTACCACACATGCCTGTCCGGGGTTGGGTCCCACCTCGCGGCACACGCAGTCGGCGTAGCGGATGGCAATGTCGAGGAATTTGCGCGAGCCTGTAGCCTGGTAGTGGGCTATGGCGCCTTCCACCATGTGGCCCAGGTTGTAGAGCTCGTGGCTCAGGTCTTCTTCCTTCACCCAGCGTGTCGGGCCGGCCCAGTGGTGTGGGTCGGCAGGGTTCTGTGTGCGGGCGGTGTAGAGGTAGCCGTCAGGCTCCTGTGCCGATGCGATGACATCGATGACGCTGTCGATGTATGCCTCCAGCTTCTTGTCGGGGTAGGTCTGCAGCAGATAGCTGGCACCCTCGATGGTCTTATAGGGGTCGGTGTCGTCGAAGCTATAGCCCACGCCGTTCACGCGGAACACCTTGGTGGGGTCCTGCAGATGGGCAGCTGCGTTGCTGAAGTTGGTGTAGCGGCCCGTCTCTTCGCACTTGGAGAAGGCGAGGGGTATGGTCACCTCGCGGCTGGCTTGTAGTCGCTGTCCCCAGAAGCCATCGTTCACCTTGACGGAAGTGAACGGCACGGGGGTGATGGGATAGCCTGCTGTGGGCTGTTTGTCGGCCAGCGCAGACAGCGGCAACAGCAGGATAACTGTCAAAGTTGATAGGATTGGTTTCATGGCTATCTGATGGGGGCTTATATGGCGTATTTGGCGTATGGGCGCTTAGAGATTGTCCTTCTCAATGTCTTTGAAGTACTTGTAGGTGCCGTGCTTGATCTCCTCGGTAGCGGCCTCGTCGCAGACGATGATGCCGTGCTCGTGGAGCTGAAGGGCACTGATAGTCCACCATTGTGTCACAGGGCCTTCGATGGCTGCCTGCAGAGCGCGTGCCTTGTTGTGGCCGTTGCATAGGATGAGCACCTCGCGGGCAGCCATCACGGTGCCTACGCCTACGGTCAGGGCAGTGGCGGGCACGTCCTCGGGCTTGCCTCCGAAGAAGCGGCTGTTGGCCACACGGGTGTCGGTGGTCAGCGTCTTCTGGCGCGTGCGGCTGGTGAGGCTGGAGCCCGGCTCGTTGAAGGCGATGTGACCGTCGGGGCCTATGCCGCCTATGAAGAGGTCGATGCCTCCGGCCTCGGCTATCATCTGCTCGTAGTGCGCACACTCGGCAGCGAGGTCCTTGGCGTTGCCATTGAGGATATGGATGTTCTCAGCCGGGATGTCGATGTGGTCGAACAGGTTGGTGTGCATGAAGCTGTGGTAGCTCTCGGGGTGGCTCTCAGGCAGGTTCACGTACTCGTCCATGTTGAATGTCAGCACATGACGGAAGCTCACGCGGCCCTCCTTGTTGGCCTTCACCAGGGCCTGGTACATACCGATAGGGCTGCTGCCTGTGGGCAGGCCCAGCACAAAAGGTCTCTCTGCTGTGGGCTGAGCAGCGTTGATACTATTCACAACATAGTCGGCTGCCCACTGCGACATCTTGTCGTAGGACGGTTCAATAATTACTCGCATAGTCGTATGATGATTAGTTAATGATTATACCACGCGCAAAGTTAACGCAAATTAATATACATCATACACTTTTTACCTGTTTTTTTCGTCCTATTTATACATTACGCATATTACATCTACATGCTACGCTACCTGCTCAGAATAGTAAGCCCGATGCCTCCCCAGAGGGTAGCCATCTCGGAGAAGGTGCTGCCGGCGGTGCCGTAGACGTGGGTGGTACGGCTCAGTGCCAGCATCTCCACCAGTGCGTCCTGTATGCCGGCTGCGTTCCCGCGTGTGGCGCGATGCTTCTGGCAGATGAGCCGGTCGGCACCGTAGCGGTCCAGCAGCTGACGCTTGGTGGGATCATCGTCGGTGGCCAGGAAGATGCTCGTGTCGGCATGGCGGTCGCACTCGCGGTCCAGCACGTCGAAGAACAGCTCCGTGGGGCTGCGGTCGATGCTCTCCTGGTTGTCCGTGCGACGTATGTGGCAGCCCACGGTGTGCGGGGTGAAGTCCGCGCAGAGCTCGTCTGCCGCAAGGCAGATGGGGGGGGCAGGTTTGAACAGACGCCCCAGCAGCTGCGGCCGCCACTCGCAGCAATGGCGGTAGGCGAACATCAGGTTGCTGCCGCGGCGGAACCACGCGTCGTAGTCGAAGCCGGCCTCATTGAGCTTGTATATCTGCGGCGACAGTATGATGTTGTGGTACTTGAGGCGCTGCAGCAGTCGCGGCAGATGCAGGTTCACCAGTCGTGAACGGGCATAGAGGAAGCGCTCGAAGCCCTCGGCATCGCGCAGCTGGAAGCCCACCGCAGCGTCGCTGCACGGCTCAAACAGCTGGTCGAAGCGGCAGGGCATCCCCCACTGCGACAGCCACAGCACCCGCATGGGCAGCTCCAGCCGCTCGCACATGGTGTAAGCCGCCGCTGCCACCCGCATACGGTTGCCCAAGCCACCCTCAAGGATGATAGTGGGGGTGGAGGAAGAAGACCCTCCTCCCGCCCTCCCTCTAAGGGAGGGAGTGGAATGTGTTGAAGGATGTGGGGTAGACAGAGGGTATGGGGAAGCCATATTGCTGCTTTATTTGGCCAAAGGTAAGCAGATATGGCGAGACTGCCAAAGGGTGGCGAGGAAAAAGGATGTTGCAGCACGATGCAGCAGCAGTTGCACCACGATGCAGCAGCAGTTGCACCGCGGTGCAAGAGGAGTTGGAGCGCGGTGCAAGAAGGGGGGAAGCTGCGGGGCAGCGACTAACGGTGGGAGTGGGTGAGGTAGGCGATGCTCTCGCGGAGGATGCGGGCTTTGGCGAGCCAGAGGGAGCCGACGTAGAGGAGGACGGCGAGGAGGATACGTAGCGCCAGGCGGAGCCAGCCGATGGTGAGGGAGGCGGTGGCCCACCAGGAGAGGGCCATGACAGCGGCGGCAAACACGAAGAATGGGGCGATGTCCATCAAGGCGTGGCGACAGCTGAGACCGATGAGGCGGCGTGCAGCGAGTTGCCAGACCACAAGCCAAAGGATGTTCAGCACGACATAGTAGGCCACCATGGTGACCAGCCCGCGACCGAGCCAGTGGAGCGCGACGATGCCGCCCCAGACGAGGGCACAGTTCAGCAGGCCGATGGTCATGTTGATGGTGCTGCGACCGCGGGATATGACAAGGTTGGAGTAGAGCGTGATGACGGGCGAGAAGGCTCCGTAGACGCACAACATGGACAGCAGCAGTGCCGACTGATGCCACTTCTCCCCCACCAGCGACACGATGAAGTCCTCGGATATCAGAGCCAGCCCCAGCAGACAGGGAAAGGACACGAAGCAAGTGAAGCGGAGCATCTTGCGGAAGACGACGAGGACTCCCCCCCCGCCCTCTGCCTCCCTCAGCACCGGCTGCGCCACGCCCTGCACCATGCCGCCTATGGTGGCTATGGCCATGTCGTCCCACTTGCGGGCGCTGGAGTAGACACCGGCGGTGTGGGTACCAAAGAAGCGGGTGAGCAGCAC
>CALEPV010000058.1 GCA_937910905.1 uncultured Prevotellaceae bacterium
AAAACAAAGGTAACAAAAAAGGCTGAAACCCAAGCGAGGGATTCAGCCTAATTTTTATCCTGCAAAAAAACTTTTAGCGGACAGCAATAATAACAAACGAACAACGGAGCCATTTGTAACGCAACAATACGAGAATTAACAAATAATGACCCAGTGCGGCAGCCGCTATTGCTTCAACGGAGCAATAGTGAACCCGCATTTCATTATGAACTTCAGAGTGCCGATGGCTGTATTGTAGTCGTACTCACGTTCCTCGTCGGTCAGCTCGTCGTACGGCACCAGGCAGGGATGTGTACGCAACTCATCATCGCGGCGTGGGCCATAGGTCCAGCCTTGGCTGAGGCGCATCTGTGCCCACACCTCGTGCACATTGCGCGACAACTGGTCAGCGAGTGCATCAAGCGGCTCTGGCAACTGCACATCGCTGGTATCAATGGGCTGTGGCATATAGTTGCTGTTCATGGGTCGGATGCTATGATAAGGGTTTACTGTCTATTATTGCCTTGGCTGTGCGCACTATCCAAGGGATGTAGCGCGAAAACTCCACGTCGAGTGCGGCTATGGAATCGAGCTCATCGTAGGGTCGCAGGTCGTGGTGGATGAAGCGCTTCTTGTTGCGCGACAGCTGGTCGGCGTATGGCGCATTGGCTGCAACATACTTGTCCTCATAGGGTCGCGGCTTGCGATAGCCCATGAGAAGCTTCTCCACATTCCAGCGGTTATGCTCCACGCGAGCCAGTTCCTTGACCTCGCGCTCCTCGATGCGGTCCGCATCGCGGGTCGTATCGCTCAGCTTAAGGCCTCGCATGGCACGCAGCGTGGCCAGCTTGACACTGATGGAATAGGCGCTGTACAGGTTTGACCACCTGTCGGCAACGCCCAGCGCACGCCACAGCTTGTTCGACTCGCGTTCAATCTCTGCCGTAGGAATAGCCTCCAGCTCGGCTATGGTCAGGAAGCGGAACGGCTCGTTGTAGGCGGTGCAGTAGAGATAGTTGATGAGCTTGGCCTGCGCCAGCGAGTTCTCATCGGCGCTGTAGGCCGTGTCGTTCATGCCGAAAGGGAAGATGTTGGCGTATCGGCCACCCTGCACTCGCTGGTGCAGCTGCCCGTCGGCCACCGTCGAGTAGGTGTTGCACTTCGGGTTCTCGGCTATCTTGACATCGGCATTGCGCAGGTTGGTGACGAAGTTGTCGGAGCGGTCTTGGTGCATGAACACCGGAATCTCGTTGTAATAGACTTCGTCGGGCATGTTCATGCCGAACACGAAGTTGCTGCGCTGGTCGTTGAGTGCAAGGAAAATGGACAGGTACTGATGCGCCGTGTCGCACGCCCAGTGGCGTATGAGCTCCTGCACGTCCTGCGAGAACACATCACCCTTGACGAACTCGAACTGTATGTCGAGGAAGTCGCTGTCGCTGGTGCTATAGCCGTTATCAGCATTGAACACCGATGGCGGGATGCGATGCTTCTCCTTGTCGGCAGAGCCGTCGGAGAGGTCGGTGTAGTAGTGCGACTGCACCTCGAAGAAGTGGCGGTTGCGAGTGACGAACTGCTTGCGCCCGCAGTCGGCATTGATGTCGATGAATGTGATGCGTGTGCGTAGCTGCTGGTCGCGACCGAAATTGGGGAAGTGCAGCACGTTGGCTGCTTCCATGGCAAAGGCTACGGCAAGGTTGGTGGTGCCGATGAACACCAGATGCACGTACTTCGGGTCCTCCGGCTTGATGCCTTCGCCATAGACAGCCCTGTAGTCCACCGGCTTGTACGGGTGGTTCAAGTCCTTATGGCTGCGCCTCACAAACACCTGCTTGGCCCATCCTGTATAGTAGTTGTAGGGCACGAAGTCCATGCCCAGATTGCGCACGCGGGAGAATATCTCGGATGTCTTGAATGCGGCGTAGGTGTCGATGTCCTCGAATACGCAGATGATTCGCTCAGGGTGGGCGTGTATCTGCGGCTGCTCCAGATAGTTGCATATATTGTCCACGCACTTCACATTGACGGCATCGTGGGCAGGGTGCGAGCGGTCGCCGGCTATGTACACCTGCTTGGCCGACTCCAGGTGTATGCCTGCATGGTAGTCGACAGATGTGCGATGGCCATAGTTGATGATGATGCGCGACATCTGCTTCTGGTCGAATATGCGCATCAGGTGCTCGCGTATATAGTCCACGTCGCGCGCACTCATCAGCAGTATATCTGCCTTCGGATTGCGCTCGAAGATGGAATGAATGATAGATGGCACGATGTCGTCGTAGCCCAGTATGATGTAGTGGCCGGATCTCAGATAGTGGATGTGACCGTTGCGATGGCGCTCGACACGCAGCCCTATGGAGTTGGTGATGACGCTGATGATGGCTCCATTGAAGACGAATGCGCCAAGCAGGAACGTGATGGTGAATATGGCCAGCAGGCCGAAGCTTATTTCATTGTTGATATAAAAGTTATTGAGGGCATTGGAGTCCACCAGCAAGTAGAATGGCAGAAGCCACATATTGCCATTAAGATGCTGGTTGCTCTGGAGTGCGAAGTCCCGTTTGTACCACGCGAGGATGATGCCGAGAGCTATCAGATATATGATGCCAAGGAAGACTAACAGCACAAACAGCTGCAGCCACATGCTTTTCGACAACAGGCGGTCGAACCATAGCTTGAATTTCAGATAGAGCTTCATTATATTATATATGTATTATCTCTGTGGGTCATCATACTGTATCTGCAGCTGCTCAAGGCGCTGGTGCAGCTGGCGCTGCAGGTCGGCGAACTCCAGCTGGCCGTAGATGTTGTGCATCTCATGCGGGTCAGTCAGCAGGTCGTACATCTCCCATGCATCAATGTCGTGCCCATAAACATGCAACAGCTTGTAGCGGTCGGTGCGCATTCCATAGTGGCGGCGCACATTGTGCTCGGCGGGGTACTCGTAGTAGTGGTAGTATATCGCATCGCGCCAGTGGCTGGGACTTTTGCTGCCCCGCAGCAACGGTAGCAGCGACTGGCCCTGTATGTCAGCCGGTATGTCGGCTCCGGCGAGGTCGAGGAACGTGGGTGCGTAGTCAATGTTCTGCACCATCTCGGTGATATCGCCCCTACGCTCGTAGCCCGCAGGCAGGCGCATAACCAAGGGCGTGCTTAGGCTCTCCTCGTAGATGAAACGCTTGTCGAACCACCCATGCTCACCCATATAGAAGCCTTGGTCGGATGTATAGACCACTAGGGTATTGTCCAGCAGGCCCTGTTGCTCCAGATAGTCGAGCACGCGTCCCACCTGCACATCCAGCTCGTGCACCACCTTGGCATAGTCGCGCATGTAGCGCTGGTACTTGTACTCCAGCAGTTCGGCAGCGGCCGAGCCTGCCACAGAGCTGGCCGACTGGTGCGGCAGGAAGTTGCAGTCACGGCCCCAACGGTCGTAGAACGCGCGGCTCATGGGTACGTAGAGGCTGTCGTAGCGTTCGCGCTCTGACGGCGAGAGGCGGCCTATCATGCGCAGGTAGCTGCTGGTCAGACGGGTGCGGGGTGTGAGGCTATCGACGTACATCTTCGTGTCGTACACGATGTCCATGTCCTTACCTATCTCCATCTCCGTGGCTCCGGCAGCCTGACGGCCGCTGTAGTCATCGTGGAACTCGGCTGGCAGCGGAAACGTTGTGTCCTCATAGAGCGTCAGGTCGTCCAGCGACGGCAGCCAGCAGCGGTGGCACGCCTTGTGGTGGAGGAACAGGGCAAACGGCTTGGACGCATCGCGATGCTCCATCCAGTCAATGGCCTTGTCGGTGACAATGCGCGTCACGTAGCCGCTATCCACGCTCTGCGTGCCGTCCATGTGGATGAACGCCGGATTGTAGTAGTCACCCTGCGCTGGCAGTACCTCCCAGTAGTCGAAGCCCGTGGGACGGCTCACCAGGTGCCACTTGCCTATCATCACCGTCTGATAGCCGGTGGCCTGCAGGAGCTTGGGCATGGTCTGCTGCGAACCGTCGAACACTCCGTGCTCGTTGTTCGTAAAGCCGTTCTTGTGGCTGTGCTTGCCCGTAAGCATACAGGCGCGCGACGGGCCCGACAGCGAGTTGGCCACATAGCTGCGTGTGAAGCGCACACCATCGCGTGCTATACGGTCGAGGTTCGGTGTCTCCACATAGCGCGTGTCGTAGCACGACATCATCTGTGCCGTGTGGTCGTCGGTCATTATGTACACTATGTTGGGACGGCTGGCCTGCTGAGCTAACGCTGAAGCAGGAGCCACCAGCATCACAAGCAAGGGACAGTGGGCTCGGCTCATAGCCTTCGGGCTCTAATTAAACATTAATCCATTATATCTTTTTCATCATCCCAGCGCCTCCAGCATCCGCTTCAGCACCACCTGTGCCGATATCTCGCGGTTGGCTGCCTCGGGTATGACTAGCGAGGTGGGAGCCTCAATCACGTCGTCGGTGACTATCATGTTGCGGCGCACAGGCAGACAATGCATGAACGCGGCATTGTCGGTGACAGCCATCTGGCGGGCACTGACGGTCCAGTCCATCATGGTGTGGTAGTCATCGAGCACCTTGCCATAGTCCTCCGGGCGTGTCACACCTGGACAGCTCCAATTCTTGGCATAGATGAAGTCGGCATCCTCGAAGGCCTTCATCTGGTCGTACTCCGCACGTACATCCCCCACAAACTGCGGGTCGAGCTCATAGCCGGCGGGATGCGTCACCACGAAGTCCACATCGGCAGCGCGCATCCACTCGGCGAAGGAGTTGGGCACGGCCTGCGGCAATGCCCTTGGGTGGGGCGCCCATGTGAGCACCACTTTCGGGCGAGCCTTATGCTTATGTTCCTCGATGGTTATCAGGTCGGCGAAGGCCTGAAGCGGATGCACGGTGGCACTCTCCATGAAGAACACCGGACGCCCGCTGTACTTGATGAACTGGTTCAGTATCGCCTCCTCGTAGTCGTCCTTGCGGCTCTGGAACTGCGCGAAGCTGCGCACGCCTATGATGTCGCAGTAGCTGGCCATCACCGGTATGGCCTCCAGCAGGTGTTCGCTCTTGTCGCCGTCCATCACCACGCCGCGCTCGGTCTCCAGCTTCCATGCTCCCTGGTTCACATCCAGCACGATGACGTTCATGCCGAGGTTCATCGCTGCCTTCTGTGTTGACAGGCGAGTGCGCAGAGAGTTGTTGAAGAAGATCAGCAGTGCTGTCTTATTGCGGCCCAGGTGCCGCCACTGGAAGCGGTCGCGCTTAACCTCCTGTGCTTCTGCCAGTGCTGCGCGGAGGTTGCCAATGTCTTGTACGTGTTGAAAGATACGCATGTTGGTCTATGTGTTTGATAGCGCATTCTGCGCTGGTTGGTTATGCTTCAATTTTTGCACTGCAGTCGAGCGGTCGTTGCACTGCGGTCGAGCCATCGCTGTACCGCGGTCGAGCGGTCGTTGCACCGCGGTCGAGCGGTCGTTGCACCGTGCTGCAACTATCGGTGCACCGCGGTCGAACTTTTGCCGCCCCACAGCCCGGCTTAGTGATGATTAAGACCATCACTTATGCCCTAGTCTGGCCGTTGCCTCGAATCACCCACTTGTAGGTGGTTATCTCCTCCAGTGCCATCGGCCCGCGGGCGTGCAGTTTCTGTGTGCTGATGCCTATCTCTGCGCCCAGCCCGAACTGTCCGCCATCGGTGAACGAGGTCGGAGCGTTGTGGTAGACACACGCGGCATCCACGCTGCGCAGGAAGCGCTCGGCGGCCTGTGCGTCCTCGGTCACTATGCTCTCGCTGTGGCCAGAGCCGTAGCGACTGATGTGGTCTATGGCCTCATTGAGGCTGTCCACAGTCTTGATGGCCATGCGTAGCGACAGGAACTCCGTGCCGTAGCTCTCCGATGTGGCAGGCTTCAGAAGTGTAGCAGGATAGCCGCTATTCTGCAGGGCACTGAACGCGGCATCGTCGGCATATATTTCGACATCCTTCTCAGCCAGCGGAGCACAAAGCTGCGGCAGTGCGCCCAGCTGCTGCCGATGTACAATCAAGCAGTCCAGAGCGTTGCACACGCTGACACGGCGTGTCTTGGCGTTGAGCACTATGCGTGCAGCCTTGTCCAGGTCGGCCGTGCGGTCCACGTATGTGTGCACCACGCCGGCACCGGTCTCGATGACCGGCACCCGCGCATTCTCGCGCACGAAGTTTATCAGGCGGCTGCTGCCACGGGGTATAATCAGGTCCACATCGCCGTGGGCATGCAGCAGCTCGGCCGTAGCCTCGTGGCTGGTCAGCAGCAGGACAGTATCTGCCGGCAGACCGTGGCGGCTGAGCACACCGTGAATCAGTGCCACGATGGCGCGGCAGCTCTGTTCGGCATCGCGTCCGCCCTTCAGTATGCAGGTGCTGCCCGCCTTCAGGCACAGCGAGAAGCAGTCGAAGCACACATTGGGGCGCGCCTCGAAGATGATGCCTATCACGCCGAAGGGTACGCTGACACGTGTCAGGTCCAGTCCGTTGGGCAGCGTGCTGTGCTTCAGCACCCGTCCCAGAGGCGATGGCAGCGCAGCCACATGACGCAGGTCGGCGGCTATATCGTGCAGGCGAGACTCGGTCAATCGCAAGCGGTCGTACATAGGATTGGATGCATCCATACGGGACAGGTCGGCAGCATTGGCCGACAGCAGTTCGCCCATAGCAGCATCAGTAGCATCTGCCAAGTCCAGCAGGATGCTGTCCAGAGCCTCACGTGGCATGTCAGCCAACAGTCTGGCCGCACGGCGAGGCCCGCTCAAATCAATGTGCATTGTCGTGTGAGTGTGTGTTAAAGTGGGTGAAAGGCACTGCGTCCGGACGCTGCAACACGTCCAGCAGTATGTCGTCGCGCTTGCCGTTGGCTATGTACACATCGATGCCCGATGCGGCCACCTCGCGCGCTGTGGTATACTTACTCTGCATTCCGCCGCGCCCCGATGCCGACTTCTCGCTGCGTATCAGCTGGGACAAGTCGTCGTCGAGCCACACCTCGCGCACAATACGCGACGAGGTGTCGGATGGCAGGCCATCGTAGATACCGTCTATCGTGGAAAGTATGATGAGAGCCTCGCAGCCCATGAGCTGGGCTACAAGGCCCGACAGTTCGTCATTGTCCGTGAACATCAGCTCGGTGATGCACACGGTGTCGTTCTCATTGACAATCGGCAGCACGCCGTGAGCCAGCATGGCGGCCATGCACTGCCGCTGGTTCTGGTTCTGTTCGGGAGTGGAGAAGTTCTCCTTCATCGTCAGCACCTGCCCCACATGGATGGCGTGGTCGCGGAACAACTCTACATAGCGACCCATCAGTTTGGCCTGCCCGACCGCAGAGAACAGCTGCCGCTGCTCCACGATGTCCATTAGGTCAGTCTCGGTGGATGGCAGATGTAGCTCGCTGCGGCCACTGGCTACTGCGCCCGACGAAATCAGTATCACCTCAATGCCCCAAGCCCGCAGCTGCGCAATCTGGTCGACCAATGCCGACATACGCGTGATGTCGAGTGTGCCGTCACCACGCGTCAGTACATTGCTGCCAACCTTGATTGCTAACCGCGAGAACATCATAGAACCATGTCGTACTCCTTCGTCTGCCAAGCCACGGCCGAGGCGTACAGTATGCTGGCCTTGTCGCCATGCAGTGTGGATACATACACCTTAGTGGTCCAGCGCATCGGCATAAACATATTCTCATTCATGCCTTCCAGCACCGACGGCAGCATGTACTTGCCGCACAGGTTGCTCACAGTGCCTGTCATGACGAAAGCCTCCGGCGAGACGAGCGACGACCACGACGTCATGGCATTGCCCAGTATACGGCCAGTCTTCTGCATAGCCTCCAGCGCTACCGAGTCGCCTGCCTCCGCAGCGTCAGCGATCACCTCTATTGTCAGCTCCTCCTTCTTCTTGCCTCGCAGCAGGCTCGAAGCGTGCGGCTTCTCCAGTAGTAGCTCCTGCACCGTCTGCGTGACACCGCGACGGGACACATAGCTCTCTATGCAACCCACCTTGCCGCATGTACACGGACGCCCATCCGGAACCAAGGTGATGTGGCCGACCTCACCTACACGGCCCTTGTTGCCCATGAAGATCAGCCCGTTGAGCACCAGACCTGCGCCCATACCACCGTTGATTAGTATGCAGATGAAATCTTTCAAGCCACGCGCAGCACCATAGGTCATCTCGCCCATGGCAGCCGCAGTACAATCGTTCACCAGTGCCACAGAGATACCCAGGCGTCCCTGGAACATCGATGCCAGCGACACATTGCCCTTCCAAGGCAGGTTGGCGGCGTTCTCAATGCGCATGGTGATATTGTTGCCAGATGCAGCACCTATGCCCATAGCCTTGATGTTCTCCCAGCCGCCCACCGACTCAACCATGGGCTGTAGGCGGTCGCTGACATCGAATACAAAGGATGTCGGGTCTGCATAGTCACAGGTTCGCACCTTATCCTCGCACACTATGTTACCTAGGGCATCCACAATGCCGAACACTGTTGTTAGCTCTCTCACACTAAGTCCTATCACATAGGGCTTCAAGCTAGTTAGCTTTTGGAATTCGTATTCATCCATGATTCACAAGATTGCTTTTCAACCACAAAACTAACTCCTTTATCCATAAGTACTATCAAATAGTACGTTAAAAAGTGTTTAATGGCTCACTGAGGCCAGTAATCCCTGCACCACAGCATTAGTAAATCCGCCCTCTTCCATGGCGTTCAGGCCGCGAATCGTGCGACCGCCAGGCGTGCACACACGGTCTATCTCTGCCTCCGCATGGGCACCGTCGGCCAGCAGCGCAGCCGCTCCACGTATCGTGCTGGCCACTATGCGCTGGGCATCGGCCGCACGGAAGCCCAGCTGTACGCCGCCCTCGGTGGCTGCACGCACATAGCGCAGGGCATAGGCTATGCCGCAAGAGGCCAGCGCCATGCCTGCCTCCATCTGGCGCTCTTCCACCAGCATGGCATCGCCCATCGTGCCCAGCAGTTCCGTCAGCTGTGCATCCAGTTCAGCTGTACTGCCTTTCGATGCGATGAAGGTCATGCCCTCGCCGCAGGCTATAGCCGTGTTGGGTATCATCGTGTAGAGACCGCCGCAGGTGCCTCCCAGCCACTGCTCCAGCTGGCCCAGCGTGATGCCCGCTGCCAACGAAGCCACGGCTGCGCCACTGCCGACCAGCACCGGCAGCAGCTCCTTCACCACTGCCTCGACCTTCCACGGCTTCACGGCCAGTATGACCATATCTGCACCACTGGCGCACTCCGTATTGTCTGTCGTGGTGCGCAGGCCTGCTACCGCGGTCTTCAGTGCATCCAGTTTGTCCGAATGGGGATTGCTCACGCAGATATCCTCAGCAGCCAGTTGCCCGCTCTGGGCCAGTCCCAGCGCCAATGCACCACCCATATTGCCTGCACCTATGATTGCTATCTTCATTGTATATTATACATTTTACATTGTCACTTTGGCTGCTGCATCAGCAGCTGCTACGCATTCTCCAAATGCACCGATGAACTCGTCCGCCTCTGCCTTAGTCAGGCACAGCGGTGGCAGCAGGCGCAAAACATTAGTGCCGGCACAGCCGGTGAAGACATGATGCTTCAGCAGCAGGTCGTTGCGAATATCCTTGTACGGCACATCCAGCTCTATACCTATCATTAGGCCGCGTCCGCGAACCTCCACCACGTGCGGCAGGTTCAGCTTGCGCAGGCGTTCCATCAGATATGTGCCCACCGCAGCGGCATTCTCCACCAGGTGCTCGTTCTCCATCACGTCCAGCACTGCCAGCGCTGCGGCACAGCCCAGATGGTTGCCGCCAAACGTCGTGCCCAGCTGTCCGTACTTCGCCTCGAACATCGGGCTAATCAACACAGCACCCATCGGGTAGCCGTTGGCTATACCCTTCGCCACCGTGATGATGTCTGGGCATATGCCCAGGTGCTGATGGGCGAAGAACTTGCCCGAGCGCCCATAGCCGCACTGTATCTCGTCGCACACTAGCACCGTGCCGTTCCGTCGGCACTCCTCGTGCAGCTGCTGCATAAACTCGGCGGTGGCCAGCTGAATGCCGCCCACGCCCTGAATGCACTCCACGATGCAGGCAGCGACGTCGCCGCGCTGCAGTTCCTTACGCCACGGCTCGATGTCGTTCAGCGGCAGAAACGTCACGTGCCCGTTGTCATTGACCGGAGCAATAATCTTGGGGTTGTTGGTGGCCTCGACAGCCAGCGATGTGCGTCCATGGAAAGCCTTGACTGCTGCGAGTATGCGCTTGCGCCCCGTGTGGAAGGATGCCAGCTTGAGTGCATTCTCATTGGCCTCCGCGCCGGAATTAATCAGGAACAGGCGGTAGTCGTCATAGCCGCTCTGCTGTCCCAGGCGCTCTGCTAGGCGCTGCTGCAGACTGTTGATCACCGAATTGCTATAGAAGCAGAGCTTCTGCGACTGCGCGGCCAGCGCGGCCACATAATGCGGATGCGAATGTCCAATACTGATAACTGCGTGCCCTCCATACAGGTCCAGATACTCCTGACCCTGGGCATCCCACACTCTACAACCGCGTCCCTTAACAATCTCCACGGGCTGCAGAGGATATACGTCAAACAATGTCATCTATCTATCACAATTAATGAATTATGCCGCAAAAGTACACATTATCGCCCAACGTCATATCAATTTATGCACAATTCCGCACTTTTATTCATGCAACAACGCGCATCTAAGTAAAATAAAAAATGCAAAAAGTGATTGCAGTAACAAATAACATCGTTAACTTTGCCGACAATATAAACCACATTGACAAATGCAAGACACCAGCTCAGACATGATGGATATGATGTCCCTGAACTTCAACGACATCAACTTCGACACAGACAAGGATGAGCCCCTATGGGACAAACTGATACAGGAAATCATCGATGGCAACGTCATACCCGTCATTGGAGCTGACATGCTGATAGACAACAATATCAATCCACACCAGCTGCTAGTGGAGGGCTTTGCCAATATGTTCCGCCTAAACTCGCACCCGCACAGCTTCTCCGAGCTGGTCTACGACCCCGACTACGCGAAGATGAACAAGAAGGAGCAGATATACTATCAGGTGAACAAGTTCTTTGCAGCCAAGCGCTTTCCACCGTCGCAGCGGCTGCAGCGCCTGCTGAACATACGCCAGTTCCCCTTTGTCATCACCACCAGCTTCACGCCCATCGTGGAGCAGACCATGCAGGAAATATGGGGCGATGAGCTGCGCGTGCTACGCTTCAACAACAATCCGTCGGAGAACCACGACATCAAGAGCGGCGCCGACCTGCGCAAGCCTACAGTATATTATATGTTCGGCAAGGTAGGCGAAGGCGTGCAGAAGTATGTGCTGACAGATGTCGACATGTTGGACTTCTGCTCTTCCTGGCTGTCCAACGACAACCGTGCACGACCAAAGAACCTGTTCAGCGAGCTCCGAGACAAGTATCTGCTGATGCTTGGCAATAACTACAGCGACTGGCTGTTCCGCTTCATCTGGTATTCCATGCGCAAGTCCAACATGGGACAAGGCATGTTGGCCTACGACAATGTGGACGATTCACTGATCAACTTCCTGGAGCGCACAGAGACTTTCACCAAGCAAAACTCATCCGATGTGGTCGACCAGATTATCAGTCGACTGGAACGCAAGCTGGCCGAGAACGAGCAGGTGAAGTTCGACAAGCCCGAGGACAATATGGACGTGTTCATATCCTACTCACGCAGCGACAAGGACGTAGCCGAAGCTCTCTACGACGCCCTCACCGCACAGGGCAAGCGTGTGTGGTTTGACAAGCACAACCTCACCACGGGCGGCAACTTCATGGAAGAGATACGCAAGGCCATCCGAACAGCCAAGTACTTCGTGCCCATCATGTCGGACAATATATTAAAGGAAAAGGAGCAGTCCCACGTCTATCGCAACGAGTGGGACCTCGCCATAGAGGTAGCCATCAGCATGGGGCGCACATACATCATTCCGCTTGCACAAACAGGCTTTGACTTCTACCGCGCATCCATACCAGAGAAGATGCAGCACCACAATGCAATCTTCTACAGCTCAGCAGCAGACGTTGCCGAAGCCTCAGAGAGAATCATTCACACAATGAATCAAGACTAACCCAACGATGGAAGGCGTGAAGAGAAACAATCCCTGGCTAGGTCTGCAGTCCTACCAGGAAGGTGAAGTCCTATACGGACGCGACGACGATATCCGCGACCTCACACAATGCGTCATCAACGATACCGACACCCTGCTCTACGGCAAGAGCGGCATCGGCAAGTCCTCCATCCTCAATGCCGGCATACTGCCAGCTGCACGTCGGGTAGGCTATCACCCGTTCATAGTCCGGCTGGACCACAAAGAGCACGAGTCGTATCTGTCGCAGATTAAGGCTACCATTGGAGCGGAGACCGTCCGTGAAGTGATACCCTGCAAGGACCCTGCCCACGAGTCGCTCTATGAGTACTTCCACCGTCACACATTCCACGATGCCGATGGCCAGCGCATCAAGCTGCTCCTCATCTTCGACCAGTTCGAGGAGATATTCACCCTGCAGGCCGACACAGCACGTAAGAAGCAGTTCTTTGTGGAACTGGCCGACCAGCTGAACGACATCATACCGACCTACCTGCAGAACGAGGTGATACAGGCTTCTGCCAATGCCGACAGCATGAAGGTCGTAGATACCGGTGACTTCGACAGTATGTTCGACGCGCTCGACTTCACTAACGACAACGGCCTACCCGACTTCGTTCAGGACAACGACATACACTTCGTGTTCACCATACGCGAGGACTTCCTGTCTGAGTTTGAGTACTTCACCGCCGCCATCCCCTCTCTCAAGCAGAACCGCTACTGCCTGCGCCCAATCAACGAAGAGCAGGCTGCACAAATCATACTGCGCCCCGTACCAGGCCTCATCAGCAAGCCCGTGGCCAAGCTCATCCTCGAGAAGGTCACCGGACGCACGGACTTCGACCTCAACGACATACCCGAGATTGAAGTGGACAGTGCCGTGCTCTCCCTCTACCTTAACCGCCTGTACAATGCCAACAGCGATGCAGAGATTACCGCAGACCTCGTGGAGCAGAAGGGTGGCGAGATTATCACCGACTTCTACAACGATGCCATATCAGAGCTGTCAAACGATGCCGTAGAGTATCTTGAGGACAAGTTGCTCAACGGGCAGGGCCGTCGCGAGAACCTGACCATCTACGACGCCATAGCCTCCCGCCACATAACGCAGCAGGACATAAGCCGTCTTTGCAATCAGAAGAAGATACTCCGCCAGTTCCTATATGCCGGAGAGCTGCGCATAGAGCTCGTGCACGACATTCTCTGCCCTGTAGTGAAGGCACACAGGGAGCTACGTGCGCTACTGAAAGAGCAGGAAGAGGAGCGCCAGCGAGAGCAGGCCGAGACGCAGCAGCGCCTCATACGCCTGCAGGAAGAGGCACGCATCATGCGTCGCCGCAACCGCAAGCGCCTCACCGCCATTGCCGTAACCCTGTCGGCTATAGCCTTGGTGCTACTGCTCACATGGTACCTCGCTTACAGGCCGCACCACGAGTACTATGCCAACATCTCCACGGCCACCGGCTGGCCCGAAGGCGTTGGCCGTCAGCTCAGTCGCAGCGAGCGGTCACAGTTCGTATACCACTACCGCCTCACCCGCCGCGGACGCCTGCCGTCAATGACCTTCCTCGGCATGAAGATACGCCATCCGTTCTATAAGGTAGAAGTGCTCAATGGCAAAGGCGAGCCCACCACCAACAAGATGATAGAGTCACCACTTGTGGCTTTGTCGGAGACGGAGAACGAGCTGGATCAGGCCTCGCAGAGCTTCGCATTGATGCAGCTGCGCACCTCAATGTGGCTCTTCGGTGCCGATGCCGACGGCGACATATCCCGCCAGACAGCCTACGACATCAACGGCAACGTGCTGTACTCCCTCCAATACTACCGCACAGGCAGTCCTGTGGCTGGCGGTTCGCCAGCCAGCACCCCTTCCGCCAGCACCACGCAGACGCTTTGGGCCAACTACGTCGATGCCGAGGGTAAGTCCCTGCGTGTCCGAGGCAACGGTGCCGACCGCATACGTATCACCCTGCGCGACAGCCGATTCGCACGTATGCAGTTTTTCAACGAAGCCGGCGCCCCGCAGCGCAACAGCCGCATGGCCTACGGATACCTTTACGACTACGACGACACCGACAACAGCACCGTATCCTCCACGCCACTAGACGAGTACGGTGACAGCATCGCCGCATGGCGCTTGCAGTTCATAGCCTTTGACGAGTTTGGCCGCTGGACAGAAGCAAGCAATTCGCGAGCCGAGTACGGCCCCGACCACGTGATCTACACCATGCCCGACCGTACCGACACACTCCGCTTCGACGAGGACGGCAGGCAGATATACCGATCGGAGCTTCTGTATGGCAAGTCCTTCCGTACGTACCGCTACGACAGCTTTGGCAACATGACGAGCAACAGCATATACGATTGTCGCAATACCAAGTCCTTGCGTCTAGTAAGGCAAGTGCTATGCAAGTACTCTGACACCACGCATGAGCTGACCGAGCGTACCGACTTCAACGTCCAGGACCGCCTGCGCTATCGCCGCGAGGTGCATGAAAGCAACGACACCACGAGCATCGTATCCTACTTCGGCGGCAGCAGCCTGACAGCCCTGAAGCCCATCAATAGCGACAGGTCCGACTACCATCAGCTCATCACCAAGGTGCGAAAGCAGGATGCCGGCACCGAGGTGCAGCGCATTTACCGCGCCATCGACGAAGCCGACAGCCACGGCTATATCCTGCGGCAGATGAGCAGCTACTACAATGCCGACAGCATCCTGACACGTAGCATCATCACCGACAGCTTAGGCAACCGACAGCTCTCGCTCGAATACGAGATTGAGAACGGCATCGTCGTGGGACAGCACGTGGTAGGTCTCACAGGCGAGCCCATACGCTGCCCGGCGTGGGACGACAACTCGCTGTGTTACTACCGCAAGAAGTTCGTGCGCAACTTCGCTGGCGAGATTGTTGCGGCAAAAGCTGTCAACGAGTTCGGTGAGGAGTCGCTCATCACCTACGGCACACGCGAGATACAGACATCCGTAGTGCCTGGCGACGAGATTCAAAAAGAGGGCCCATCCTACACCATCTTTGGCACAGGCTCGTACAAGTTATCCGCCGCTAGCGTCGATGCGAGCCGACAGGTGGACTACCTGCACATCACCGACACCCTCGGCACGTACTATCGCAGCGGACTACGCGACGGCGACATCCTTCTGTCCAAGACTGCGACCGAAGTGAAGGTAGCGCGACCGTTCTATAAAGCACAGGGCGGCGGCCTCGCGCCTAAGCGCTTCCTGTGCCTCACATTCACGCCCGAGGAGGGAGAGGCTGGTGCCGAACACTATCCCGTGTACTACACAGAGGCCGAGATGCAACGCCTCAACAATTCCATAGCTAAACAATAACCACCAACATGAGACATATAGCATTCTGCCTCCTGCTGCTATGCACACTCACCGCAACTGCCCAGGACGACAAGACCGACCGCAGCAGAGAGCGCATGAGGCAGTTCACCAACCGTCTGGACGAAGGCGACAAGACCGGCTCGCGCCCGGCCGCACCAACGAGAGCTTCCAAGGAAGGCGACGAGCTGTTCACCGACACAGCCAAAGTGAAGATCAAGGCGCGCTCCTTCCCGGATGTGAACGGCTACTACTCGGAGTGCTATGCCAACGTGGTGAACAAGTACGGCTTCTGGAAAGGCTTGGGGCCCAAACTGAGCAAAGAAGACATCAAGCACACGCGCCGGTACTTCAAGCTGCTGCGTCCTGCCGGACAGCCGTCTACAGCGCCGTTCACTCACATGCAGATACTCGACCCGTGGGGCAACCCATTCAACGAGTCCTACGGTCCCATACTCGCCAACCCCTTCGGCAGTGACACAGACATATCATCATCGTGGAAGTACAAGCTGAAAGACATCTGCCAGTTCGAGAAGATCAGCCGCAATGGCGTGATGGTGCAGGAGAACATGTACGATAAGAACGGTACCCTCGTGCTGCAGTACTTCCCGACATCGGTGTCGCAGAACAGGATTATCGGTCACTACATAGATGCCTACGGTTCGCTGGCTCATCTGCGCGAAGACAAAGAATGCACCTACGTAGGCATACTGCTCGATGAGAATGGCTATGAGACGCGAGTGACATTCATGGACGACGAAGGCCACATAGTCCGCAACAGCGACGGAGCCTTCACACAGATTATACTGCATGATGCCGAGGGCAATCTGCTACAAACGCAATCGGGCGATGCTATGGGTACCCCAATCCTCGACAACTGGGGCAACTGCGGATGGCGATACGAGTACAACAAGAAAGGCTGGATGACCAGCGCAACCTGCATCGACCAGTTTGGCAGTCCTATGCGTATGCCCAAACGCAGAAGCGAGGTGAGTCATGACTGCATCCATGTGAAATACAGCTACGACAACTGGGGCAACCAGACGGAATGCGCGTTCTTCGATGCCGATGGCAACCCCGACACCATCACGGGCGGCATACATCGCTATCTGTACCAACACACTCTCTACGCCAACACTACTCTGTGCAGATCCGAGGACCTAAACGGGCACCTGGTAAACTACGATACCGACAAGGCTATGTGGATACAGCACCTTGACAATCAGGGACACAGATTATATATAGTTACTCTGAATGCCGACAGCCTTCTAACCACCAGCGGTACCTGTCTGGAACGGGCACGCTACGTGGACGGGCAACGTGTGTGGCAGGTGAAGTACAAGTCCACCGACGGCCTTGACACCGTGCCGACATATCGTTTCGTGAGCACGCCTGAGTGCGACAGCATCATCAACTTTGAGGACAACAAGATAAACATAGAGCGATATGACAGCAAGCGACGGCTAGTCTCCGACGAATACTACACGCTGGACATGGAACCTTCAACAGGCTTCCTCGACTACCACATCAAGCAATCCATCTACACCGACACGCCACAGAGCCAGCACAAGGAAGTCAAGTATCTGGGCTTCGACCATGAGCTTCAGTTGCCTACAGACGTGTCTTGGCGCTCGTACAACCGCGATGTCTATCACTACGACTACGCACACCACACGTACTACAACCACGAGTTCTACGGCGACCAGATTCAGAAGAGGATTGATATGGACAGCGTTGCACACCTCCGTGTGACCACAAAGTACGACAACGGGCACATTGCCGACAAGTACGGCAACCTGCTCAGCGACGACAACTCCGAGTACATTGGGCTCATCTACTTTGACAGCCTGGGCTATCGTGGACGCTCATTCCGGGCCGATGCTTTATACTATACGATGCAGAAGAACATCAGCATTCAAGGCACGACAGTTGCCTGGCAGAGCCTCAACGAGTTTGGTGAGCCCTGCTACGCTATGACAGGCGACTGGAATTCAGCACCTATCTATTGCGTAAACGTGCTGAACGATGCATACTACTACGATGAGAACGGCGACACAATCCCATCTACAGCCGATGGCCGCAAGGAGTTCAAGGACAACCTATACAAGGCTTTCGTCATCGAGCTGGTAGACACACTGGCCTACAACCTAGGGCTGCGCACAGGCGACCTTATTGTCCGCTACGGTGACTGGCACTACCCCATACCCAGCATATTGGGCAGGTACCGTGAGAATCTGCTCTGCTACGAGACCATACGCTATGCTGCGCTAAGCAAGACCATCGTTGTGATGCGGCACGACCCGGCGACGCGTACCAGCCAGTTGCTGCAGTTCGAGCTTCCGCAGGGCACGCCGCGGCAGCTGGGACTGCTGTACCATATGATATACCTAACCACAAAGGAAAATGAGCGCTATAAGGCCACCGTACAAAGCAATCTCATAAACGTAAGACTCAATCCCATCAACAGCGAGCAGAAAGGCAACGACGAGCTAAACTTCTTCAAACCATGCAAGGTGGGACGCAGTTCGTCCAAGCAATTGTTCATGAGTGGTTTCCAGGACAACGCCATCGTGCTGGCATGGGAGGCATTTATGGATGGGCAGTCGTACTTCTTCAGCGTGTACGACAAGCAGCTGAACGCAGAGAATGTATTTGAGCAGAAATATGACTCCATCTACATGTACTACACGGTTGATGCTCTGACCACACAGCGGCACATATTCCACAACAACGACTTCACAAGTGACCTCCGATACTATGTCGTGCGTTCGCGCACCAACGTATCCGACGGCAGCACCTTCCACCGTCTGGCCAGCGAGCTACAGCAGCGCTACGATGCCCTGCACCCGCGCACTCCGATTGTACTCACTCCGCATCAGGCTGCAGAAAGGCTGCTTCAGATAGAGAATGGGGTGACCGAGAGCACCAACAGCGGCAGCGGCTTCAGAGGCACAGGACAATACAACTTCGGCGATGTGCAGCAGTACCGTGGCGTGATATATGACTACAGCAAGATGAGCTACCCCGATATGTTCACCACACGCGACATTATGGCGGGCCTCGACTTCAGCCAGTACTTCTACGGGCACAGCAAAGATGATACCAACTATCTGCTTCGCGACAAGAAAGGGCGATTCACCGAGGTATGCTGGACTTCGTCCGACGGCATACGCTTCCTGACTGGCAATGTCACCATGTCCGACATGCAGCTCATCACAACGACCATAGAGCCCGACAGCACGGCACTCCGCATAGGGCTTGGCGGCAAGTACATCATCCTGCAGTACGCAGACTGGAGGCTGGGCATGACTGACACTCAGCTGACGCAGACAATCACCCGATGCACCAGCCAGCCATGCACGGTCCGCCTGGCCCAGCTCATTGATACAGAATCCGGCATCAAGCTTGCATCCCCACGCACATACACCATCCCCGCTGAAGGCATCAATGCCTCGCCACGTTGGGAACTGCTGCCCGAGCATATCTTTGCCGAAGCCTTGCGCCTGGCCAAACTAAAGTAACAGCACCCGCACCACCCAATTATTCATTCTACATTATCCTAACATCCGCAGCAAAAAAGGCCTTATAAGATGCAAGTGTCTGAATATGAAA
>CALEPV010000059.1 GCA_937910905.1 uncultured Prevotellaceae bacterium
CGCGGTGCGCGATGCTCAACAGCACGCTGTTCTGCATTCAACAGCGTGCTGTTTAGGAATTGATAGCATTGTTTTTGCGGGCGAGCCGCCCGCGCTCCCAGGGGCATCCCTATGTTGCATCGCGTCGCAACATGCCGAGCACTGGGCTATAGTTTTTGGTTCTGTCTTTTCTGTGTCGTTGACAGTTGTTTGCCGTAAATACATTATCTTTGTGGCGTCAACCTGTAATTTCTTTGGATTCAATGGGTAAAGGTTTTTTCTATAGGGCGTTCCGCCTGTACTATGACGGCTTCAGGTCGATGACGCTGGGGCGCACGCTGTGGCTGGTGATTGCCATCAAACTGGTGGTGATGTTTGCTGTGCTGAAGCTGTTCTTCTTCCACGACTATGTGGGTGAACATGCGGTGGAGGGGCAGGAGGCTCAGTTCGTGGCCGGCGAAATGCTCAAACGACAATGAGTGAGACGCAACAGACATGCAAATGTATTGGTGTTGTGGTATATATTAGTGATGGTTAAACGTGAATGCCCGTGAATTGGGCGTGAATAATATACGATAGCATAATTGCTGGATATTTTTGTTTTCTCGCTATTAATGTTTATCTTTGCAGCAAACTTTTCAAACAATCGAAACCAAAAAGAGATTATAACATCTAAAAGGACGAATAAAGCGAAAATGATTTTAGTGTTTTCCGCGTCTTTCGATGTAGTTATATAGCGCAATGGCAATCCAACTGATAACCAAAACAAGCAAGCAATATGACAAACTTGATGTTAATTGATGGTGCGGCGGTGGATTGGGCGAGGGCGCAGTTTGCCCTGACCGCCATCTACCACTGGCTGTTCGTGCCGCTCACCCTGGGTCTTGGCCTGATAATGGCTATTGTGGAGACTAAGTACTATCGCACGGGCGATGTCTTCTGGCGCAAGGCCAGCCAGTTCTGGCAGCGTCTGTTCGGCGTGAACTTCGCTATGGGTGTGGCCACAGGCATCATCCTGGAGTTTGAGTTCGGCACCAACTGGAGCAACTACTCGTGGTTCGTGGGCGACATCTTCGGTGCGCCGCTGGCCATTGAGGGCATCGTGGCGTTCTTCATGGAGAGCACCTTCGTGGCTGTGATGTACTTCGGTTGGGACAAGGTGTCGAAGGGCTTCCACCTGACCAGCACGTGGCTCACGTGGGTGGGCGCAACGATATCGGCTTGGTGGATTCTGGTGGCCAACTCGTGGATGCAGTACCCCGTGGGCTGCGAGTTCAACCCCGATACGATGCGCAACGAGATGGTGTCCTTCGCTGATGTGGCTCTGTCGCCCTATGCTGTGGACAAGTTCCTGCACACGGAGATTTCGTCGTGGATCATAGGCGCCGTGTTCGTGGTGGCGGTGAGCGGCTGGTACCTGCTGAAGCATCGCGAGGCAGAGCGCCAGCTGGCGCTGAAGAGCCTGCCCATAGGTGCTGTGGTGGGGCTTGTGGCCTCCGTTCTGGCTGCTGTGACAGGCGATGAGAGTGCTTACAAGGTGGCGCAGGTGCAACCCATGAAGCTGGCTGCTATGGAGGCGCTGTACAATGGTGGCAACGATGTGAGCCTCACGGGTGTGGCTCTGGTCAACCCCTTCGCTCAGCCCGACTACGAAACCGAGGAGGAGGCTCCGCTGCGCATAGCCATACCAAACGGCTTGTCGCTGCTGGCCACACGCTCGCTGCACGGCTATGTGCCGGGTGTGAACGATATAATAAAAGGTTACACGCGCGAGGACGGCACCGTGGAGCCATCGGTGGCAGAGAAGATGGAGCGTGGCCGCACCGCCATAGCAGCTCTGGCCAGCTACCGTCAGGCACGTGCCGACGGCGACTCGCTGGAGGCTGCCATAGCGCTGGAGGCGCTGCGACCCAACATGCAGTACTTCGGCTACGGTTTCCTCAAGGATGAACACGAGGTCGTGCCGTTCATACCCGTCAACTTCTGGGCTTTCCGCACGATGGTAGGCATAGGCTCGCTGCTGGTGCTCTACTTCGCCGTGCTGTGCTTCCTGTTGTGGCGTCGCAAGGATGTGGCTGGCCAGCGCTGGCTGCTGTGGGCCGCAATAGCCCTGGTGCCGCTGACGTACATCTGTTCGGAGTGCGGATGGGTGGTAGCCGAGCTGGGTCGCCAGCCTTGGACCATACAGGACATGCTGCCCGTGTCGGCATCGGTGTCGGACATCAGCGCTGGCGCAGTTGCCACCACGTTCTTCCTCTTCCTGGTGCTCTTCACAGCCATGCTCATCGTTGAACTCAACATAATGTTTAAGCAGATAAGGAGAGGGGTAGACCCCCTCCCCGCTCCCCCTCAAGGGGGAGAGTAGATACTCTTGCCTGCTAATTGTACAAATAACTGATAATACGAACATTACCTATAATAAGTTAAACGATGATGACATATAGTCCCTTACTCTCTCTACTACAAACTACTCTCCCCCTTGAGGGGGGACGAGTAGGGGCCCTTCCCCTCCTCCAGCACTATTGGTGGTTGATTATCAGCGTGCTGGGAGCGCTGTTAGTGTTTATGATGTTCGTGCAGGGCGCCAATACGCTCATATTCCGTGTGGGCCGCACGGAGGAGGAGCGCCGTATGCTCATCAACTCCACGGGGCGCAAGTGGGAGCTCACGTTCACCACACTGGTGACCTTCGGTGGCGCCGCCTTTGCCGCCTTCCCGCTGTTCTACAGCACCAGTTTCGGTAGTGCCTACTGGCTGTGGATGGCTATACTTGTGACCTTCGTCATACAGGCTGTGAGCTATGAGTTCCAGAAGAAGCAGGAGCTGGCACGCGTGTTCCAGTTCGGGCTGCAGCTCAACGGGCTGCTGGGTCCGCTGCTCATAGGTGGTGCTGTGGCAACCTTCTTCGAAGGCTCCAACTTCGTGGTGGCCAAGTCCAACCTCACGGGTGTGGGCAACCCTGTGATAAGTTCGTGGGCCAATGCCTCGCACGGCCTTGATGCCCTACTCAATCCGTGGGTGCTGGTGCTGGGTTTTGCCGTAGTGTTCCTCACACGCATACTGGGCCTGCTGTACTATATGAACAATATCGACGACGAACCCATACGCCAGCGTTGCCGCTCGCTGCTGCTGGGGCAGACGGTGCCGTTCCTCATCCTCTTTGTTGCCTACGTGGCGCATGTGCTGCTGAAGGAAGGATATGCCGTTGATGCCCAGGGCATTATCGTACTGGAGCCGATGAAGTACTTTAACAATCTGCTGGCCCTGTGGCCGCTGGCTATTGTGCTGGTGCTGGGTGTAGTTCTGGTGCTGTATGGCATCATCAAGGAGATAGTAAATCGTCGATCAGGAAATAGTACATCCATATGGCCTGTAGGCATTGGTACTGTGCTGACGGTACTGGTGCTGCTCCTGCTGGCCGGTTGGAACAACACAGCATTCTATCCGTCTACTGCCGACCTGCAGAGCTCGCTGACCATAGTCAACGCTTCGTCGTCGGAGTTCACCCTACGCACTATGGCGTACGTCTCCCTGCTGATACCTTTCGTGCTGGCCTATATCGCCTATGCTTGGTGGCAGATGGACCGCAAGAAGATAGACCGCGAAGAGATCGAGGGGAATGATGAATGAATGAAGAATGGAGATAGGTGAGCTGAGCGCGATGTATGCGCGCCACCCTCTGGTGAAGAGGCTGGGGCGCGCGTTGAAGGATGACGGGGTGTGGTCGATACAGGCCACAGGCCTTCAGTCGTCGGCAGCGGCATTGGCCTTCGCTGCTGTAGCAGATGCGGAGATACCGCCAATGCTGTTTGTCATGGACGATGCCGACGATGCAGGATATTTCTATCAGGACCTGGTGCAGCTGCTCGGCAACGAGAAGGTGCTGTTCTTCCCATCGTCGTTTCGTCGTGCCATCAGGTATGGCCAGCGCGATGCGGCCAACGACATACTGCGCACAGAGGTGCTCTCGCGCCTATCAGCCTTCAACCGACAGCTCTCAACTGTAATAGTCAGTTACCCCGAAGCCGTAGCCGAGCGGGTGGCATCGCAGGAGCAGCTGGAGAAAAGCACCCTGTCGCTGCACAAGGGCGAGCGTGTAGACCTGACTTTTGTGGAACAGACGCTGCTGGAGTTCGGCTTCCAGCGTACTGACTACGTGTATGAGCCTGGGCAGTTCGCTGTGCGTGGGTCGCTCATCGACGTGTTCTCCTACTCCCACGAATACCCCTTCCGCATAGACTTCTTCGGTGATGAGATAGACAGCATACGCACATTCGAGGTGGAGACGCAGCTGAGCCGCGAGCGCCGCACAGAGATTGTGGTGGTGCCCGAACTCGACAAGGCGCAGTCGCAGCACGTGATGTTCACGCAGATGCTGCCCAAGGAAACCGTTATTGTCAGCAAGTCGCCGGCATACGTGAGCGACGCTATCGATCAGGCATACACAGGCGGCTTCTCCAAGCAGGCGGTACTGGTCAGACAAGCCGAGGGCGAGGGGACGGAGGCGCCATCGTTCAAAATCGAGGACTGGCTGGTGGACGGGCAGGCGTGGCGCGACGCTGCAGGCGAGTTCCGCCAGTTGTGGCTGTCGCAGAGCCTCGACCGCAAAGCTAAGGTCAAAATAGAGTTCGACGTAACGCCGCAACCCATATTCCACAAGAACTTCGACCTGCTGAAGCAGGCACTCGAAGAGTACGCAGCCAACAACTACAAACTGTACATACTGGCCGACTCAGCCAAGCAGATAGAACGCCTGAAGGAAATCCTGGGCGGGACATACACAGCCAAGGGGCCAAAGGGAGCCGGGGCCTTCATCCCAGTGTCCCGCACTCTACATGCTGGCTTCACGGACAACACGCTGGGTGTGTGTCTGTTCACTGACCACCAGATATTTGACCGCTTCCACAAGTACTCGTTGCGCAGCGAGCGCGCACGGGGCGGCAAGGTGGCGCTGACGCTGAAAGAGCTGCAGGAGTTCAACATCGGCGACTATATTGTGCACATAGACCACGGCATAGGACGGTTCGGCGGCTTGGTCAGAGTGCCGCAGCAGAATGGCACTATGCAGGAGATGATAAAGCTCACCTACGAGCGCGACGATGTAGTGTATGTATCGATACACGCCCTGCACAAGGTGTCGAAGTACAAGGGCAGGGAGGGCGAGCCGCCGCGCATCAGCCGTCTGGGTACGGGTGCATGGGAGCGCATGAAGGAGCGCACCAAGAACAAGATCAAGGACATAGCCCGCGACCTCATACGCCTATACTCGCGCCGCCGCGAGGAGAAGGGATTCAAGTTCAGCCCCGACAGCTACATGCAGCACGAGCTGGAGGCCAGCTTCCTCTACGAGGACACACCCGACCAGCTGAAGGCAACGGCTGAGGTGAAGGCCGATATGGAACGGGCACGGCCTATGGACCGACTGATATGCGGCGATGTGGGATTCGGCAAGACGGAGATAGCCGTGCGTGCGGCATTCAAGGCAGCCACCGATGGCAAGCAAGTGGCTGTGCTGGTCCCCACAACGGTGCTGGCCTATCAGCACTACCACACCTTCGGCGACCGCCTGCGCGACATGCCTGTGAGGGTGGACTACCTGACGAGGGCACGCACACCCAAGCAGACCAAGGAGCTGCTGGCCGACCTGGAGGCCGGACGTATTGATATACTGGTGGGTACACACAAGCTGATAGGCAAGAAAGTGAAGTTCAAGGACCTGGGCCTGCTCATCATAGACGAGGAGCAGAAGTTCGGCGTAGCCACGAAGGAGAAGCTGCGCCAGCTGAAGGTAAACGTAGACACGCTGACGCTGACGGCCACGCCGATACCACGCACCTTGCAGTTCTCGCTGATGGGTGCCCGCGACCTGAGCGTCATACAGACCCCGCCCCCCAACCGCTACCCGATACAGACGGAGGTGCACACCTTCTCTGCCGACGTGATAGGCGAGGCCGTGCGCTTCGAGATGAGCCGCAACGGGCAGACATTTATCGTATCGAACCGCATCAGCTCGCTTGCGCAACTGGAGCAGATAGTGCGACGCGAGGCACCAGATGCCCGCATAGCCATAGGCCACGGACGTATGGCTACAGACGAGCTGGAACAGGTGATGATGGACTTCGCGTCCTACGAGTACGATGTGCTCATCTCCACCACCATCGTGGAGAGCGGACTGGACATACCCAATGCCAACACGATAATCATCTGCGCAGCCAACAACTTCGGTCTGTCCGACCTACACCAGATGCGCGGACGCGTGGGACGCAGCAACAAGAAAGCATTCTGCTACCTGCTGGCACCGCCGTTGGGTCTGCTGCCGGCAGATGCGCGCCGTAGACTGCAGGCCATAGAAAACTTCTCCGACCTGGGCAGCGGCATACACATTGCTATGCAGGACCTTGACATACGAGGCGCCGGCAATCTGCTGGGCTCCGAACAGAGCGGCTTCATTGCCGACCTGGGCTACGAGACGTATCAGAAGATATTGTCCGAGGCAGTCAAGGAACTGAAGAACGACGAGTTCAAGGAGCTGTATGCCGAGCAGGTGGAGGCAGGCGAGGTGACCAGCGGCGATGCCTTTGTAGACGAGTGCCTGCTGGAGAGCGACCTGCCGATGTACTTTGCCGAGTCGTATGTGCCTACGGCATCGGAGCGTATGCTGCTGTACCGCGAGCTGGACCAGCTGGAGCGACCAGAGGCTGTAGAGGCATTCCGCAAGCGTATGATAGACCGCTTCGGGCCTGTGCCGGAGGAAGGCGAAGAGCTGATTCGTGTGGTGGAGCTGCGCAGGCTGGGCAAGTACTTCGGTGCCGAGCGCGTCATACTGAAGAATCACCGTATGCGCCTGTACTTCGTCAACGATGCTGAGTCACCGTTCTTCCAAAGCCCCGCATTCGATCAGGTGATAAGCTACTACTCGCTCCACGCCACCGACTGCCAGCTGGAGGAAGTCAACGGACGCCGCTCGCTGCTGGTGCGTGGCATCAACTCCGTAGGTGAGGCCTGCCAGTTGCTCAATACTATCAAGGCCAGCAGTCCTGCAGCAAGCTAACTTCTGCGCGTCCGAAACGATGCATAGTGGCGGCGTTGCAGCAAATATGTGGGAGTGGCCTGATGGCGGTAGGCCTCGCGCTCGAAGCTGATGGCATGATAGGCACGCAGTGGCGAGCGCAAACGAATCAGGTGGTAGCACCACTCAGCAATGTATATAATGAAGAAGCCAACAAAGAGTAGTTCTCTCTGTTGGCGTGTGTGTATCAGCTCGTGGCGCAGGTCGTGGGCCGTGAAGCGGCATTCGCGGCGCACGAATATGAAGCCGCACAGGTTCAGTGCCTTGAAGCCGCGCACGGGTATGATGCTGTTGCGGATTATCACGACAGTTCCAGCTTGAAGGTCTTGCCGAGAGTAACAAATGCCGGGTTGAGCTTGCAGAGGTGCTTGAGCTGTTCGCGCTTGTCGTAGACGCGCACACTCTGCGTCTTCTCAATCACCGTGAAGCGCATCTGCAGAGAAGCATTGTGGAGCTGCTGCTGCAAGTAGGGCAGGAGGCGGGGCTGTATGTCGCGCATCTGGCGTGCGAGTTCTTCGTTCTCCAGGCTGATATGCGCTGTGGGCTTGCCTTCTTGCTCTTCCAGCTCAGGCTGCATGATGCGCATACATTGTGCGAGAGCCGTCTCTTCCTGTGGCATGGTGTTGATGAACTCTTGCCATTTGACTCTCAGCTCGGCAGCATCAATGGGCTGGTCGGCAGGCGGAGAGCTCTTGGTTGCCGCTTCTGTGTTGGCTTGAGCCGTAGCGCTGGCGGCTGCTGCATTGGCTTCAGTCTTGCGATGGATGGACGGCGATAGCGTGCCCAGCTTGAGGGTGCGTAGCTTGGACTCGCCTCCACTCTTGCCTGATGTGGAAGTCGCAGCAGCTACAGTGGCGGGCACAGCAGTTGAGGCTGGTGTGGCAGTAGGGGCTGATTGGGCTGTCGGGGTCGATGTGTTAGTCGGAGTTGCTCCTTGTGCTGGTGTTGCAACTGGAGCTTGTGGGGCTGCCTTTGGTGCAGTGGCAGCTGCAGTCGGCTCGATGGCTACCATCGAGGGCTGATTGAAGATTAATTTAAGATGCAGTGTGGGCCGAAGCCCAGAGCCTATGCTGTCATCACTGACGGCCTGGGTGCACTCTATGAGAGCCAGCTCAACCTGTAGCCGCTTGTTGCGCGAGGTGCGCAGAGACACTTCGCACTGGTTGCAGAGCCTGATGGCGCGATAGAGCCACTGTGCACGGCAACGGGATGCCTGCTCGACATAGCGCTGGCGCACCTCGTCGGCAGCGTCGAAGAGTGGGGCCGTGCTGGCATCGCTGGCCATGAGCAGGTCGCGCAGATGCAGAGCCAGGCCACTGATGAACGGTGCTCCTTCGAAGCCCTGCTGCTGTACCTCATTGTATAGCAGCATCGACTGCTGTACATTGCCGGCAAGCATGGCATCAACCATGCGGAAGTAGTAGTCGTAGTCGATGATGCCCAAGTTCTCGATGACACGCTGGTAGGTGAGGTTGCCACCAGTGAAGCTGACAGCCTGGTCGAAGATACTCAGGGCGTCACGCATACCACCATCGGCTTTCTGTGCGATAACGGCCAGTGCTGCGGGTTCGGCAGTGTAGCCCTCGCGTGCAGCCACGGATGCCAGATGGTCGATGGTGTCCTGCATGGTCATGCGCTGGAAGTCGTACACTTGGCAGCGCGACAGAATGGTGGGCAGTATCTTGTGCTTCTCCGTGGTGGCCAGTATGAAGATGGCATGGGCCGGCGGCTCCTCCAGCGTCTTGAGGAACGCATTGAAGGCTGAAGTGGACAGCATGTGTACCTCGTCGATGATGAACACCTTGTAGCGTCCCACTTGCGGCGGTATGCGCACTTGGTCTATGAGGTCGCGGATATTGTCCACGGAGTTGTTGGATGCAGCATCGAGCTCCACTATATTGAATGAGCGGCCCTCCTGGAAGGCCGCGCACGACTCGCAGTGACCGCAGGCTTCGCCATCGGCAGTGGGCGTCAGACAGTTGATGGTCTTGGCAAAGATGCGTGCACATGTGGTCTTGCCCACTCCGCGCGGACCGCAGAAAAGGTAGGCATGTGCCAGCTTAGCCGAGCTGATGGCGTTCTTCAGCGTAGAGGTGATGGCCGATTGGCCCACCACGCTGTCGAAGGTGACAGGACGGTACTTGCGGGCTGATACAATGAATTCGGACACAGTGAATATGAATTAGGAATTGTCAGTTGTGAATTAAAATCAGGTGCAAAGGTAACGTAAAAAAGGGTGCAATTGCTAAATAAGGCAAAAAAAGTGTGGCATATATACGTCCTTTGGTTTGTTTTGCCTACTTTCGCAGCATGTAAAAGCAAAACGCAATTATCGTGGCGACAAAGATAAGACAGATTTGGCATTTCATTGCCGAGCATAAGTACAGCGTGACAATCGTGCTGTTCCTATTGTGGATGACGTTTATTGACGACAACAACCTGCTGCTGAGTATGCAGCGACACCATGAGGCGGCCGTTCTGGAGGAACAGATAGAGGACTACCGCCAGCAGTACGAGACATACAGCCGCGAAGTGGATGCGCTGGAGAACGACCCCACTACTATTGAGAAGAAGGCGCGCGAACAGTACTACATGCAGCGTGCTAATGAGGATGTGTTTGTAGTGCAGCCATGAAGCAACTGTCTTTTATACAGAGTGTGGTGATGATGGGAGGTGGCGTAGCGTTGCTTCTTGGAGCCGTGCTGTATATCAAGTTCCCCGTGACGGGTTTCGTGCTGTTCGCTGTGGGAGCTTTGTGCTTTGGCTGTATGCAGATGTTGCAGCAGTATGAAGGACACAATTTCGTGATTAACCGTCTGCGCAGGCAGCAGATGCTGGGGGCGCTGGCCCTGATGGTGGCAGCCGGCCTGATGTGTATGCACACGTTCCGTGTGGGCTTCGCGCAAGGTAACGAGTGGGTAGTGGCCATGGCCGTAGGCTGTGTGCTGGAACTGTACACCGCGTTGCGCCTGCCCGTTGAACTGGAGAAAGAGGCATGACAAAGATACTATATTACATATATCAGATACTTATCGCGCCACTGCTGGCAGCTGTCACGATTATCACCGCAATCGAGGTGATAATAGGCTGCACGGTGGGCAAGGCATCGTTCTGGAGTTATTGGCCTGGCTGTATATGGTCCAAGGTGATGGTGCGCCTGCTGCTCTTGCCTGTCAAGATAGAGGGACGGGAGAATATGGTCGACGGCGAGAGCTATGTCATTGTAGCCAACCATCAGGGTGCCTTCGACATCTTCCTGATATATGGCTATCTGGGCCGCAACTTCAAGTGGATGATGAAGCAATCGCTGCGCAATATGCCACTGGTAGGCAAAGCGTGCGAGAAAGCCGGGCATATCTTCGTGAACAACAGCGGCCCGAAGAAGATACAACAGACCTACGAGCGCGCACGTGCCATACTGCAGAACGGAACGTCTGTGGTGGTGTTCCCTGAAGGAGCACGTACATGGGATGGCAAGATGCGCGGCTTCAAGCGCGGTGCATTCCAGCTGGCCGATGAGCTGCAGCTACCCATTCTGCCCATGACAATCAATGGTGCATTCCAAGTGCTGCCTCGCTCGCGGGGATTCAACTTTGTGAGTTGGCATCCTCTGAAACTGACTATACATCCTGCCATGCCTCCGCGTCCGCATACTGCAACCTCGGAGCATGAGGCTATGGACGAAGCGAAAGCAATCATAGCCAGCAAGCTCGAACCGATACAGCAGTAGCTTGCAGCGACTCCGGAAAACATAACTAACTAGCTTATCAATCACTCATGCGACATATTGCTTCCTATATACCTTTATATGTTTTGGGCTTGATGCTCACGTCGTGCAGTGAGACTCTTAATGTGCAGGGCACCACCTCTCTGTCGGAGTTGGAGAACAGGACATTGCATCTGAAGGTGTTCGACGGACAGGACTTCCGCAGTATCGACTCCGCACATGTGGTGCACGGCAAGTTCGGCTTCCGTGCCGACGTCGATTCGGCTCTGCAGACATTGCTTTTCGTTGACGAAGACCCTCAGCCCATCATGCCCATACTGCTGGAAGGCACGGCCATCACCGTGACCATTACTGAGACAGAGCAACGTGTTGACGGCTCGGCACTCAACGACAGCCTGGCTGCCTTTATGAGTCAGTACAATGCCATCCGCCAGCGCATGATGCAGCTGCCGCGACTGGAGGCCAAGCTAATCACAGAGGGAGTGTCGCCTGCTGATGCCAGCGTGCGTATGCTGTCGGAGCAGGTGGAGCTGGTCAATGACCATGAGGCTTTAGTCATGCCTTTCATCAAGCGCCACTTCAACGATGTCCTGGGCCCGGCTGCATTCCTGATAGTGACGGCCGATATGGATGTGCCCGTCATGGTTCCATGGATAGAGGAGCTCATCACGTTTGCCTCTCCGCAGTTCCTCGCTGACCCATACGTCAGTGAGTTCGTGAGGATTGCACGCGAGAATCACAGACAACTGAGATAGGCTGTATTCCCACGCAGAATCTGTGCTGAACAATATACAAATACTAACACTCTTTGTCTCGCTACTGCCTAAGCTTCGTCTGCTGTGTACGACTTGAGCGGCTGTCCGGCTACGGCCAACAAGCCTGGCGTGTATGTAAGGGACGGCCATACGTTCATCGCACGATGAGGCATTGGACTCTTAAGTATAGTGCAGCGCAGAGAGTTGTCAAGTCCTAAAGCTGTTTCAGCTCGATGATGCCACGCCTGGTCAGTGTAAGGCAGAAGTGATAGAAGTTGGTATTGCCTTCGTAGGTGGCGCGCATGATGAGATGTACATAATAAACCTTCTCTGTCTGGAGGGTGGCTATGTGGCCACCCTCTTTGTAGTCGTAGACGGCGGCATGGGAGCTGTCCATGCGGCGCAGGAACTCGCGCAGGTTGATGCGTATTATCTCGTTCACGCCCGACAGAGGGTAGTGGCTCAGCGATGCCAGCCTGTTGTGGTATAGCGCCAGCCTCTGGCGATATATCAGCACACTCTCGCTGATGGCTGAATGGCCGGCATTGAGCGTGGAGGTGCGTCCTCGCAGCTGGCGTACCTCGTCGGGCAGGTCCTTGTGGGTCACAAAGCTTGAGCCGGTCTTGCGCCAGCCGATACGCTCGCCGCGAAAGGCCAGGCTGGTCTTGTACTCGTAGAACTTGTTGCCGGCTTTGGTTGCAAACCACTGTTGCCCTAGGTTCTTGATGCGGTCCTTGAACATATAGGATATGGTCAGCGCCAGGAAGAGCTCTAGCGTGAAGTTGCCATACGACTGCTGGAAACCGAAGCTGACCACCGTGGCAAACACCATGCTCAGTCCTGCCACGAACATGAAGAAGAGTTGCTGTAGGTAGAATGTGTTGTTGCGTTCGTGTACCAAGATGTATAGGTCGCTCTCCACGTATTTCTTCAGCTGGCCGGCCCTGTGTAGGAACTGGCGGTTGTGGGTGTTGTCGCCCTCGCGAGGCAGTATGTATCCGCGGCTGCGCTGGTACTGCAGCTCATGCTCAATCCATGCTGTGATGGCATCGTGCTGCTGGGCTGCATCCTCGCTGCGCAGCAGTGCGAACACCTTGGTGCCGGCCACGCGGCTGATGTACTCATCGCCCAGGTCATAGATGGCGCGCAGCTCGTCGGGCAGGGAGCCGATGTCGGTCTGTGTGCGCAGATTGCGGTAGGCCTCAAGCACGGCCGTGAGCTGTTGCAGACAGTCTGTAACGGGCAGGGTGGTGTCGCGTATGGCGCTGCGGGTGATGTTGCAAAACATCTTTACCTGACGTTCATACATCTGCTGATGCCGCTCTGTCTGGTTCTCCACCACCAGCCGGCACCACTTGGCCAGGCGTTTCAGCGGGAGCTGCTCGGCGTCAGCCAGTTCGCGTAACTTGAATACGGGTGTGATGAGTCTCACCATAGACCTGACATCGCGATAGATGGCGGCCTTGGGATAGGTTTCGGAGTTGATGTACAATGCATCGGGCAGGAACAGCCACATGTCGAGCGCCATCTGGTATGCTTGCTTCGTGGCATGTGTGTCGTTCTGACCGTAACCCACCTTCAACTCTAGGGTGTAACGGTCGTGTATCTTGCCCTGCAGATCGAACATAATGGGCTAAAGGTCCTCTGGCTTTAGCTCCACTACTTCGCCGTCGCGCGACACCACAAGCGTGGTGTTGAACAGTCGGGCTTTGTCTACCAATCGTTGTTGAGCCAGCAGGATACCCTCGTCTATCTTCTGCTGCATCTCAGTTATCTCTCTCTCACTCATGGTCATTAGGTGTATTGTATTTGCCACTGAAGGCTTCATACTTGACTACGTTTTCCACGGTGATGCGGTTGCCCTTGGCACCGAAGGCTATCTTCTCGGCTGGGCAGGTGGAGTTGTCGTAGAGCGTCCAGTAGTCACACACAGGCATGTACAGTTGGAACAGATTGCTGAGGCCGGCATCGTAGCGGCGCAGAATGACGTTGGTCGGGATGTTGTGTCCGCCCTCGCTCACTCGCTTGGCCACCCGTGCTACAGCCTGTTCTGGAGTGCTGAGCGAGAAGAACAGAAGCGTCACAAAGTAGCCTCGCTTCTGTGCCCGCTGGATAAGGTTCACGTAGGAACGTGTGGCCAGCGTGGTCTCGAAAGCAAATGTCACGCCCTCCTTGAGCAGATGCAGGATACGATCAATCATCAGCCGGCCTGCCTGAATGGCCACTCCTTCGGGGTTGAAGGGCGAGAGTCCGCGTGCTATCTCATCGGCATTGACGAACTCGTTACACTCAAGCATTTCGGGCAGCACGGTGAACGAAGCCGTTGTTTTACCGGCTCCATTGCATCCTGCGATGATGTATAGTCTCAGTTTCTGTGTGTCTGCCATCTGTGTGCAGCAAATATATGTGATTGATTGTTGTGTGTGCAAAGATAGCAATAATAATGCACGCCAAAACCCGCGAGGCAGTTTTTCTTTAAGTTTTATCACAGATTAACACTTGTCGCAGCCTCATGCCTGCAATCTGTCCGCCACAATGCCACACTTTCTGCACCGTGCTGCAGCCATCGTTGCACCGTGCTGCAGCCATCGTTGCACCGCGGTCCAACTATAGCTGCACCGCGGTGTAACTTTTCGTTCATTGTGTGGGGTGAAAATGTGGGCTGTGATGTGCTGATCAGACAGCAAAACGCAAGGCTTGAGCATGGCGGTTGCCATCGGCAAACTGGCCTTGGTCGTAGATGAGGCGACCGTTGCAGTAGGTCTGGTTTATGCGCCAGCTGAAAGTGCGTCCCTCCAGTGGGCTCCAGCCGCAACGACTGTGTATCTGCTCGGATGTGAGCGTCCAGTCCTGTCGTGACAGTACGGCGAGGTCTGCCTTCATGCCTTCGCGGATGAAGCCCCGATGCTCTATGCCGAACAGTCGAGCGGGGGCGTGGCACATCAGCTCCACCACTTGCTCCACAGGCAGTACGCCCTCTTCGGACAGTTGCATCATGCTCACCAGCGAGAATTGTACCATTGGTATACCCGATACTGCATGGCGGGCTCCACCCTGTTTCTCCGATAGCAGGTGCGGTGCATGGTCGGTGCCCACAAGGGTGATGCTGCCGTCGGTCAGTCCCTGGCGCAGCGCATCGCGGTCGGCGCGTGTCTTCACGGACGGATTGCATTTGATGAGTGCTCCCAGCCGGGCATAGTCCTCATCAGTAAAAAGCAGGTGCGGCAGGCAGGCTTCGAGTGTGATGCGTGGCGACAGATGCGCAAAGGCCTGTAGTTCGCGGGCTGTGGTGATGTGTGCTATATGCAGGCGTGCACCAGTCTCGGTGGCCATAGTCACAGCCAGCGAGGAGGATGCGAAGCACGCTTCTTCCGAGCGAATCTGCGGGTGCAGTTCGATGGGGAGGTTGCCATCGGGCCATTGCTGGTTGTTGCGGTTGATGATGGCGGTGTCCTCGCAGTGCGCCATAATAATCAGCGGCGACTGTTCAAAGATGGCATGAAGCGCCTCGCCATGGTCCACCAGCATTCCTCCGGTGCTGCTTCCCATGAACAGCTTCACGCCAGGCACTGCAGTAGCATCAAGCTGTCGCAGCAGGTGGGCGTTGGTGTTGGTCGCACCAAAGTAGAACGTGTAGTTCACAAAGGCGTGCTCGCGTCCCAGCTCCTGCCGTGCAGCCAGCGCTTCGAGGGTTGTGGTCTGAGGCACTACGTTGGGCATGTCCATCACCGAAGTGACACCTCCGGCAGCAGCGGCACGTGTCTCGCTGGTCAGGTCACCCTTGTGGGTCATGCCTGGCTCGCGGCTGTGTATGTGGTCGTCGATTACGCCGGGGATAAGGATTGAACTGGTGCTTAGCTTCGAGGACGGGAGTTCCTCTTTGTCGTCAATACGGACAATGTACTCGTCCTCGATGGTGATGTCGGCCCTGCGTATGCGTCCGTCGGACACATATATAATATTATTGAATACGGTCTTGTTCATAGACAGTCACAGTACCGGTGCTCTTATTGTCTCTCAGGATACTTCTTGAACCAGCCGTCCCATCGGAGCTTCATCACTCCGAACAGCGCCTCGGAGAATATGCCTCCGCTCATCTTGCTGGTGCCCAATTCACGGTTCACGAATATCACAGGCACTTCCTTGATGCGGAAACCGCATTGGTGAGCTGTGAACTTCATCTCAATCTGGAAGGCATAGCCCTTGAAGCGGATGGCATCGAGGTCGATGGTCTCCAGCACCTCACGTCGGTAGCAGACGAACCCGGCTGTGGTGTCGTGCACCTTCAGGCGGGTGATGAACTGCACATACTTGCTGGCAAAGTAGCTCATCAGCACACGGCCCATTGGCCAGTTGACCACATTCACACCAGTGATGTAGCGTGAACCCACTGCCACATCGTAGCCCTCTGTGGCACATGCTTCGTACAGTCGCGGCAGGTCGGCAGGGTTGTGGCTGAAGTCTGCATCCATCTCGAAGATGTAGTCGTAGCCTGCCTCGGTAGCCCACTTGAAGCCGGCGATATACGCTGTACCCAGCCCCAGCTTGCCGCTACGTTCTACGATGAAGAGGCGGTCTTTGAACTCTCCTTCCATCAGTCGCTTCACGATGTCGGCTGTGCCGTCGGGTGAACCATCGTCGATCACAAGCACGTTGAATGTGTGCGGCTCAAGGCTCGTCACTGCACGGATGATGTTCTCGATGTTCTCCTTCTCGTTGTAGGTTGGGATGATGACCAGGCTGTCGGTGGACATTGCTGTACGTTGTGAATGGTGGTGTGTGCTATAAATTGTGGCGCGAAGTTAGCGGAAAATGGTGTAGTCTGCAAGAAATGCAGCTATAAATATATGTATAATCGCTATTGCGGCGCCGCTTAGCCCACTATGTATTTGCCTACATGCGGTATGCGCTGGACAGCAACTGCGAACAGAGCAACGATGGCGTATGCACACAGTGCCGACAGCACAATCTCTGCCGGCGTGGTCCAGAATCCTAGCCGGCCGGCATCGCCGCTGCCCAGCCATTCGCGCACAGCGCTGGAAACAGGCACCAGCACCAGCAGGTGGCACAGGTACATACCGTAGCTGGCTTTGGATATGGGCAGCAGTAGCGATTTGTATGCTTTGCCCGTTGATGTGAACTTGCGGAACAGCAATATCCAGGCGATGGTCATCATTGCCACGCCTATGGTGTCGTTGCACCATGTAGTCTCCCACCAGACAGCCTTCTCCACCAGTCCCTCAACAGGGAAGCTGCCAGCTGCAGAGATCATCACGCGGCTCAAGAAGCCACCAAAACAGATGGCAAAGCCAGCGAGGTAGCAGGGCAGGGCTATCAGGGCTGTGGTTCGCCATGACAGCGGCCCTACGAACCTGCGGAAGTACAGGCCAAGCAGCAGATAGCCCAGGAAGCCGCTGATGTAATAGAACACGCCGTAGGCATTCCAGCTGCACTCGCCCCAAAGCGGGTAGAGTGCCTGACGCGGAAGGCCTGAAGGTCCGTAGATGACACTCGTCTCGCCGCCCGACAGCCAGTCGCGCAGCAGAGGAATGAACGTGCTGAACAGCCAGAGCAGCAGGTAGAACTGCAATTCACGGCGTCCCACCGTCTCAGCCCAAGGTGACAACAGCGGCATGATGAGGTACACGCCAAGCAGCATATACACGAACCACAAGTGCCCGGCCGCATAGTTGAAGTTGAACAGCAGGTCGTGGAAATTCTGTGCAGGCTCGCCCCATGCCAGCGCGTACACTATCGTCCATAGCAGGAACGGGATGAGCAGCCTTGCTGCGCGGCGGCGTGCAAACTCTGCAGCAGAATACTTTAGCGGGAACAGCAGGTAGCTGGAGGCTACAATGAACAGCGGCACGCAGGCGCGTACCAGCGAATCGAAGGCTGACGACCAGAAGGCATCTGCCTCATTGAGTATCAGCGAGCCCTGCCCACCGAGGTAGAACGGCTCAGTACTATGTACGGTAAACACCATCAGGCACGCAAACACGCGTAGCCAGTCAATCCATGTCTCGCGTGCTGCTGACGTCGGGCTGGTTGCACTCATAGGTCTTTTGTATGTGTTACTTGCGTTTGTTCAGCACTTCGGCCAGGAACTGCGGGGTGTATCCCAACTTCGATTTAGCCACCTTCTCCGGTGTGCCTGCGTTGAGTAGCTGACCTCCGTCGCGGCCACCCTCAGGCCCCATGTCGATGATGTAGTCGGCCGACTTGATGACATCGAGGTTGTGCTCTATGACTATCACGGTGTTGCCTTTGTCCACTAATCGCTGCAGCACATCAAGCAGCTGGCGTATGTCATAGAAGTGCAGACCCGTCGTTGGCTCGTCCAGGATGTATAGGGTGCGTCCTGTGTCGCGCTTGGCCAGCTCTGTGGCCAGCTTCACACGCTGGCTCTCGCCGCCGCTCAGCGTCGTACAGCTCTGACCGAGTTTGATGTAGCCCAGACCTACGTCCTGCAGCGTCTTGATCTTCTGTAGTATGTTCGGCTGGTTCTCAAAGAACTCCACGGCGCGGTTCACCGTCATGTCCAGCACATCGGCAATGCTCTTGCCGCGGAAACGCACTTCGAGCGTCTCGCGGTTGTAGCGCTTGCCGTGACATTCCTCGCAAGGCACCATCACATCGGGCAGGAAGTTCATCTCGATGCTCTTGTAGCCGTTGCCGCCACAGGCCTCGCAGCGTCCGCCCTTGACGTTGAACGAAAAGCGCCCGGCCTTGTAGCCGCGTATGCGTGCCTCTGGCAGCTCAACGAAGAGGTTGCGTATGTCGTTGAACACACCTGTATATGTGGCAGGGTTGGAGCGTGGGGTACGTCCCAGCGGGCTCTGGTCCACGTCCACGACCTTGTCGATGTACTCCATGCCCGTGATGCTGTCGTAGGGCAGGGGAGTGCGCAGTGAACGGTAGAAGTGCTGCGACAGTATTGGCTGCAGGGTGTCGTTGATGAGTGTCGACTTGCCCGAGCCTGATACTCCGGTCACACAGATGAACGTGCCAAGCGGGAAGTGCGCGGTCACATCCTTCAGGTTGTTGCCTTTGGCACCGGTGATGACTATCTCGTTTCCGTTGCCTTTGCGACGTGTGCCGGGCACTTCGATGCTGCGCTCTCCGGTCAGGTACTGTGTCGTGAGGGAGGCAGGGTTGGGATTGTCTATGAGTTGCTGGTACGTACCCTGAAACATCACCTCGCCGCCCAGACGTCCGGCACGCGGCCCCATGTCGATGATGTAGTCGGCATTCTGCATCATTTCTTCATCGTGCTCCACCACAATGACGGTGTTGCCCGTGTCGCGCAGTTCCTTCAGCGAGCGTATCAGCTTGCGGTTGTCGCGCTGATGAAGTCCGATGCTGGGCTCATCGAGTATGTATAGAACGTTTACCAGCTGCGAACCAATCTGTGTGGCCAGCCTGATGCGCTGGCTCTCGCCACCGCTGAGGCTCAACGACGAGCGCGACAGGCTAAGGTACTCCAGTCCTACATCGTTGAGGAACTGGAGGCGTGAGCGTATCTCCTTCAGTATTTCGGGTGCTATGCGTTGTTGGTGCTCGGTCAGCTTTGGCTCCAGATTGAGCACCCACTGACGCAGCTCCTTGATGTCCATGTCGGACAGCTCGGCGATGTTCTTGCCTGCTATGCGGTAGTGCAGTGCCTCGCGGTTCAGGCGCTGCCCGCCGCACACGGGGCAGGTGTCGGTGCGGCTGAACTGTTCTGCCCACTTCTGTGCCGTTGCGCTTGCCTCGCTGTCCTGCATCATTGTGATGTACTTCACGAGACCGTCATACTGTATGTAGTAGTCGTTGGTAGTTCCTGCTTTGGCTGCTGGTATGCGCAGGCGCTCAGCTGAACCGTGCAGTATCTCGTCAATCGCCTCGCCAGGTACATCGGACAATGGTGTCTGCATCGTTGCACCGTGACTTTCGAGTATGGCTTCCATCTGCCAGAATATCATCTGGTTATGGGCTTTGCCCAAAGGCGCTATGCCGCCATCCTTGACAGACAGACGGCGGTCTGGTATGACCTTCTCCACATCGATTAGGCTCACGTAGCCCAGTCCCTTGCAGCGCGGGCACCATCCCTGCGGGGTGTTGAATGAGAAGTTGTGTGGTGCTGGGTCGGCGTAGCTCATACCCGTAGTGGGGCACATCAGTCTGCGGCTGAAGTGTTTGGCCTCGCCGGTATCGTGGTCCAGTACCAGCACGATGCCTTCGCCCAGCTTCATCGTAGTCTGTAGGCTGGCTTTAAGGCGCGAATGCGAGTTCTCATCTACCTGTAGTCGGTCCACCACCACTTCTATGGTGTGATTCTGGTATCGGTCCAGTCTCATGCCAGGTACAAGCTCGCACAGCTCACCATCGACCCTCGCCCATATATAGCCTTTGCGCCGTATGTTCTCGAAAAGCTCGCGATAGTGTCCCTTTCGGTTGTTGATGAGTGGTGCCAGAAGCTGGATACGGTGTCTGGCATACTCGCGTAGCAGAGCCTCCAGCACCTGTTCCTCTGTGTGCTTGACCATCAGCTCGCCTGTGCGCCAGGAGTATGCTTCGCCGGCGCGGGCATACAGCAGGCGCAGGAAGTCGTAGACCTCTGTGGTCGTTCCAACGGTACTGCGTGGGTTCTTGTTGGTGGTCTTCTGCTCTATGGATATTACGGGCGAGAGGCCTGTGATCTTGTCTACATCCGGCCGCTCCATTCCACCGAGGAAGTTACGTGCGTATGCTGAGAACGTATCGATGTATCTGCGTTGCCCTTCGGCGTATATGGTGTCGAAGGCCAGCGAGGACTTGCCCGACCCCGACAGCCCTGTGATTACCGTCAGACTGCCGCGTGGAATCTGCACATCCACGTTCTTCAGGTTGTGTACCCGTGCACCAAAGACTTCAATACTATTCATCTGCCGTAGAGCTGTTGCTTTCGTTGTTAAGACCTGTCAGTACGTTTATGTCCTTGCGTATGTGGTAATCATGCCCGTCGGCTCCTTTGGCCACCACGTTCACGAAGTAGACTCCATCCCTGACGGTTCTGCCGCTCACGGTGCCGTCCCATTCGTCATCGATGCTACTCATCGTGTATAGCTTCTGCCCCCAGCGATTGAAGATAGTGGCTTTGAAGCTGACGATGCTCTGGTGGTTCTTCACCTTGTAGGTGTCGTTGATGCCATCGCCGTTGGGTGAGAAGCCGTTAGGCATCTCTAGCCGCGACTGTAGTATTGTTACGGTGAACGGGTTTGCTTCGCCTTCTTCCGGGTATGTGATGGTGTCGTTGCCCAGCACGAATGTGGCATAGCACTGTACGTAGAAGGTGCCGCTCTGGGAGAACGTGTAGTCCAGCGTCTCCTCGAAGCGGTGAACCAGCGGGTTGTCCTCCTGGCCTGCTTCGTATATGCGCCACTCGTAGCGTGCCGTATAGTCGCCTACGTCCTGCGGATTGGCCTCGAAGTGTGCCTGCACAGGTGCCGACTGCCCGTCGCTCAGCTCGCTTTCCTCGTCGCCATTGGCCAGGATGTACGATGCTGTAGGTGAGCATGTCTGAGCCCGCATGGGCATTGTTGCGGCAGCAATCAGAAGTGTCAGTATAATGCTGTTCTTCATTATTGAAGCGTTATATTGTCGTTGTTGAAGCGTTATATTGTCGTTGTTGTTACGTCATATAGTCGTTACGTAATTCCGATGTTTAGCCCTTCGTGTCTTATCTTCCATACATCACAGGCTCAGCACTTCAAGTGCTGTGATGAGCTCGCGCTTCAGTGGCTTGTCGCTCTTCACGGCGTTGGAGAAAGGTACATAGACCACTTCGTCGTTCTTGATGCCCACCATCACGTTACGCTGACCGTCCAATAGGGCGTTGATGGCACCAACGCCTAGGCGTGAGGCCAGGATGCGGTCCTGTGCTGACGGTGAGCCTCCGCGCTGCAGGTGACCCAGTATGCTGACGCGCACATCGTACTGCGGATACTCGTTGCGCATACGCTCGGCGTAGTACATAGCTCCGCACTTGGGGCTCTCGGACACCAGTACAATGCTGCTGGACTTGGACTTGCGTATGCCCCGGCCTATGAATTGTGCCAACTGGTCTACGGCAGTGTTGTCCTCCGGTATGATTGCAGCTTCGGCACCAGCGGCGATGGCTGAGTTCTGGGCCAGGAAGCCAGCGTCGCGTCCCATCACCTCCACGAAGAAGATGCGCTCATGCGATGTGGCTGTGTCGCGTATTTTGTCCACACACTCCATGATGGTGTTCAGCGTTGTGTCGTAGCCTATGGTGAGGTCGGTACCGTTGAGGTCGTTGTCAATCGTGCCGGGCAGACCGATGCAAGGAATATCGTATTCTGCTGCAAAGAGGCGTGCACCAGTGAGCGAGCCGTTGCCACCTATTATAATCAGTGCATCTATGCCTGCAGCCACCATGTTGTCATAAGCCTTCTGACGTCCTTCTTCGGTCATAAACTCCTTGCTGCGTGCTGTCTTGAGGATGGTGCCGCCGCGTCCGATGATGTTCGACACGCTCTCTGTGGTGAAGTCCTTAATCTCGTTGTTGATGAGTCCTTCGTATCCGCGGTATATGCCTTTCACCTTGAAGCCGTTGGCTATTGCGGCACGTGTGACCGCACGTATTGCAGCGTTCATGCCAGGGGCATCGCCGCCAGATGTCAATACACCTATACATTTGATGTTTCGTCTCATAGTCGATGTCGTTTTATGTGGTTTATTTGGGCAAAGTTAAGTCATTTTCTGCAAACGGCAGCCTATCTGCGACATCATTTCAACATTTTTATCATTGCGTGGACGTGCATTCTCCTTTTTGCTGTACCTTTGAGCACTTTTAACCTCTGTAGCCACATGCCACAGTTCCAACTTACCTCACAATATCAGCCAACGGGCGATCAGCCTGAGGCTATTGAGCAGCTCGTGCAGGGCGTGCAGGACGGCGCGCCTGCGCAGGTGTTGCTGGGAGTGACAGGTTCCGGTAAGACCTTCACGATTGCCAACGTCATACAACGTGTGCAGAAGCCAACGCTCATATTGAGCCACAACAAGACGCTTGCGGCCCAGCTCTATGGCGAGATGAAGACATTTTTCCCGAACAATGCCGTGGAGTACTATGTGAGCTACTACGACTACTATCAGCCGGAGGCTTATATCCCGTCTACCGATACATATATAGAAAAGGACCTTGCCATCAATGACGAGATAGACAAGCTGCGTCTGGCAGCAACGTCGGCTCTGCTGTCTGGCCGCAAGGATGTGATAGTCGTTTCGTCGGTATCGTGCATCTACGGTATGGGCAATCCTGCAGCCTTCTACGACAATGTGATATCCCTGAAGGTGGGGCAGCTGCTGGACCGCAATGTGCTGCTGCGACGGCTGAACGATTCGCTCTACACTCGCAACGATGTGAGCCTCTCGCGAGGTGAGTACCGTGTGAAGGGTGATACAGTAGATGTTGCTTTGGCATACGCCGACAACCTGTTGCGCATCACGTTCTGGGACGATGAGATTGACTCCATTGAGGAGATAGTCCCCGTGTCGATGACACGCGTGGGGAGCTTCCCCGACTATAATATCTATCCGGCTAACCTCTTTATGACCACCAAGGAGCAGACCGCTGCTGCAATACGTCATATTGAGGACGATCTGCGCCTGCGTGTGCAGGAGCTGGAGGACCTGGACAAACCGCTGGAGGCAAAGCGCCTGCAGGAACGTGTGACCTACGATATGGAGATGGTGCGCGAGCTGGGCCACTGCTCCGGCATAGAGAACTACAGCCGCTACTTCGACGGGCGTCAGGCCGGTCAGCGTCCGTATTGCCTGCTTGACTTCTTTCCGCAGGACTTCCTGATGGTGATAGACGAGAGCCACGTCAGCGTGCCGCAGATTGCAGCTATGTATGGTGGCGACCGTGCCCGCAAGACCAATCTGGTGGAGTACGGCTTCCGTCTGCCTGCGGCTCTGGACAACCGCCCGTTGCGCTTCGATGAGTTCGAGAGTCTCACGCCGCAAACTATATTCGTTTCTGCCACACCTGCCGACTACGAGCTGGCTAAGGCGGAGGGCGTGATAGTGGAGCAGGTGATACGTCCTACGGGACTGCTTGACCCAGTGATAGAGGTGCGCCCGTCGATGAACCAGGTCGACGACCTCATGGAGGAGATACAGCTTGTTGTGGAACGCGACGAGCGCGCACTGGTTACAACTCTCACCAAGCGTATGGCAGAGGAGCTGACGGACTATCTGATGAACAACGGCATACGCACACGCTATATCCACAGCGACGTAGATACGCTGGAACGAGTACAGATTATGGACGGGCTGCGAGGAGGCGAATTCGATGTACTGGTGGGTGTGAACCTGCTGCGCGAGGGACTGGACCTGCCTGAGGTGTCGCTGGTGGCTATACTTGATGCCGACAAGGAGGGCTTCCTGCGCTCACACCGCTCGCTGACCCAGACAGTGGGGCGTGCGGCCCGCAACATCAACGGCAAGGCAATCATGTACGCCGACACTATCACGCAATCCATGCAGCAAACCATCGACGAGACCAACCGTCGCAGAGAGAAGCAGCTGGCCTATAATGCCGAGCACGGCATCACGCCGACACAGATACACAAGGAGCGCAAGATGGCCGACCTCATAGCAGCCCAGCAGGAGAAGCAGAGCGGGCAGCAGGGCAAGCGTGCCTACCTGCCGCCCGAACCGCCTGTCATCAGCATTGCAGCTGAGCAGGAGGCAGAGTACCTCACGCAGGCCGAAATCAAGAAGCTGATTGAGCGTCTGCGCCGTCAGATGCAGGAGGCTGCCAGAAAGCTCGACTTCATCACGGCTGCACAGCTGCGCGACCAGATGCTGGAGCTGATGAGTAAGGTCGAGGAGGAGGCGTAAACAGGCGCTGCAGCAGGCCAAATTGTCATGTTGTGGGCAAAAATTTGGGCTGTTGATCCTAAAATCCGCAACCAAAAACCAAAAATGTCCAATTAGCTCGCTTTGACATC
>CALEPV010000060.1 GCA_937910905.1 uncultured Prevotellaceae bacterium
TTCCAAGTTCCCAATAAACAACAAAACTTGGAATAACGGTTTATTCCAAGTTCCCTAAACAGTTGTTCCAAGTTTTATCGCATCACTCAAATACGAGTCTTCATGCCAAGCCGCTCAGCTTGCTTGTTGACAGCCTTCCGTTCCTCGTCGCGGGCAGGCGGCAGACCGCGGTTGCACACATACTTGTCGCACGTAGAAAGAGGTATGCCCGTTAAGGCATTCAGCAGCCTCGCTGTCTCGGCATCGTTGCCATAGTTCTCATATTTCTGCGGGGCTCTCTTCGAGCGGGCATTCACGGTGGATTGCAGCCCGTCGTTGTCCATGAGACGCAGCAAAAACTCCAGCCGCACATTGTTGTGAAGCGTGATAGTGCTTGCGGCATCGGCATTGCCGCCATCAAGCATAGCATTGGCATCATCATCATGCTGTTCAGCACCCTCGCTGTTCGCATTGAACCTCTCCACAGCATCCTTGAATGGCTGAAAGTAGGGCTTCAGCTTAGCATCGGACGCGACAAGCTTTTCAATATGGTCCAGGTAATGCTGACTAATCCTCCCCTGCCGTGCCAGCACATAGTATACAGCACCAAAGATAGCTATCTGCTCATACCTTTCATTAACCCAGAAGTCATTAAAAGACATGCCTTCATTTGGGGAAACCCTGTACGTATTCCTATACCAAGAACCTATAATAGATGGAAATGAGCAGGGCATAGCATTAATCTCATCAACCAACGTATGCACACAGCTCATCACAAAGTAGTCTATGACATCTCTACAGCTTAATACTTTGTACCCTTCTGCTGGCTCTTCCATATAAAGTATGTTCAAGACTTCAAGCGCCTCCTTATATTCATCCCTAGCATTTGCGAGGCTTTGCCTACCGGGGAAATACGATTTAATATGCATATGTATTGATGACTATACGTACTTGTGTGATATCTGTTTTTTCATGTAGCAAACACCGTGCCACAACCACTATATTTGAAGAAATAATTGTCCAGCATCGGCTTCAGAGCCGCAACTCTGCCACAATGACCGATTAGGGCTTAATACTTCTTAACATTTTTGTGCATCCTCTCTTTACACGATAGGAGATTTACATTGGTATAGAGCTCCTACAGCAGTATGCAACCCTTGCCCGCCACAGAGTGCAACAACTGGAGCAGGCACCCCAACTACAGTTCGCATAGGTTCATTACACCATCCACCACGCCAGGAGCCAGGCGGCGCGGCCGCCGAGCTTCACGTAGGTGTAGAGCGCACGTGCCTCCAGGCGGCTCCAGCGGGAGGGGGCGGGCTGGACGTGCTGTGCCCACTGCAGAAGGGTGCGGGCGGGCTGGGGACTGCCTTCGCGGTGCATCTTGGCTGCGGTGATGTAGGCGTGCAGGTACAGTGCCTTCAGGGATGAAGCAATTGTTGCGGCAGCGCCGGGGGCTGATGCTTCGCAGATGTCGGCATGCGCTTGGGCCAAAGCTTGGCAGATGGCGGCGGAGCGGGCAGACAGGGTAGGGCCAGTGACGCTGTCGGGATGGATGCAGATGCGGTGGTAGGCCTTCTGCCGAAGCCACTCTATGCGGGGCTGGTGCAGCAGGGCACGCAGGCCGAGCTCCCAGTCGTCCCACACTCGCAGACGGGCGTCCCAGCCCCCGATGGAGCGCAGCCACGCGGTGCGGAACAGCATGGAGGGGGTGCAGAGCATGGAGCTGAGTATGTGGGCTGCAGGGGCGCCCGAATGGACGTAGGCGCGCGTGGAGAAGGAAGTGCCACGCTGCTGCTGCACAGGTATGAACAGCATGTCGGGTGCCGAGGCGGCGGCGGTGCCGCTGACATAGCGCTGCAGCCGCGGGGCGATGTCGGCCACGAAGGAGGCAGAGAAGTGGTCGTCGCTGTCGAAGAAGTAGACATACGGCGTGCTGCACAGCGAGAGCCCCTTGTTGCGCGCTGCGGCTGCACCGGTAGCAGGCTCCTCGGCCACGGTGATGTCCAGCCCGCTGTCGGCATGTGCGGCTGCCCAGCGGCGGCAGAGGTCCAGGGTGCCGTCGGTAGAGGCATTGTCCACGACGACCAGACGGAACTGCCGGCAGCCGGACGCGGCGATGCTGTCCAGCGTGGGCTGCACCATGCAGGCACGGTTGCGCACGGGCACAACCACGGTCAGCAGGGCTTCTGTGCTCATCTGCGGATGTAGTTTATGCCCCGCACTATGTGGCGGAACAGCGTGAACGGATTGGTACGGCAGCGCACACCCAGCGACAGGGCTTCGCGCAGACCGCGCAGCCAGGCCATGCAGAGGTTGCGGGTGTAGCCATAGACGGCACCCTTGGAGCGCAGCACAGCGGGATCCAGTTGCCGCGAGCCGGTGGTCAGAGGCCTGGTGCGACACAGCTCGATGGGCAGCAGCCATACGTTCAGACCGCGGCGCAGCGCATCGTGCAGAAACACATCCTCCTCGCCCGAACACAGCACATCGGAGCCCAGACCGAAACGCTCGTCGAACCGCAGGCCTGCGTGCCACACACGGCTACGCATGGTCATCTCCACCGACATGGGGTAGTAGCTGCGCGGATGCTCGCCGTAGGCCACAGGGTAGGGGAGATAGGGCTTCAGCGGACGGCCGTCCTCGCTGCCCGATGCGCGCAGCAGGGCTATGTCCAGCCGCGGCAGCAGACTGTAGGACCTGCGCATCCGGTCGAAGGCATCGGGCTGGAAGGTCTCATCGTCGTCGGCCACCACAATGATGGCATCGGCCAGAGGGTCGGACATCAGGCTCACGGCGGTCTCGATGCCGTGGTTGCGATTGCGGCACAGGCCGCGCCCCTCCAGCTCGGTGACGGTCACATCGCTGCGCAGCCTGAGTTCTGCCAGAGCACTGGCGGCAGCCTCGGCAAGTGCCGTCTGCGTGCGCTGCCAGCTGACCACGTAACGGACGTCCTGCTGCGCCGCAGAACCCAGCACCGCAGGCACACGCTGCAAGCCATCGTCGATGGTGCTGATGACAACGTATATGGGTATCATGTCAGACATTAAACAGGTTGAGCACATGCACCACGTGGTCCACATCGTTCTCGCTGAGCACCGACGATATGGGCAGGCTCAGTATCTCGCGGTGTATCTGCTCCGTGACGGGCAGCTTCAGGCCGGCAAACTCCTGCAGAGCCAGCTGGCGGTGGGGTGGGGTGGCGTAGTGTATGAGCGTCTCGATGCCGCGGTCGCGCAGATACTGAATCAGCAGCTCGCGGTAGCCGCAGCGGATGGGGTAGACGTAGAACACATGCTGCCCCAGGTCGCGAGGCAAGGCGGGCGTGGTGATCAGCGGATTGAATATCTTGCTGCTGTACTTGCGGGCTATCTCGCGGCGGCGCTCGTTCTCGGCATCCAGGCCCGGCAGCTTCACCGACAGCACCGCAGCCTGCAGCTCGTCGGTACGCGAGTTGATGCCCCCCATGTCGTGCACATACTTGCGGCTGGAGCCGTAGTTGGCCATCATGCGCACGGCGCTGGCCAGCTCATCGTCGTCGGTGGTCACACAGCCGGCATCGCCCAGCGCACCCAGATTCTTGCTGGGGTAGAAGCTGAAGCCTGCGGCGTGGCCCAAGTGTCCGGCCTTGCGGCCGCCCAGCACGGCACCATGAGCCTGTGCAGCATCCTCGACCACCACCAGACGGTGACGCCCGGCCAAGGCCATGATGGCACGCATGTCGCACACACGGCCGTAGAGATGCACGGGCAGGATGGCCACAGTGTGCTCGCCCACGAGCTTCTCTATGTCGTCGGCATGGATGAGGTAGTCGGACAGCTGAGGCTCGCAGAGACGGGGCTTAAGGCCTGCCTCCTTGATGGCCAGTATGGAGGCTATGAACGTGTTGGCAGGCACGATGACCTCCGACTCGGCTGTCCAGCCTCGCTGCACCCTGTAGGCACGCAGTATCAGCGTCAGAGCCTCCAGACCGTTGCCGCACAGCACACAGTGGCGCGCTCCGACGTACTCAGCCCACTGGCGCTCAAACTCCTGAACCCTCGTGCCAAGTATGTAGCGACCGCAGCGCACTACACGGTTCACCTCCTCCGAGAGCTGCGGCTCGTAGCTGTTGTTCAGACGCTTCAGATCGAAGAACCGGATGTTGCAGCGTGTGGTGTCGGACATCGGCAACATAGACTCCACGACATTGCGGTCCAGCTCCAGCGTATAGCTGTCGTAGCACACCGCACGCCCGCCGAAGCCCTCCTTCTGGAATATCAGCCCCTCGTTCAGCACTGCACCTCCATGCTCCGTGCTGATGCCGAAGTCCAGATAGTCTATCTGCTTGAAGCGCTCGTTGATCAGATGGCGGAACAGCAGGTCGAGAGCACCCGTATGCCGGCCTTCATCGCTCGAAGCTATGTACTGCACGTGGGCCACACGCGTGGTGATAAACACCAGACAGCCCGCCACCACATGCTGGTCCTTGCACACGGTGAACAGCTTTATCTGCTGCGGGAAGCGCGTCATCAGCAGCTTAATCTCGTCCAAGCTATGCACGGGGCGCACGCTGTGGCGCTCCTCAAGCACATTGGTCAGAATCTCCCAAAAGGCACCCAGCGTTGTCCAGTCGTTGTCGGTCATGTGGCTGATGTACAGGTCGTTGTCTATCGCCTTGCGTGCACCGCGCTGGCGCAGCTTGCGCATACGCAGCGGGTTCTGCAGACTCACCACACTGCTCACACCACGCGCCGTAAGCCGTGCACCTGCACGGAACAGCGCATACAGGTCCTCCTCGGCACTGCAGGCACTATATATATAAGGTATAGGCTTATAGACGAGCGTCGTGGCCTGCAGATAGTCTATGTACCACAGCAGCAGCGCCTGCATCATCTGCAGCACCTCGCTCTGAGTGGTCTCTGTGCTCATCACCAGGCCACCATAAGTGAGGCCCTGATGCGAATAGACCACATGCGTGCTGAAGTCTATGTTGGCCGGAAACAGCGCCACCAGACGGTCGTCGTCGTAGATCATCAGCGAACAGTCGTGGAAGCGGTCGGAGTGATAGTCCATGAACTGACGCTCCAGCAGAAACGTGCCATTCTTGGATTCACGCACGAACACATCCCATTCCTCTGTCTGCTGACCAGTATATTGCTGTATCTGTATCATAATTGTCAATTATCCATTGTCAATTGTCAATTGTCCATTCTCAATATCCAATTGCCACTTCCCACTTCCTCCTGTCGTGGCAATATCCCGTGGCATCGTAGGGCTCGCTGGCCAGCACCACAAGCACTGTGCCAGGCGCAAAACCAGTAAGCTCGCACCACACACCGGCAGGGATTACAACGCCGTCGGCAGTAGGGGAGAGCTCCACCACATGGTCCACTATCTGCACCACGCCAGAGCCATCGCCGCTGCGTCGCGGTTCCGACAGCACCACCGTGACACCACCCGAAGCCACATACAGCGCCTCGTGGCAACGCCAGTGGGCATGACCGCCACGCCGAGCCTCGGCAGGCACATCCGTAATCCAGAACACACGCCCCACAGCGAAAGGCAACTGCCTGGCCACTTCAACCACACTCAGGCAGCCGCGAGCATCGCGGTGCTGCGCTTGTTTCAGTCTGACTACATCCATCGTTTTGAGCTTTTCACACGGCAAAGGTATATTTTTTCTGATAAACATTTGCACTGTTGTGCGAAAAACACTACCTTTGCACCGCATTTGAGAAAAGACACCTCCTGATGTCGGCTTTTACATGCCAAATAAGGCGCTTTCGTCTAGCGGCTAGGACACATGCCTCTCACGCATGGAACACGGGTTC
>CALEPV010000061.1 GCA_937910905.1 uncultured Prevotellaceae bacterium
ATGACCTGCTGGCCAACCAGTGGACTCTGTGGAGTGGCTTCACCCTCCTCTATAACGGTGCTGTTACCGACGATGCCATGAACGAGCAGCTCGCCACGCTTATTGCACAGGTAGATGAAACCGAAACAAAAGGCGTGATTGAAGGTGAGCAAATCAAAGAAGCCGCTCTGGAACAAGGCAATAAAGCTCTGGACAGCTCAAGTGCCGACGAGAAGACAGCTGCCATCAACGCCCTCAACGCCGCTCTCGCCTACATGTCAGAGTCTGCAACTCTCGTTGACGAACTGATGAATATCGTATGGGACTATGAGGAGAGGATTATGGATCTCTTCGGAGCCTACACCGACAACACACTTCTGAGTCTGCTCGACGAAATCTACGACACCGACCTTGATGAATTCGAGAGCAATGCCCAGATTTCAGCATGGCTCGAGCAGCTGCCCGCCAGCTGGTACGCCTATATCCTCAGCGACGAGGGCATGGCTGATGCTACTGTCAAAAAGCCTTATGACATGAGCGCACTTTTAATCAACGCCACATTCGACAACAACAACTATTCAGGCTGGACAATAGTCAATCCTGAGACAGGTGCCGCCATGAGCGGCGGTGTAGCTCGTTATGGCGTTGGCGAGTTCTGGAATGGCACAGTCTACAATATGTACCAGGAGCTGCCGACCCTGAAGGAAGGCTACTGGCGTCTTGAAGTCGATGCTCTGTTCCGTGCCGGCGGTGCTGAGGCCGAACAGGCTGCTCTGAACGTTGCCGACAGCATACCAGTGAACTATGAGTATCTCTATGCTTCTGCAAACGGTATCAATGCTTCTGTGCAGGTGGTACAGTGGAGCGACATCCAGCGCGGTGCCATCGAGAACACCGAGGAGAATGCCGACCTCATCGCAATGCTCTCCGGACAGTATGAATACACCAGCGACCGCTACAACTTCGTAGCTCCTAATGCCCAGTCAAGCTTCGCGACGTTTGTAAATGCTGAACGCTACCACAACACTCTCGACTTCAAATATGAGCCTGCTAATGGTCCTATCCGTCTCGGCATCCGTATGGATCAGACCATAAGCTACAACTGGTGTCCGTTCGACAACTTCAAGCTCAGCTACCTCGGTACTGAAGCTCCCGATGTCGCCATTCTTGGCGATGCCAACATGGACGGCGTTGTGGACATCGTGGATGTGACCACTATTGTGGACTTCATCCTCATGAAGAGACAGCCTGCATCCGAGCAGCAGTTCGCCAATGCAGATGTCAATGGCGACGGCTCTATCGACATCGCAGACCTGACCAGCACCGTGAGCATCATACAGGGCACATACAGTGCTCTTGTCAAGGCTGAACGCACAGCAGTAGCCGCCAACGACATGCTCATTCAGGACGGCGCAGCCTTCAAGCTGCTGAACGCAACAGGCTACGTCGCTTTCCAAGCTGATGTGACACTGGCCAGCGGTGCTGAGCTGCAAGGCGTAGAGCTGAGCCGTCGTGCCGACGACCACATAGTGACTTTCCGCCGCACTGGTGAGAACACCTACCGCATCATAGCCTACTCGCTCAGCAACACGGCCTTCGCGGGCAGCGAGGGTGAGCTGTTCAAGCTCAGCATTGCTGGTGAGCAGAACGCAGAGATCTCCGGCGCCGTGTTCACCGATGGCTACCGCTCATGCCTGCTCACAGCAGCTAACGAAGCAACGGGTATCAATGCCATAACCGATGCTGCATCTGCAGCTCAGTACTACGACCTCAGCGGTCGCCGCGTGCTGACCCCTCAGAAGGGTGGAATCTACGTGGTGAATGGCAAGACCTTACGCGTGAAGTAACACATACAAATAAGCAAACAATAACATAATTAATTAAACATCACAACATGAAACAAAACGTTATCAGAACGTGGTTCTCCATCTTAGCCTTGATGCTAATGGGAGTTGTAAATTCCGTATGGGCACAGTCCATTACGATTAACGACTTCTTCATCGAGGCTGGAGCAACCAAGCAACCCATCACCATTGATTTGGTGAAAGGCAACATGCCGGTACTGGGGTTCCAGTGCGATGTAGAGCTGCCTGCAGGACTGACCATCGCAGGTAAGCCCACAGCAGTCAGCGGCACAATGACAGACGAGTATGGCGATGCCACTGCTCCGACTGTATCGTATGCCAACAACCGTCTTGTGGTATATAGCGCCGACGGCCTCGTGTTCAACGATGATGCCACTGCTCTGGTCACACTGCGAATCGATGCTGCAGCGGACTTTGCAGGAGGCGACATCAAGCTGACCAACATAGTGCTGTCATGTGAAGGCAACGTAAAGGTTGAAACAGACGATGTTGCAGCAAAAGTGGCCACTAATAACATCGTTGTGTCAACACCTCCATCGTTGGCGATTAACGACTTCTTCATCGAGGCTGGAGCAACCAAGCAACCCATCACCATTGATTTGGTGAAAGGCAACATGCCGGTACTGGGGTTCCAGTGCGATGTAGAGCTGCCTGCAGGACTGACCATCGCAGGTAAGCCCACAGCAGTCAGCGGCACAATGACAGACGAGTATGGCGATGCCACTGCTCCGACTGTATCGTATGCCAACAACCGTCTTGTGGTATATAGCGCCGACGGCCTCGTGTTCAACGATGATGCCACTGCTCTGGTCACACTGCGAATCGATGCTGCAGCGGACTTTGCAGGAGGCGACATCAAGCTGACCAACATAGTGCTGTCATGTGAAGGCAACGTAAAGGTTGAAACAGACGATGTTGCAGCAAAAGTGACCACCAATGAGCAGGTTGCCCCTGTTGCACCTAAACTCTATATCAGCAACGTTGAGATTCAGACAGGCAACGAGGCCGAGATAGTTATCAGCTTAGAACAAGGTTCGCTGCCACTATGGGGCTTCCAGGCAGACTTAGATCTTCCTTACGGACTAACAGTGGCAAGCAAGCCTGTAGCCGTAGAGGGCACACTGACTGATGAGTATGGCGATCCTGCCACACCAGTGGTATCATACGCCAATGGCCGTCTTGTGGTGTACAACTCCGACAACTATGCCTTCAGCGCCAATGCCAAAGAAGTAGTAACCATCAGATTAAAGGCAAGCACAGATTTCGTGACGAGCAAGTTCGGTCTGCAGAATGTTGTTTTCTCTTGCGAGAACAATGTAAAGATGGAAGGTACCGCTTGCTACGCTGTTGCAGAGGCTATCGTTGTGTCGTACACTCACGATTTTGAGTATGATGAGTATCTGCTCTACAACGTAGGTGCAGGACGCTTCCTCGTAGCTGGCAACTACTGGGGCACAATGGCCTCGCTGCTCGAGCACCCCGACTATGTGCGCCTGCTACCTCAGGACGGCAACAATGTGTACTACATTGAGACGACTTCATCCAACGGTGGCGAGCAGTACTACCTCGGAGCTGAGGCATATATGGATCAGGACCCAATAGCTGTCACTATAAACCAGCTGAGCAATGGCTATTATACACTATACAGCGACGAACTGGGCTATATTGGCTATGACGGCCAGAGCACTGTGATAGGCACGTGGCTGAGTGCCGACAGCGATGATGCCCAGTGGACCATCGTCAGCGTAGCCGATGCCAAAGCTGCAATGGCTCAAGCCACCACGCCCGTGGATGCAACATTCCTGATTCGCGATCACAACTTCAGTCGCAACAACCGTGACAGAGGATATTGGGAGGTGTTCAATGCCTCTAACTATAATCTCTGTGGAGGAGATAACACAAACTGCTGTGCTGAGTCCTGGCGCTCGACCTTCAATATATGCCAAACTATAGAGGATCTGCCTGCAGGATGGTATGCACTCACAGCGCAGGGATTCTGGTCGGCTTACGGCACGGATGACTTTGCACCTGTGTTCTATGCTAACGATGCACAGACATTGGTTCCCCTGAAGGCATATGATGAATTAAGCATGACAGCAGCTTCACAGTCGTTCTCCGAAGGCCTATACACAATAGAGCCCATCTATACATACGTAGAGGAAGGCGGCACACTAACCATAGGTGTCATGCTGGAGAACAACACCAATGGCTGGTGCTGCTTCGACAACTTCACACTGACGTATTTGGCCGACGCAGAGATAGATATACCACAGGTGCCCGCAACACTGGCACTGGAAGGCCTGTCTGCCGAAGCAGGCACATACGTTACGGTGCCCATTCGCTTAGAGCAGGGCACTATACCTGTCAAGGGCTTCGAGGCCGACCTCACCCTGCCTGCTGGTATGACTGTGCAAGGTTGGGATTATGCAGATGGCGTTCTGAATAATAATGCTTGGGGATATGAGGTGACACCAATCATTGGCTACGATTGGGAAACTGGACATTTGTCCGTGACCAACGACCAAAATGTCACCTATAAAATCGGAGCTAAGACTATCGTCTATCTCTATGTCCACATATCCTCTGACTGCGAGGGAGGTGACATTAGACTCTCTAACATCAGTCTGACAGACAAAGACGACAAGGAGTACAAGCAAGATGATGTCTATGCCTGGGTCAGCACAAACTACATCGCTCCTACAGGGCTGACCATCACTCATGACTTCATGACTCTTGACGTGGAAGATGCTACGCACTACGACTACGTAACCCTCGGCCACACCACTGAAGTATATGGCTACCACGAATATGGAGCTCTTCAAACATCGGGCAATGGCTATCTTGAAATCACCGACTTCAGCACCTACTACGACCCCAACATAGAATGGGAACAGAGATATTCCAACGACAGACATTCTGCTGTGCTGCTCAACAATACATCTATGTCTGCAGAGAATGTCAGCACAGAGCTGTGGATCACCGACGGCGTGTGGACATTCCTCTCCTTCCCATACGATGTGCGCGTATCCGACATTACACCTATGGACAGCACTACTGAATGGGTGATCCGCCGCTACGACGGTGCTGCACGCGCCCAAGGCTATATGGATGCAACCTGGGTTACTATGGGTGCCAACGATATACTCTATGCCAACCAGGGCTACATCTGGCAGTCGGCATACAAAGTTGGTTTCAGCGGTTTCATCGTACCAGCATTGAGCACAAACAACAAGCAGAACATCTTCGCTTATGACGAGCAGTACGTCGAACTGAAAGGATATGACAGCGAGTTCGCCCACAACCGCAGCTGGAACCTCGTGGGCAACCCCTACCCCACCTACTACGACATGCGCTACATGGACTTCACAGCTCCTGTGACCACATGGAACGTAAACACCCAGAGCTACGAGGCCTACATGCCTGGCGACGACAACTATGTCTTCTTCCCAGGTGAAGCCTTCTTCGTTCAGCGACCCGACGACAGCGACTATATCCTATTCGACAACACTGGCCGCCAGAGTGACCGCTATATCTACTACCGCAACAGCGCCCCAGCTCGCACGGTGGACGCTCAGCGCACTGTCATCAACCTGACACTCAGCGATGGCACATTTAGTGACCGCACTCGCGTAGTACTCAATGAGTCTGCATTGAGCAGCTACGAGCTCGACAAGGATGCCTCGAAGTTCATGTCTGCCAGCAGTCTGGCGCCTCAGCTCTACAGCGTGGCAGATGGTGTGAACTATGCTATCAACGAACGTCCGATTGCCGACGGCACAGTAGAGCTCGGTGCTCAGCTGGTGAAGGCTGGCAGCTACACTATTGCCCTGAGTTCTGGCTCGGCGGCCGTGGTGACGCTGGAAGACCGCGCTACAGGTGCACTGGTGCTGCTCAACGCTGTCGAAGGCTATACCTTCACAGCCGAGGCTGGCACCCTGGCAGGTCGCTTCGTACTGTACATTAACAATTCCACTGGCATCGGAGGCGTGAACCAGAACAGCGGTGAAGGTGCAATATACGACATCAGTGGACGCCGCGTGCAGAACACAAATGCTGCAGGCGTCTATATTGAGAACGGCAAGAAAGTAGTTGTAAAATAAAACGTACAACATCATGAGGAAACTATTCAGTCTAATGCTCCTTCTGCTCTGCCACACTGCGCTTTTTGCGCAGTATGGCGGGGCCGATGGGACCTTTGATCCTGAGAATCCTGCCAACCCTGAGCCCGTGGGAGTGCGTTACGGCCTGACAGTAAAGTCGGAGTCCACAAGTGGAGGTACGACAAATGTCACTTACGGTAGTCTGGCGGCGGGAGAGAGCATACATCTATATGCATATCCTAGCACTGGATATGAGTTCAAGGAGTGGCGGCAGGACGAGCGCGTGCTGACCGCAAGTCAGGACTTCGATTACACCATGCCTGCACAGGACGTTGTGCTGACCGCTGTCTTCAAGTTCAATCCACAGAGCCCTGGCAATCCAGGTGCCAACGACTGGGATGGCTCGAATGGCATCCTGATAGTGGACGATTTCCAGACTGGCAGCCTGGCCGATGCTATCTACTATGCCACTGATGGGAACACGGGCAGTGTGCAGACTCTAATCGTCAGCGGCAACATAAGCAACGCAGACCTGGGTGCACTGAAAGCATTCACTTCAATAAAAGTGATAGACTTAAGCCGCGCCTACGGTTCGACCGCTGTGCCCGCCTACACTTTCGAAGGGAACAGCACCCTGACAGAGATCTCACTGCCAGCAAGCATCAAGACTATCGAGAGAGACGCTTTCTACTGCTGCTATGCTCTGACCACGCTGAACTGCTATGCCACAGTACCTCCCGTTATTGACTACAGTGTATTCAAGGGTGTAAGCAGCGACTTCGTCGTTTATGTGCCTTACGAGAGCCTGGGCCTGTACCAAAATGCAGCTGTGTGGAAGACGATGAACGTGCAACCCTTAGGGACGAAAGTGTACCAGCTCGAAGTAGACTTGCCAGCTGACTATACCGATGGCAGATATGACAATATGTACATAGAGCTGGCTAACGATTTGAGCGGACAGACCATGTCCTATCTGATTACGCCCAATGTACAGGCATATACATTCAAGAACCTGCGTCCTGACACTAAGTGGACCGCCTATGTGAAGAATGCCGACGGGCAGTCACTGGGTAGCATAAGCAACATCGTGATGGGTGAATCCGACCAGCGTGTACAGTTCGCTTCCCTACTCACGCCACAGACCATCACCGCCAAAGTGCTCGATCCTGCCGGTAACGATATCACCACGCAGGTGACACTCACATGGCTCAATGCCAATGGTGCATATATGGGCAAGGGCGCGAGCATTAACAATGTGTTGCCTATCGACGGTGCAAGCGTGACCCTGCGTGTTGCACTCAGCGATGAACTGGCTATGGACTACCAGCAGCCTACGGATGTGAACCACACTGTTCAAAGCTCTGGCAATAACATCACGGTATCTCTCGTTCCGATATCCAAGATAGCTATCACCGGACGAGTGACAGATGTAGCCAGCAACGAAGGTATTGCCAATGCATCTGTGGTCATCGGTCAGACCATAGAGGGTCGTTACACGAAGAACTTCAGTGTGAAGACCGATGACAACGGTGCGTACACCGTAACAGGTGCCTACAACGCTGCCACAACTATCACAGTCAGCATCAACGACTATACCAGCGGTACAGCTCAGTTTGACGCGTTGAGCCTGAATAATGGAGTGGCCGACTGTGGCACCATACAGCTCAAGAGCCTGAAGAGTGAGACCAACACGACAATACGCACTCAGTTCACATACACGCTGAGTGCCGAGTCTGGTCAGCAGGGGGCAACAGAGGATTTTGCCGACACGCTGAACGTGGTATACACCATCTTCAATCAGACTCGCATGATGCATCAGGTGACAGAGTTTGTGACCAAGGGACGCGAAATCGTGATAACTGAAGAGGTGGGACAGGGAGACCTGTTGTACATCATCGCGATGAGCAAGAACGGAGCCTTCGAACCACTGCCGGCTACATGCTCTGTAGGCAATGACTATAAGGCCAATGCAACCTTCAACATCACTCAAGCTGGACAAATCAGCGCATCCTACACCAACACCGATGCTTCTGCTGCTACTGCTATTCTCTACGATGCCTCTGGCAAATTTGTGAGTGGACAGGAGTATGTAGACAAGAAAACACTCTTCACCGACTTGGGCGACGGCTACTACACCGTGGTGAGCATGAGCCGGAGCAAGCTGTTCAACAGCATCTACGACTTGGCAAAGTATGCCGATGCCGGACTGGTGGAAGGTGAGGACTACGTAACTCAGCGTGTCTACGTGAAGAAGGGTGACATCGTAGGTGTGCGCAATGCATACGTGCCCTACCTTGACGAGAGCAAGTTCGCTTTCCTGAGCACCAACACATCCTTCTCCATCAACAAGACTCTGGCCACAGTAGGTACAAACCTTACACTGACCACGCTGCTTGACTTCCAGGAGCGGTATGTCAAAGATGTGTCCAACGTCAAACTGGTAATAGATTTGGCTGGTTCCAAGCTCGTCGCAGGGTCTGTGATGGCAGGATCGGCGGTGTGCGACTATGAGAGCTCCGACCGTCAGGTGGTGATACCTATATCCAACCTTGCTGACCGTGTGCGTCTGTGCGTGAAGTCCAATATCTCTGGCGACTATGTACCCACAGCTTCCGTACAGTTCTACTACGGAGACCAGCTGATGACCAAGCCTGTAGGACAGGTGTCGTTCACGCTGGAGGAGCTGGGACTGAGCGTACCCGCTACCATCTCATCAACTACTCTGCCCGTCAGTGGTTCAGCACCTGCACGTTCGCAGATATGGATATATGATGACAACGAACTCATCGGTATGACAATGGCACTGTCCACGGGTTCATGGAGCCAGAACTGTGAGCTCCTGGAGCCTGCCAACCCCTCCGAGCACCACATCTACGCCGTGGTAAAGAACGGCAACGAGGAGACACAGACAGTGACACGCACAGTAAGCTATGCTGAGGAGGCTGTGTCTGTAGAGTCCGTGACGATGCTCAACACTGCTCACCCTGCCACCTCACTGAATCTCAAGCAGTACACCACTCTGTTCGATTTCACCAAGGGTCAGACACGCATTCAGCCCTATTGGTATTGGCCGGAGTATCCTGAGTTCACGTTCCTGGTAAAGTTCAACAAGGACAAGCCATATGCCAGTCCTGGTGATGTCGAGCTGATTGTCTATACTTCCGACCGTCGCTACCGCGTGCTACGTCCCACTCGTTACGACAGCGGACGTAAGTCATACGTCGTGACCTCCTACTTCTATACAGATGCACTGCCTATCAGTGTAAATGTACGTAAGAAGGGCGATACAACGGTTCCGACAGCCCACAAGCCTTATGTGGAGTATGTACTTGACCCGTCGGGATACGTTTATGAAGGTGTACCGAGCAACCGTTTGGAAGGTGTCACGGCCACTATCTACTATCGTGCCGATGCAAGCAGTCCAGCCAGCCTGTGGGATGCTACACTCTACGACCAGGAGAACCCGCTGCTCACAGATGAATACGGTATGTATGCATGGGATGTGCCCGAAGGCGAGTGGCAGATACGCTTTGAGAAGGAAGGCTACGAGACAACCTCGTCGGAGTGGCTGCCCGTGCCTCCGCCTCAGCTGAACATCAATATACCTATGACCCAGTCGACAGCACCAAAGGTGAAGAGCGCCAAGGCCGACAAAGACGGTGTGGAGATTGAGTTCGACAAGTATATGCTCACCGAGAGCCTCACCGATAACATCCTCGTGAGCAATGCAGGAGTCGTAGTACCTGGAACGCTGGTATGGCTCAATGCAGAAGGCCGCGACGAGGACGACGACAATCAGGAACGCTATGCTTCGCGTGTACGCTATGTCTTTGATGAAGAAAACACCAAGGGTAGTGTGGATGTGATTGTAACCACCAGCGTGAAGAGCTACGCTGGCCTGGAGCTGGTTGAAACCTACAATCAGAACCTGCTTTTCATCGTGCCTGTCAAGTCCATCTCTGTTGAGGAACTTATCGCCGTGTCATGCGATGACACTCGTCAGCTCACCATTGAGGCCATACCACAGGCTGCAGCTGCTGGCAAGACTTTGCACGTCACCGTGCCTTCGTCCATGATTGTGACACTCGTTGAAGGTGCCGCCGGCATCAAAGCTGAACGTCTGGCCAAGGCTCCGGCTCTTGAGGACGAGCGTTCATATAGCTTCGTGCTCGACGGCGAGGGACGTACCACACTGACACTCATAGCCGATGTACCAGGCTCTACAGCCCTGCAGTTCAGCATCGACGACTCCAACGTCAAGGCACAGACCATGGTTACGGTGACCGAGAAAGAACTGAACAGTTACAAGCCCCAGGCTTCGCGCAATACGGGTGCTTCCGTCTACCGTGACACACGTATCAGCCTAAGCTATCCTGATGAGGAGATAGAGGCCAACACCGTCAAGTTCTACTACACCATGAGCACAGATGGTACCGAGCCCGAAGATCCTACTACAGAGAGTAGTCAGTACACAGAACCCTTCGTCATCAATGCCGACAAGGTCATCATCAAGGCCATAGCACAGGTGGATGGTTTCAGTGCCAGCAAAGTGGCTACATTCGAGTACAACATTCAGAAGAGCAATATGTCTATGAGCTTGGCTGAAGGCTGGACTTGGGTGTCACACAATCTGTCCGACAATATCAATGTGAACGCTATCTCCGACAAGGTGCAGGAAATCAAGAGCCAGACAAAGAGTGTGATACGCGACCCGATGTTCGGCCTCTTCGGTAACCTGCGTGAACTCACACCTGCCGAGGCCTACAAGGTCCGCAGCACGGAGACCATCGATGTGCCATTCCATGCCGATGCCTACAATGCATCTAAGCTGGCCATCAGCCTGTCGAGCGGCTGGAACTGGGTAGGCTATCCCAACTATCAGGAGATGACCCTCAACGAGGCACTCAGCTATCTCGTGGCAACCGAAGGTGACAACATCATCGGCCAGCGTGGTTCTGCTGATTTCATTGATGGGGAATGGATAGGCGATCTGGAAACCATGAAACCAGGCGAGGGCTATCTGCTCAATGTTGCTAACGCCACTAATCTGCGTTACAACACCGACATCGTATCGCACGCTCCCGCTCTGCGCCATGGACGTCTGAATATCAATCAGGCACCTTGGAGCGTCAACGAACATGCATATCCTGATGTGATGGCCATGCGCGCACAGCTGTATCAGGATGACATTCTTGCAGAAGATGATGCCTACACCGTAGCTGCTTTCTGTGGCACCGAGTGCCGAGGCATAGGACAATATGTGAAGGGTGTGATTTTCATGAATGTACACGGTCAGGGTACAGAGAACATCACCTTCATGGCTGCCAACAATGCTACAGATGCTATCCTTGGCATAGAAGAGTCACAGACGTTCATAGCCAATGTCGTTGGCACCTATCGTGAGCCTGTGGCACTGCATTTGGCTGCTGAGTCAGATGGCATAAGCCAGCAGTACTCTCAGCTCGGCGTATGGCCGGCAGCAGCAACCACCGAGGTCAATGTGAGTCTTGGTGGTCAGGCCATAGACCGTCTGACGCTGACCAGCACCGATGGCCGTACAGTATATACTGCTACGCCTGCCACCACTCAGGCTACAATCAATGTCAGCACACTGCCTGCAGGCATATACATCGTGGCTGCCAAGAGCGGAAGCGAATACTTCTACAAGAAGATAATGAAAGTGAACCAGTAACCGAAAATGAATCACTAATATGAAGAAGATTCTATTTTCCCTACTTACCATCCTCCTGCCGCTCGGGCTCCGAGCGCAGGAGGCACACTGGACTGCCAATACAGCAACATATTACACCATGACCGTATGGGCCATCGTCGAGCTGGAGGGCAATGAGCTGACGACCACTGCCCAGCTGTCAAACATCGAGGTGGCAGCCTTCTGCGGCGACGAGTGCCGCGGTGTTGTGCAGGGGGCAGAGTTCCAAACAGCAGGTGCACACAAAGTCTTGCAACTGACCATACATAGCAATACCGCGACAGGCGAAACAATCTCCTTCAAAGCTTATCTCAAGAATAGCGGTGAAGAGGAGAGTATCAAGTCTACGGCCATCACATTCGAGGACAATGCCACTATAGGAATGCCCAGCAATCCTATAGTGCTGAAAATAAAACCTCCATATACGCTTGGAGATGTGAATGGGGACGACAAAATCAATGTGAGCGATGCATCAGCCATCGTTGACTACGTGCTGAACCCCGCTTCAGTAACCATAAATCTAGATGCGGCCGACGTTACAGGCGATAGTAAGGTGAATGTGAGCGATGCATCTAAGATTGTGGACTATGTATTGGGCAATGCCACGCTGGAATAACATTAACTAATAACCAATAATCAAAGTAAGTAAATGATGAAACGACTACTTATCTTCTTTTCTGCGTTGTGTGCTGTGTTTATGGCACACGCAGAGACAGGAAGCTTAGTGCTTGAAGAATCGCTGAGCATTAGGCCAGGCGAGCAGAAAGAGCTGAAGATTCTTCTGAACAATGTCAACATCTCGTCGGCAGCACAGGCAACTGTAGTGTTGCCCGAAGGACTGTCTTTCGTTAAGATGGATTGGGATGGTGAGGAAGTATGGGCTATCCCATCAGCACGTTCTGAGAGTGCATATTCAGACGCGACAATGGGGGCTGATGGATCTATTACATTTGCTTTTCTCGCAACTGCCGTCAGAAATCGAATTCAAGTAGTAGGAGATGACCCCCTACTTCTAACAATGACAATTAAAGCTGCTGATACCGCGCCAATAGGAATAGCAAAAATAAAGCTGAACGATGTTGCAGTATCTTATCCTGCAGGTAGTGCATCTGCAAATGAGGACTACAATGCGCAGTTTGACATCAACATCTATCAGACTTACAATGTGGCGGTTGCTACCGACGATGCAGCCAAGGGCACTGTAGCTGGCGGCAAGGCAGAAGCAATGTCGGGCACATCGATTACCGTAACGGCTACTCCTAACACAGGCTATGACTTCGTGGCTTGGACAGAAGATGATGCTGTGGTATCGACGGATGCTGCGTACACCTTCACACCAACCAAGAGCGTTGCTCTCACTGCCACCTTTGCGCCTCACATTTATCAGGCAACCTTCAAAAGCGAAGGAGTGGCAGACGTGGTAAAAGACATCGCTTTCGGCACAGCTTTGACTGATCAAGCACCTACACCTGGCGAGAAGACTGGCTACTCCTTCTCTGCATGGGATCCGGCTCTACCAGAGACGATGCCTGCAGAGGACAAGACCTTCACGGCCCAGTACACCATCAACCAGTACAAGATGACCTTCAAGCTATACGATGGCGCCGACGACATAGTTATCACTCAGGACTATGCCACCGCTCTGACTGCTCCGACACCGACTCGTACCGGTTATACTTTCGACGACTGGGACGCTACGGTTCCGACTACTATACCTGCAGCCGATCAGACCTTCACCGCTCAGTGGACCATCAACCAGTATACCATGACCTTTGTGAAGGACAATGGTGAGACAGATGTTGTGAAGACACAGGATTATGCAACAGCGCTGACAGCTCCCGACAACCCAGAACGTTTAGGTTACACCTTCACTGGCTGGACGCCAGAGGTGCCGGCTAGCATTCCTGCTGCTGATGCAACCTACACGGCACAGTGGACACTCAACACTTACGCTATCACATACAATCTTGATGGCGGTGCACTGGCAGATGGTGTGAGCAATCCTGAAAGCTATACTGTAGAGAGCGATGACATCACACTCAACAACCCAACCAAGGTGGGATACACCTTCGCTGGCTGGACAGGTACAGACCTCACAGCAGCCACTACAGATGTGACAATCCTTCAGGGCAGCGTTGCCGACCGTGATTACACCGCCACCTGGACCATCAACAAGCACACAGCCACCTTCTACGACGAGGACGGTGTCACACTGCTGAGCACGATAGACGATATCGAATATGACACGCCACTGAAGGACATTTATATTCCTGCAGACAAGGTCGTAGACGGCAACACTCTGCCATTCGTAGGATGGAATCCAGAGATTACCGATGAGACCACAATGCCCGATGAGGATGTATTCTACACAGCCATCTTCGGTGGCACATTCGAACTCAGATATATCATCGACGGCGAGGTAATCTCCACGGAGAGTATTGACTTTGGCCAGACGCTGGAGCTCATAGATACCACCCCCGCAAAGGAAGGATATACCTTCAGCGGATGGAGCCCAACACTTCCCGAGACCATGCCTGCTCACGATGTGGAGCTCGTTGCACAGTGGACCATCAATCGGTACACCGTCACATTCAAGGATGCCGATGGCGGAATTGTCTATAGCCAGGAGCAAGACTACGCAACACCTATCGTCAAGCCTGCTGCACCTGAACTTGACGGACGGACATTCTCCAGCTGGGGCAATGTAGACGCAACCGTACCCGCCCACAACGTGACCTACACCGGCATCTACACCAACAACATCTACAGGCTTATCTATATGCTCGAGGATGACTACTTCAAGTACGAGAAAGTGCCGTACAGCACAGTCATCACACCTCTGCAAGTTCCAGAGAAGGAGGGATACACCTTCGGCGGCTGGGAAGGTATGCCTGCTACTATGCCGAGCCACGACGTTGTGGTCAATGGTTACTATATCGCAAGACAATACACCGTGACATTCAAGATTGACGATGAGGTAATAGCCACCACCACTCTGGGTTACGGCGAAACCATCGAAGCACCTGAAGCTCCTGAGAAGGAAGGCTACACCTTCGACGGATGGAGCGAGCTGCCCGCCACTATGCCAAGTAGCGATGTGGAGGTGATAGGTACCTACACAGCCCGTCAGTACACCGTCACCTTCCAGATTGGCGATGAAGTGATAGCTACTGCAACACTAGACTATGGCACAGAAATCGTCCAACCCGAAGCCCCCGAGAAGGAAGGATACACCTTTGCAGGTTGGGACAGCGTAGACGCCACCGTCCCTGCCCACGATGTGACCTACACAGGAACCTACAACATCAACAGCTACACAATACGCTACTATGTGGGTGAAGAGCTCATCGCTGAGGATGAAGTCGAGTACGGAGCTACCATTACCCTGCGCGAATATGTGCCTGTCGACCCCCGCTATTCCTTCAATGGATGGGAAGGCGAGACGTATGAGACCATGCCCGCTCACGATATCGAATACCATGCAACTCTGGTAGACGCTATCACAAGCATCCTGGGCAATGCAAACGCTGATGTATGGACACTCAATGGCGTACTCATCAAGAAGAACGTTCCTGCAGCAAACCTACGCAGCAGTTTGCCACAAGGCACATACATCATCAATGGTAAGAAAATCAACGTGAAGTAATAACGCAATCAGTCAACCTATATCGGCTAATTAACCCAAATCGGCCGTTAGGATTTATGTCTGATTGGTATCCGTTTCGAGCTACATGTAATTTTGGGCAATATAATATCACTAATATCACTAACCCGCGTATTAAACTGATTATCAACCAGATCATTAAGTGCAAATGGGCGTGCAAATGAGTGTAAAAGTGATATTATTTGGCCCAAAACGGCAAAAGTTCGATTCAAAAGTGTGCTTATCATCGCGTTGATGAGTGCTCTGCACCGCGGTGTCGAGCTCGTTGCACCGCGGTGTCAAGGTTGTTGCACCGCGGTGTCGAGATCGATGCACCGCGGTGCACGATGTTCAACAGCACGCTGTTCTGCGTTCAACAGCGTGCTGTTTAGTGATTTATACATCATCTCTCACCTCTGCCTCTGCCCCAGCACATCCTCTTCGCGATAGAGGAGGTAGCCCTCGGCATCCACGATGATGAGGGAAGGGTCGCCCTGCTCCGGTGTCATAAACATAGCGGAGCCCGAAGGCTGCATCCACTGGTAGCCGCGCTCGTTGCTGTCGTAGATTTCGCCATAGCGCACGGACACGGAGTCGACGAAGCTCACAGTCTCGGTATGGCTCACCTGCGCGATGATGCGCCATACGGTACGTGTCTTCTTAGTGTAGCTCACCTGAAAGTAGCATGAGCGCCCGGCCACCATGCCGTGGAACAGGAAGTACTGCTGATTGCCCATGCGCTTCTCCAGCTTGTAGCCCCGATGACGCAGGGAGTCGGAGAACTCATATATGTCGCCCTTCATCTCCAACCCCTCGAAGAGCATGTGCTGTGCTACCTGCGGCTGAGCCACTACTGTGCTATCCTGCGCCTGCGCGTACAGCGGCAGGACTGCTATCAGCGCGGCTATGAGTAGGTGTTTAGTCATGGATGTGATGTGTTTTTATGGTTCTACAAGGACAAAAGTATGAATTATTCTCTATACGTTGACGCATATTGCAGGCAATTTTGTACTT
>CALEPV010000062.1 GCA_937910905.1 uncultured Prevotellaceae bacterium
CGTTCACATCCTTCTGGCGACCCAGCGAGTAGTTGCCGTTGTCGGCAGCCAGGTCGAGAGCCATGTCGGTGTATGTGCCTACCAGCGCATTGGTTCCGTCGTAGGCTGTCAGCCCTGTTGTCACATCGAGCTTGACGGAAGTGGCACCACTCTCGTTGACCACCACAGCAGGTGTGCCGGCAGGCAGTCCGCCTTCAATCTCCGACATCACAGCCGAGCTGCCGCTGATGTTCACAGCGTATGGCTTCGTGCCAGCTGGCATCGTCACGTCGAATGGCAAGTAAAGCGTAGCGTAGGATGCATCGCCCACGGCGTTGAGGGTGACATCATAGGTGGTGGGGACTTCGACGGCTTCCCAGTTGGCCGTCCTCCAGTTGTTAATCTGTAGCGCGTCATTGACCGTGATGTTCCCATGATAGAGTAAGCGAGGAGTTTTGCCATCCACCCACGTTTTCTTGTCCGAGCCGTTGAGTGCCAGGGCAAAGGGCGTGGTGGTGTTGGTGATGTTACTGTTCGTGAAGCCATAGACGGAGAACGCATTATAAGGATTTGACCCGTCGTTGTCCGAGACGATAGCAGAGGTTACTGCCGTGCCATTGCTGGCTACGGTCTTGGCTGCTGCCGAAAGATACCCATTCTGCTTTTTGTTGAGCAGCTTGACAGCATAGGGGTTGCCAATGAAAGCCCACTGGTATTCGGCATCATCATAGAGAGCCTTCGTATTGTCAACGCTGGAAATGTCGACAGCGGCGGTGGCGAAAGCCGTGCCATTGGCATAGGCACAATAGTCTGTTGTATTCTCACCCTGTTCACGCGAATACATCAGATACCACTTCGGGTTCTCCACCGTAGAGAACTCAAAAGGCCCGTCGAAGGTGAACGTGGAGTACACCGTCTCCGTGGTGCTGTGGACAGTGGTGAGCGGGGTGGTAAGGGCGGCATCCTTGTAGAACTCCTCGTTATAGGTGCAGAATGCCCGCTTGTCAATGCTTGACGTGGGCAGCACGGGGACATAGCCTATGTAGGTGCCTTGGTTTTCCACCTGCGACACCACGTTCCCCTCGGCATCGACGACCGCGTAGGTGATGGTCTTTGACGCCTTCAGGGTATTGTAGAGGGTCACGACGAGCTTGCGCAGACAGAGAGGATTGGTCTGCGTGGTAGCTGTCACCGTCAGATGTGCTATGTTGCTGTTGATGTCGCTTACCGTCAAAGCCGTGGTAGAACCGCTAGCATAGTTTGTCACCGTAACGGCACTTCCAGTCCCTTCCACAGGCGTCAGCGTGAAGCTGTTGCCCGATGACCAGTTGTGAGCCTCTATATCATAACCGGCAATGAGGTAGCCGGCAGGAGCTGACAGCGTCAGTGTGCCGGAAGTGCCACTACCGGCATTGACCTTCAGACCGAGCACTGTATTGCTATGTGCCGTAGGTGTCGTAAGAGTTATGTCAGAGGATGAGAGCCTCAACCCTGCCAATCCAGAGCTCTCGCCGGACGTCCAAATGTTGCTGGTTAGTGTTCCATACGAGGTGGCATCGTTGTTTGTCACCTTCACCGCCGTCTCGGTGACGCCGTCCTTCACGATGTCAACGGTGAAGTCGGCAATGGCCAGATAGTAACTGACACTCGTGGTGGTGATGCTGATTGTTGTGGTCGCGGCATTGACACCCGTCACGCTCAATTCCGTATAACCACTTGCACTGCTTGCGAAGGCCGGCGTAATGCTTGTGGTGCCGTCGGCTGCCGTCAGGGTATATGTGTGGTCAGCCGAATATGCCTTTGCCGCAAGAAGTGAATAGCCTGCAATCTTATACCCATCGGGGGCTGCCAGGGTGAGAGTGGAAGCCGTGTTGGCGGTGGCGGGTACATAGGCCAGGTTGTAATGGCTGTTCCAGTCGGAGAACTGATTGAATGAACCATCTGACTTGGTGACCGTCAAGCCTGCCATTCCGCTGGCGGCGTTGGTGGTCATGACGTTCCCGGAGGTCGAGTAATAGCTGGTGGAGCCATATACCACCTTCACCGTACCGTGTTCCACGTCGGCATCCTCAGCGGCCTCCACAAGAGGTTCGGCCATCGCCAGGATCTGCTCCTTGGTGATGGTCAGGAAGTTGATGGGATAGTGGTTGTAGTCGGTGGAACCGCCAGTGGCGTTGAGGCTCTGGTCCTCAAAGAGGAGGGCGAGGTCGCCGTTGGCGAGCTTGTCCATCGTCACGTAGCGTGCACCCTTGGACTGCACCTGGAAGACCTGCGTCCAGTTCTGTCCGCCGTCGATGCTCATATAGAGGTTGAGGTTGGCATGGTTTCCTGTCGTCATGGAGTGGAGCAGGATGTCGGGTTCGCCTGTCGAGGTGCCCACCGTGCCGGAACCTATCGCATTGGCGCGGCTGTAGTATAAGATGTCCTGGTTGTTGGCGGCGCCGGTTTGAATCTGTGAGTTGTTATACTGCGTGCCCATCGTGAAGGTCAGCGTGCCGTCGCTGTCGTTGTAAGTATAAGTGGCGGTGTTGAAGCCGCGGTTGCTGCTCTGGCGCACGGAGGCGATGAGCGAGCCGTCGTTGGCCTGGATGACCTTGGCCTCGTCGCCGCCGACGAAGATGGCATTCTCACTGATGTGCCAATTCTCGCCGCCGTCGGTGCTGTAGAAGATGTAGTCCTGCGCGTTGCTGGTGTAGGCGGTCTTGTCAGCGTCGGTATAAGCCTGCGCGGGCAGGAGGCCCATCAGATAGCCCTCGGAAGTGCAGAGGCCACGGCCTGAGGTGACGAAGTAGTCGTAGAGGCCGTAGCAGGTGTTGCTGCCGTAGGAGGAGGCATGGTTGGTGACCTTGCCGCTGGTGACAAGTTCGGTGGGCAGTGTCGATTCACTGCTGTCCCATGTGACACCGTTGTCGGTGGACTTTGACATACAAATCTTGTTCAGACCTTTGCCGTAGCCGAGGTTGCCGGCAGCGAAGAAGCAGTAGATTGTGCCGTCGTTGCCCCTGATGAGGCTGGGGTCGCCGAAGCCGGCGTAGTCTGAGTTTGTCGTACCCTGTCCCTTGGCGATGACGACGGGGGCGCCCCATGTCTTGCCGCCGTCGGTGCTGCGGCGCACGACGATGTCAATGACGTGACCCGCAGGAACGCCGATGTCCGTATGGTTGGCGTAGCGCTTGTCCACGGCAGCAATGATGCTGCCGTCATTGGCTACCACCATGGCGGGAATGCGATAGACGTGGCTGCCGTTCTCCCAGGGTAGGAAGGGATAGCTGCGGACATTGAACACCATAGCACCACGGTCAGCAGGGTCGCCGACGGAGGTGAGGTCAAGGGTGGTCTTGGTGCTGTTGCAGGTGTAGGTGATGCCCGTCACGGCGGCATCGAGGACAGCGCCAAGGGTGGCATCGCTCTTCACGGTGGCGCCGAGCCAGTAGTAGTGGTTGCCGGCAGTGAGGTTGCCGATGGAGAAGGTTGCCGTAGAACCGCTGACACTCGTCGTGGCGATCTGCGTCTTGGTGGGTGCACCTGAGTTGCCCGCCGAGAGAATCTCGGGGGAGTCAGAGCTGGCTTCGTAGAGCGTCAGGGCAGAAATGTTGCTCTCTGCGCCGTCGAGCAGACGGACGTTGAGCGTTGCGTTCGTGGCATCCTTGAAGGGAGCGGCATTGACGCGCAGCAGCATCACCTCGCCGTCGCGCCCTGCCGTCTGCCAGCCCTGTGCCACGGTGACATTCTCGGATCCAATGGCTATATTCGGGTCTATCGTTGCCGTGATGGTCTTGTCCGTCGTGTTTACAGTCACACTGGCAAGCCCTTGCGCCTTGAAGTCGCTCGCTGTGGGAGTCACGTCGCTGGGCAGGAAGAAGTAACCGCCGGAGTACACGCTGGAGAGTCCCTTGACATTTGCGTTGACACACGTCACCTGGCTGTCGTTAACGGGCAGGGTGGAACCCAGCACGCCGCCGTTGATGGTCAGCTGCCATGCCGTCAGGCTGAGGTCGTCCAAATCTACGGGATAAATGCCATAGCGTGTTGCGCTGGCTGAAGATGATTCCCCCAACGCCAGGACACCGTTCAATGACATCGGAGTGAAATAATATGAATAATGGAAGTAGAACCCCGCGTCATAGGCCAGGGTTAGCGTGGAATAGCCCGTCAGGGCCGTTGGCTTTTCACGGTTGATGTAATGCCCGTTCGGCATACGCATGTATCGCGCAGTGCCGTTCTTCTCAAAGCGAATGAAATACGTGGCATCATATTCAGCTACATTTCCCGCAGCCGCCTGCACGCCAATGGGATAGTTATAGGATGTGTTATAGGTGATCTCCGTCGCAAGGTTATACAGGAACCTGTCGGCATAGGTGCCCGTGGTGCATTTCACACGGTACCATCCTGTGTCCAGCGCGTCCAGCGATGTCAGGGCCGTACCTAAAGTGGCCGCCGTCTCCAGCTCCACAGACAAAGAGGTGACGCAAAGGTAGTAGGTGGACGGGGTTTTGAGGTCGGCAACCTGCAACGTCAGTGAGGTCGTGTTCAGTCCGGATTCGGCAATATCCTTGCCGCTGGTACTGGACGTTATAGTGTAATAGTTGCTTCCTCCCGTGGACATATAGACCCGATACTGGTCCGTCGTGCTGGAATATAGGCGTACCGTCATCGTATAGCCGGTGATGAAGTAGCCTGCCGGTGCCGTGATGATCAGGTTCTCTGCCGTGCTGCTGGAGGTGGTCTTCAACGCTAGGAGGTTGCCGCCATAAGACGACACATTCTGCTCGCACATGGCGAGGTTGCCCCCTGTGGTCAAGGCGAGGCCAGCACAACCCGAAGCGGCATTGGAAGTCCATGTAGTGTAGTAGCCGCTGACAGCGGTGGACTCTCCAGAGAACGTGCCATTCGTAGATGGGTTCAGCGACACCTGCACGGTAACAGCATTGCCCACTCCCGCCACAAGCAGGAGCAAGAAGGTAAGTAGTTGTTTTCGATTCATAGTTATATAGAGATTTAGTTTATCTTATTGCGTCTTCAGTCAAACGGGCGACCTCCTTGATGAAGAGCCCCGTTGGCTCGATGAGGGGTCTGATTGAGGCTCATAGTGGTATCGCGTCTTCTGTTACAGTATAATGGAATGGGGTGAATAATCTACGTCAAAGGCTGTTTGCAAAGATAAGGGCAGAGACGGGTTGCGGCACGTACAAGCATGTTAAAAAAGCCTAATTGCGCTTGTAGATATCGCTTTTTAAGGCTTTCCCAGAGAAAAGGGGCTCCTCAGAGGCTGATTTTACGCCCATCCACGATGTAGATGCCTTTCCGCAACGACGAATGCAGAGATGTGCATGCGCCGCCCTTGCAGGTCGAAGGAGCTAATGGAAGCTTCTGGCATGAACACACGAGGGGGTGCATCTTATCGACACACCCCCTCGCACATGTCCTTGGTGTATGTAAATATTACTTCAGACGGTTGTAAGCGTAAGCTGCCACGTCGCCGAGCTCCTCCTCTATGCGGATGAGCTGGTTGTACTTGGCCATACGGTCGGTGCGGCTCATAGAACCTGTCTTGATCTGACCGCTGTTGGTGGCAACAGCGATGTCGGCGATGGTAGCATCCTCGGTTTCGCCTGAGCGGTGGGATGTCACGGTGGTGTAGCCGTGACGGTGAGCCATCTCGATAGCCTCGAGGGTCTCTGTCAGAGAACCGATCTGGTTAACCTTGATGAGGATGGAGTTGGCAGCACCCATCTTGATGCCTTTCTCGAGGAACTTGGTGTTGGTAACGAAGAGGTCGTCGCCCACGAGCTGGCACTTGTGACCAACCTTCTGTGTGAGCTTAACCCAGTTCTCCCAGTCGTTCTCGTCGAGGCCGTCCTCGATGCTGTCGATAGGATAGGTGTCGATGAGGTGCTCAAGGAATGCAATCTGCTCCTCAGCGCTGAGGCACTTGCCGTTGGGATCCTTCTGCTTGCCGTTCTTCAGCTGCTTGTAGTTGTAGAACCAGTTGCCCTTCTCGTCCTGTACTGCGAACTCTGAAGCAGCGCAGTCCATAGCGATCTTCACGTCCTTGCCTGGCTCGTAGCCAGCAGCCTTGATGGCATCGCAGATGATGGTCAGAGCGTCCTCAATGCCGTCGAGTGCAGGTGCGAAACCGCCCTCGTCGCCTACGGCTGTGCTCAGGCCGCGAGCCTTCAGCAGCTTGGCGAGGTTGTGGAACACCTCAGCGCCCATGCGGATGCTCTCCTTGATGTTGGGAGCAGATACGGGACGAATCATAAACTCCTGGAATGCGATAGGAGCGTCGGAGTGAGCACCGCCGTTGATGATGTTCATCATAGGAACAGGCAGAACGTAGGTGTTGGCACCGCCGATGTAGCGATAGAGAGGCAGACCCAGGGCGTTGGCAGCTGCCTTGGCAGCGGCGAGAGACACGCCGAGGATGGCATTTGCGCCGAGCTTGCTCTTGGTTGGAGTGCCGTCAAGAGCCAGCATCTTGTAGTCGAGAGCGCGCTGGTTCAGAACGCAGTCGCCCTTCAGGGCGGGAGCGATTACCTCGTTGACGTTCTTCACGGCCTTCTGCACGCCCTTGCCGAGGTAGCGGCTCTTGTCGCCGTCGCGAAGCTCGAGAGCTTCGTTCTCACCTGTGCTGGCACCTGATGGTACAGCTGCACGACCCATAACACCGTTCTCCAGAACTACATCTACCTCTACGGTAGGATTGCCGCGTGAGTCAAGAATCTCACGGGCAACAATCTTTTCAATCTTCATTGCTTGTTGTTAATGATTGGTTAAAGTATGTGTACTAGTAATGTCTTGCCGCAAAGATAGCTATTTGTTGGCATCCGAATGCAATAGGAGCTGACTTTTTTGCAATAATTGTGAGGCGAGGGGCAATAATGTGTCAATCTGTGCTCGCGCGTATATATAATATATAATGTATTGGAAAAGTTTTTCCAGCGACAGGCAAGCGATTCACATGAAAAGTCGTATCTTTGCGCCGTTGCAATCTAAATATCACAGGAATACGATGAAGAAACTTATACTCCCTCTGTTATTTCTTGGTGCTGCCGGCATCTCATACGCTCAGGACGGTACCGACTATGTGCCGATGCAGGATGTCAACCATGTTGTGGACCTGACACTAGACAGCCTTGAGCTGGCCAATACCGCCCGCCCGCAGGCAGGCAGCAGCCGCAGGGGTGACAACCCCGTGCTCTTCCTCGTGGGCAACAGCACTATGCGCACTGGTACTAAGGGCAATGGCGACAACGGACAGTGGGGCTGGGGCTTCTTCGCTCACAACTATTTCGATGAGGACCACATCACGGTGGAGAATCAGGCTCTGGGCGGAACCAGCAGCCGCACGTTCTACAACTATCTGTGGCCGGATGTGAAGAAGGGTATACGCCCGGGCGACTACGTGATCATCGAGCTGGGTCACAACGACAACGGTCCTTTCGACAGTGGCCGCTGCCGTGCTACTATACGCGGCATCTCGGCAACAGATTCGCTGGTGGTCACCTTGAAGGAGGGACCTCGTGCCGGCCAGCAGGAGACGGTGTACAGCTACGGTGAGTACATGCGCCGCTATGTGCGCGAGACACGCGCTCTGGGTGCTCATCCGATACTGATGAGTCTCACACCACGGCACAACTACGACGAGACGGATCCTGCCCACATCGTGCGTGTGAACAAGACATTCGGCTTGTGGGCCAAGCAGGTTGCGGAGGAAATGAACGTGCCGTTCATTGACCTGAATGAGATATCGGCTGTGAAGTACGAGGCAATGTCGCCCTGGAAGTACAAGTACCACTTCTATCTGGACAACATACACACGTCGAAGTTCGGTGCCGAGCTCAATGCCCGCTCTGCGGCAGAGGGTCTTCAGGCATGTACGCATCCGGAGCTACAGCCGTTGCAGCAGTGGCTCATCAACCTGCAGCTGCCTACCACTGGCGTGAAGCGCGAAGCTGGCAAGCCAGTGGTGTTCATCACCGGCGACAGCACCGTGAAGAATGCCGACCGCGACAGCACGGGCATGTGGGGTTGGGGCTCGCAGGCAGGTAGCGTCTTCGATGCCAACAAGATTACGTGGATCAACTGCGCACAGGCAGGCCGCTCAACCCGCACCTATCTGCGTGAGGGCCGCTGGGAGAAGGTGTACAACGACCTGCAGCCGGGCGACTTCGTGCTCATACAGTTTGGCCACAACGATATCGGCGAACTGCACAAGGGCAAGCATCGTGGTGTCATACCTGGTGTGGCCGACACGTCGTGCGTGAGCCGTGTGGAGCTGGCCGATGAGCACTACAACGAGGTGGTGTACTCCTTCGGCTGGTACCTATCGAAGATGATAGACGACTGCCGTCAGAAGGGCGCCACGCCTATCATCGTGAGCCTGACGCCGCGCAATGAGTGGCCCGACGGTCAGCACATAGAGCGCCGCAACGACAGTTACGGACAGTGGTATCGCGAGGTGGCTGCACGCGAGCATGTGGAGCTGCTGGATCTGCACAACATCTCTGCTGATGCTCTCGATGCAATGGGAAAGGGTGCGGCCGCAGCTTACTATAACCACGACCACACCCACACTTCTCTGCTCGGCGCGCAGCTCAATGCGCGCTCCATAGCTGAAGGCCTCCGCCGCGACAACAGCCCGCTGGCGAAGTTCCTTAAGTGATGGTTCAAAAATAACTTGGGACGATTTTATAGGAAAGGATTAGCACTCATCTTTTTGGCTTCTTTGCCTCCACTCATCAGTCACGTAGCCCGCTACGCTCCTTCTTCGTGAAGACAAATAAGCTCAAAAATATGAGTCAAATCGTCCCAACTTATTATTTAATCATCACTAAGTGAAATGGACAATTTTCCTCACGCTTCTTCGCTCATCTCGGCAATCAGACGGTAGCCTTTGCCGTGCACGTTGTTAATCTCGATTTCGGGATCGTCCTTCAGGTGCTTGCGCAGCTTGGTGATGTACACGTCCATTGAGCGGGCGTTGAAGTAGTTGTCATCTATCCAGATGGTTTTCAAAGCGAGCTCGCGCTGCAGCACGTCGTTGGCGTGAGCGCAGAGCAGGCTCAGCAGCTCGCTCTCCTTGGTGGTGAGCTTCACCGACTCGCCTGCGTGCGAGAGAATCTGCCGCTTGGTGTCGAATGAGTACTGTCCGATGTGGTACATGGCCACGTTCTTCTGCTGCTTGCCTCGCACGCGGCGCAGTATGGCTTCCATGCGCAGTACCAGTTCCTCCATGCTGAAGGGCTTGGTGATGTAGTCGTCGGCACCGATCTTGAAGCCGTCGAATATGTCCTCCTTCAGGTTCCTGGCCGTGAGGAAAATGATGGGTATCTCCTGGTTGACCTGGCGTATCTCCTGTGCCAGTTTGAAACCGTCCATCTTGGGCATCATCACATCGAGCACGCACATGTCGTAGGTGTTCTTGATGAAAGCCTTGTAGCCGGCTTCGCCATCGGGACAGAGCTCTGCATCGTAGCCCTTGGCTTGCAGATACTCGCGAAGCAGCATACCCAGACTTTCGTCGTCCTCGCACAGGAGGATCCTTTTCTTTACTTCTTCTTGTGTCATAGTTATTGGGGATTTAGTCGTTGTATCGTTGTGTCGTTCTCTCGTTATTTCAATCTCTTTTGCTGTCAGTCAATCAGCGGCAGTGAGATGATGAATGTGGTGCCTCGCGAGGGCTCGCTTTCGGCCTTGATGGTACCGTGCATCAGCTCGATCATGGTCTTCACGTAGCTCAAACCGAGGCCGAAGCCTTTGACATCGTGCTTGTTACCTGTGTGTACGCGGTAGAAGCGGTCGAAGATGCGCCTGAGGTCGTCGCGCTTGATGCCTATGCCGTTGTCGCTCACGGTGATGATCAGCCGTGACGACTGGTTGGCGGTGGTCACGTTCAGTTGCAGCGGCTCGTCGTCGCGGCGGTACTTGACGGCGTTGTCCAGCAGGTTGAACACCACGTTGGTGAAGTGCATCTCGTCCACGTAGATGGCTGCGTCCTCGGCATCGAGGTTTGCTGTGAGCGAGCCTCCGCTCTGCTTGACCTTGAGTGTGAATGTGTGCACTACGTCGTCTATCACCACATTGGCGTCTATCTCTTTCTCGTTGAAGCGTATGTTGCCATTCTCGTAGAGCGACATCTGCAGCACTTTCTCCACCTGATAGCGCAGCCTTCGTGTCTCGCTGACTATCACGCCTGACAGGTTGTCTATCATCGCCGGGCTCTTGGCCACGCTCTTGTCGCCGAGCATCTGTGCCGCCAGCGAGATGCTGGATATTGGTGTCTTGAACTCGTGGGTCATGTTGTTGATGAAGTCGTTCTTCATCTCTGTGTCGCGCTTCTGGCGTACGATGAGCCACACGGTGAAGCAGAACGTGAAGAAGAGTATCAGGGTGAACACCAGGGATGGGATCATGGCGCTGGCTGCTCCCATGATGTAGGATGTGCGCTCGGGGAAGTGCACTCGCAGCACGCCCATCTTCTGCAGCGGGTCGTTGCGGAACAGCGTCTGTGTGTAGGTGTAGTCGATGCCTGTGCTGTCGAAGTCCACGCAGCGGAACACCTCCTGCCCTCTGGAGTCGGCCACGCTGAAGTGGTACTCCAGCGTGATGCCGCTGGATTCCAGTTCTGCCCGCAGGTTGCTGTCCAGCAGACGGAAGTTGATGCGCTCCCCTAGGGCCTTCTCGCTGGCGGTGTAGAGTATGGTGTAGACGACTTCGTCCAGCACTCCCTTGCGGTAGAGGTATGCGTTCTTCACGAACTCGCGGAAGCGCATCGAGGCGTCGTCCACTGTCCCGTAGTGCCGCATTCCAAGTCCCGACGGTAGCTGAGGTGCCAGGGTGGATGTGCGCTGCTGCGGCTGTGCTACGGCGATGGTTGCCGAGATGGGCGTTGTGTCCAGCTGCATGTAGCCCTGCCAGGCGGTGGATGTGTAGGTGGACAGTGAGGCGTCGGCCAGTGTGCTGTCAGCGTTGAGACCCATCTGCTGTGCTGCCTGCTGGAGGTAGCGGAATGTCTCGTTGCGCTCCAGGTCGCGGCTTGTCTGGTCGAGTGCGCGGAACACTGCTTCGTCGAACTGCCCCTTGCGCATGGTGGCCATAGCCTGCACTATGCGGGCTTGCAGCATCAGCAGCCCGAAGAACGACAGGCCGATGACTATGCTTATCAGTGCTATGGTGGTGCGCTTCATGTGCGGATTCGTGGGTAATGCATGACAAAAGTAGTGCTTTTGCTCCGGTTTTAACACTTCGGCCTTTTAACATTTGCCACAAATTGACTTACCTTAACATATATTGCTTGTCTGTGCAGATTTATTAATGCGCGTACCTTATTATTACGCGTACCTATATATAAAGAGTTGCGCACCGGCGGCAGTCGTGTGTGCGCGGGTGTGCCGTCGGTGCGCAGTGTGGTTGTCTTGCTGTGCGGGTGTGCCTACTTCTTCAGCTTGGTCTTGTTCACGACGTAGACGATACCCAGCCAGCAGGCTGTGAGCAGGGCTGCGCCGAGTATGCCGGCTGCGATGCTCATCAAGCCGTAGATGAATGTCTGAGTGGCGGCCTCGGGGTTGTTCTCCAGTAGGTCCTCAACGCCGGCGGGAGGATTCCATAAACCGAACTCCTCTACGCGCTCGGGAGCCTCTGCCAGGATGTCCACCACCTTCTGAGCCGAAATCTTCAGGAATGTGGAGCCGAGCAGAGCCTTGGCCAGACCTACACCAGCCAAGATGGTGATTACGCTGACAATGCCGGTCACGGCGCTGCCGATAGGTGCCTCAGGCGCATCGTAGGTCGGGGTAATTTTGTTCACGAAGTAGTGAATGATGATACCCAGCACTGTGACCAGGGCACCCGAAACCAGGAGCAGGTTGTTGTCAACCGCGTCCACTGCGAAGCACACACCAAGGATCACTGCACCCAAAATGGTGACAATGATACCCAAGTAATTCATGATTTTCATAGTGATTGTTGTATTGTATTATTATTGCTTCCGTCATATATTACGGCACAAAATAACGTAAAATCAGCCAAACATCGAAATGAAATGATGAAAAAATGCCACCGAGATGATGAAAAAGCCCAAAATCGCTACCCGTCGAAGAAAATGACAGGCAAACGTTGGCCACGTTGCAGAAAAGCTGTACCTTTGCCGCGCTTTTGGGCCGAATGAGTTCACCCCGAGGCAGAGAGACACCTATTTTAATCATTCAATTAACTAATTCACCCAACAATGAATCAGTACGAAACCGTTTTCATTTTAACTCCCGTTTTGTCTGACGAACAGATGAAGGAAGCGGTTGCAAAGTTCAAGACCCTGCTGACCGATGGCGGTGCAGAGATTGTGAACGAGGAACTTTGGGGAATGAAGAAGCTGGCCTATCCTATCGAGAAGAAGAGCACAGGCTTCTATGCCCTCATGCAGTTCAACGCCGACCCTCAGCTCATCAAGAAGCTGGAAGTAAACTATCGTCGTGACGAGCGCGTATTGCGTTACATCACTGTGAAGCTCGACAAGCACGCAGCCGAGTACGCACAGAAGCGAATCAACAAACTTAATCAGAAGGAGGCATAAACAATGGCACAATCAGAAATACGCTATTTGACACCACCCACTGTAGATGTCAAGAAGAAGAAATACTGCCGCTTCAAGAAGCTCGGCATCAAGTATATCGACTACAAGGATCCCGAATTTCTCAAGAAGTTCCTCAACGAGCAGGGCAAGATACTGCCTCGCCGCATCACAGGCACTTCGATGAAGTTCCAGCGCCGCGTGGCACAAGCTGTGAAGCGTGCACGCCACCTCGCACTGCTCCCATTCGTGACCGACTTGATGAAGTAATGTCTAACCCAGTAAACTGATGCAATAAACACTATGGAACTTATTCTGAAAGAAGATGTCATCGGCTTGGGTTACAAGTACGATATCGTAAATGTTAAGTCGGGCTACGGCCGCAACTACCTCATCCCCACAGGCAAGGCCGTCATCGCCTCAGAGAGCGCAAAGAAGGTACTGGCCGAGGAACTCAAGCAGAAGGCCCAGAAGCTGGCCAAAATCAAGGCCGACGCCCAGGCTGTTGCCAACAAGCTGGTCGGTGTAGCCCTAACCATCGAGGCCAAGGTGAGCGCCAGTGGCACCATCTACGGCAGCGTGAACAACGTGATGATAGCCGACGAGCTCAGCAAGCTGGGCTTCGACATCGACCGCAAGCTCATCACCATCAAGGATGTCAAGACTATCGGCGAGCACTCAGCCACCGTGCGCCTGCACAAGGAGGTCAGCGTACAGATTCCCGTGACCGTGGTTCCCGACGCGCCCGTTGAGGCTGCACCAGCCGCCGAGGAAGCTCCCGCTGCACCAGCCGCTGAGGAAGCGACCGCCGCTGAGGAGGAAGCCGTAGAAGAGGAAGCAGCTGAGTAATCAGCCGGCATACCCCCTGAATGAATACCACATCCGTCCACTGTCTGTTGCAGATGGTGGACGGTTTTCGTTCGCCCGACATGGGCATAATCTAACGGGTGCAAGTCCCGAGCGCGGTCTAATAGCGGCAAGCGCACAGCCAAAGACAAGGTGCC
>CALEPV010000063.1 GCA_937910905.1 uncultured Prevotellaceae bacterium
CGCCGCTTTTACAGGCCGAAGCCCCTTGGAGCATCACGCTCCGAGGGGCTTCGCTATTTCTGATACTAATGTGATACAGATGCAGAGTGCACGTACTTACATGGCAATAGACCTGAAGTCATTTTATGCTTCAGTGGAATGTGTGGACAGAGGACTTAACCCACTGACCACCAATCTGGTTGTTGCTGATGTAAGTCGGACGGAGAAAACAATCTGTCTTGCTGTGACCCCGTCGCTGAAGGCATACGGTATAGCAGGTCGGGCACGTCTGTTTGAAGTGGTGCAGAAGGTGCGCGAGATAAACTATGAGCGGAAGCGGAAGGCCGGCTGGAAAATGGCAGGAATGTCCTCCAACGACCTTGAACTAAAGGCGCATCCGGAACTGGAGCTGGATTATATAGTAGCACCACCGCGGATGAAACACTATGTTGATGTGAGTACCAAGATATACAACATTTATTTGAAGTATATAGCTCCGGAAGATATACATGTGTATAGCATTGATGAGGTGTTCATGGATGTGACTTCGTATGTCGCTCTCTATGCTGTGACTCCGCGTGAACTAGCGATGATGATAATTCGTGATGTGCTGCGCTCCACAGGCATCACAGCCACAGCAGGTATAGGTACGAATATGTACCTGGCTAAGGTGGCTATGGATATCGTGGCTAAAAAGATACCGGCGGACAAGGATGGTGTGCGAGTAGCAGAGCTTGACGAAATGAGCTATCGTCAAAAGTTGTGGGATTACAAGCCAATAACCACGTTCTGGCGTGTTGGAGCAGGTATCGCTGACAGACTGGCGATGTACGGTATCGACACTATGGGCAAACTGGCGCGCACGTCTGTACATAATGAGGAATTACTATACAGGTTGTTTGGCGTGAATGCCGAACTGCTTATAGATCATGCATGGGGCTGGGAACCATGCACAATGGACCTAGTAAAGAAGTATCGCCCTGAGAACAACTCCTTCAGTAGCGGCCAGGTATTGCAGAGCGCCTATACGTGGGAGCAGGCTCGTGTTGTTGTTCAGGAAATGGCAGATGCAATTGCGCTTGACCTAGTGTCGAAACGTCTTGTCACGGATCAGATGGTACTTACTGTGGGCTACGATATTGAAAGCTTGACTAACCCTGACATTCGTGAAAACTATGATGGCGACATCAAGAGAGACAGATATGGGCGTAGCATACCTAAACATGCTCATGGAACAGCCAACCTACCGATGCGTACATCGTCTTCACACCTAATTATCGAGGCTGTGATGAAGATATATGATAACGTTGTTAACCATGACTTGCTGATACGTAGGATAAATATCACGATCCATCATGTGGCCGGTGAGGATTATGCCCAAGAACCAGCATGTCCTCAGCAGCTCGACCTCTTTGTCGACTATGATGCTATGGAGCGGCAACAGAAACAGCAACAGGCTGCATTAGACAAGGAGCGACGAGTACAGGAGGCTCAGTTGGCAATCAAACAACGCTATGGTAAAAACGCAATTTTAAAGGGAATGAGTTTCAAAGAAGGTGCAACGGCCAAGGAACGCAATAGGCAGATAGGTGGGCACAAGGCCTAGATTAAATGATTTAAGGATTGAATGTTTTAGTGATGATTAAATAATAAGTTGGGACGATTTGACTCATATTTTTGAGCTTATTTGTCTTCACGAAGAAAGAGCGAAGCGGGCTACGTGACTGATGAGTGGGGGCCAAGAAGCCAAAAAGATGAGTGCTAATCCTTTCCTATAAAATTGTCCCAAGTTATTTTTTAACCATCACTTAATGATTTGAGGATTGGCTTAAAGTATATGGACGCAAGGAGTGATGAACGAAAGGATAGAGTGGATGATAGAGATAAATGATATAGGTATGGGAAATTACGATGATATTATAAACAGGCCACATTATGTTTCGCATCGGCATCCACGGATGTCGATGTTGGCTCGTGCTGCACAGTTTGCACCATTTGCAGCGCTAACAGGCTACGGGGCGGCAATCGACGAGATTGCGCGTCTTACAGAACAACAAGTAGAGCTGGAGGATTATGACAATGGCAGGCTGAATCGGGCGATAGCTCGCCTTGCAGCAATAGTATACAGCCATCCCACAACAACCTTTAATATATTTGTACCAGATGGCAGAAAGTCTGGTGGCTCATACCAGACTGTTACAGGTGAAGTGAAGCGAATTGACAATTACGCTCATCAAATAGTATTAATGGACGGGCGTACACTTTCACTCTCAAATATCACAGATATTCGCATCAATGAGTAAGTGGTGTGATGATTGTGTCAGCGGTTGACGGCCGACGGCGTCCAGTTGCTCATGAATCGCAGAACTCGCTCTGGGTCGTAGCCCTGCCCTTGCTCCAAGAAACTGGAATCCTGTATGTGAATGACGTTGGCGTTTTGATCCAAAACGACAAACACCGGGAAGCCGAAACGCTCAGGGTGATTGAGGCGTTCAGCTACAGCTGCCGCCCTACGTACCTGCTCTTCGCCTTCTGAACGGCTCGGCTTGTAGTTCACGTGGATATACACAAAATTGTCATTGGTTACCTTGCTTATTGTGCTGTTGTTTGTTACGAAGTCAGCAAAACGCAGGCACCAAGGACACCAGTTGCCTCCTACTTGGCACATCACAAACTTGCCTTCAGCCTTTGCTTTTGCAACGGCCGAATCAATCTGCTCTATAGGGTCTATGCTCTCGTTGTAGACTCGCTTCAGCGCTGTTTGTGCACATAGTAGCATCGGCATCGTAGCCAACAGCATAAACATGTATAGCTTTCTCATGTGTCTTAATCGTTGGTTTTTACGCTGCAAAATTAGCAAGAATATCGGAATATACCATGCCTAAACTGTTATTTTGAGGGCATTGTTGCTGTTTCGCACAAAAGGCGCATGAAGGTGCAGAATTTCGTTTTTGACCTAAATCGTTGGCTATTACAGTCAAATGTTGTACCTTTGCACCCGCTATCAACAAAGATAGCTCAGCAAACACGCATAATTGAATGAGAGATACGACCTTGACTCCCGACTTTATATTTGAAGCCAGTTGGGAGGTGTGCAATAAGGTGGGAGGCATATACACCGTACTTTCTACACGTGCTAAGACGCTGCAAGATGCCCTGCCAGACCGAGTAGTGTTTATAGGTCCAGACTTTTGGCAAGGCAAGGACAATCCGCTTTTCGAGGAAGACAAAAAGATGTTGTCGCAGTGGCGCAAGGCTGCCGCGCGCGAGGGATTGCATGTCCGTGTCGGTCGTTGGGTTATTCCCGGACACCCCATAGTGGTTCTGGTGGACTTCACCCCGTTTTATGCTCAGAAGGACGATATCTATGGCTCTCTTTGGGCGGACTATCAGGTAGATTCACTCCATGCCTACGGCGATTACGATGAAGCCTCAATGTTTTCATACGCAGCCGGACGCGTGGTCGAAAGCTACTACAACCATCTGCTGGACGAGAATAAGCGGGTGGTGTATCAGGCTCACGAGTGGATGACCGGATTGGGAGCATTGTACGTTAAGAAGCATGTTCCTGCAATCGGCACAATCTTCACCACGCACGCTACAAGCATCGGACGCTCAATTGCTGGCAACGGCAAGCCGCTCTACGACTATCTGTTCGCGTACAACGGCAACCAGATGGCCGATGAGCTTAATATGCAGTCCAAGCATTCTATTGAACGACAGACTGCGCACAACGTAGACTGCTTTACAACTGTGTCCGATGTGACCGACCGCGAGTGCTTTGAGTTGCTTGACAAACGGTGCGATGTAGTGCTGCCCAATGGCTTCGAGATGGGCTTTGTACCAAAGGGCGTGTCGTTTATGAGCCGTCGCCGCAAGGCTCGCCAGCGTATCTTCGAAGTGGCCAATGCACTGATGGGCACTACGCTCGACGATTCCACTATGATTATCTCTACCAGCGGACGCTATGAGTGGAAGAACAAGGGTATTGATGTATATCTCGATGCTTTGCATCGCATAGTGCGTGACGACAGGCTGCAACGCATGGTATTAGCGCTGGTCGAAGTCCCAGGATGGCAGGCTGGCCCACGCGTTGACTTGCAGGACCGGCTGGCATCAGCTTCGTCGCAACATTCTGGTGGCCAGGCTCCGCTGCCCGACCCGATAGTGACGCACAATCTGCACGAGCCCGGTAGCGACCGTGTGACAGGTTCGTTGCATTACTACGATATGAACAACCGCGACACCCAGCGTGTAAAGGTGATGTTCGTCCCGTGCTATCTTGATGGCAAGGATGGCATCTTCAATATGAGCTACTACGACCTGCTCATTGGCTTGGACCTCTCTGTTTATCCTTCCTACTACGAACCTTGGGGCTACACACCGCTGGAGAGCGTAGCTTTCAAGATACCATGTGTGACCACATCGCTCAGCGGTTTTGGTATGTGGGCCAATGAGGTGAAGGGCGAATCTTCACATCTGCTGGACGGCGTAGAGGTCATTCCACGTACAGACTATAACTATGATGAAGTCTGCACGGCAATCTGTGAAGCCATAGTGCAGTATGCCAATGCCTCGGCAGCAGATGTCGATCAAGCACGCAAGGCTGCTTACGCATTGGCACAGCAGGCACAGTGGAAGCATTTCATCAAGTACTACTATCAGGCTTACAACATTGCATTACGCAAGGCCGAAGCACGTAAAGAACAAGCATAGAAAAAGCAAAACAAAACACATTAGTAATCCAAACAACGCTTATGAAAATCAAGGCAAGTAATGCCAACGAAGCCAGTTGGAAACCAGTAACAGTTAAGAGCAATATCCCAACCGAGCTGAACAAGCTTGAGGAGCTTGCCCACAATATGTGGTGGGCATGGAATCACAGCGCTCGCTCGCTGTTCATGCACCTCGACCCAGATTTGTATGAGAAGTGCGGCCAGAATCCAGTACTCATGCTTGAGCGTATCAGCTACGAGAAGCTCAGCGAACTGTCCAAGGACAAGGCCATCATAAAGAAGATGAACGACGTATACGCAGAGTTCCGTGCGTATATGGACGTGGAGCCTGACAAGAGCCGTGCATCCGTGGCATATCTGTGCATGGAGTATGGCCTGAACCAGGTGCTTAAAATCTATAGCGGCGGTCTAGGTATCCTCGCCGGCGACTATATCAAGGAGGCATCCGACAGCAACGTCGACATGTGCGCTGTAGGCTTCCTCTATCGCTATGGCTACTTCACACAGACTCTGTCCATGGACGGCCAGCAGATTGCCAACTATGAGGCACAGAACTTCGGCTCACTACCTATTGAGCAGCAGCTGGATGCCGATGGCAAGCCTCTGGTAATCGACGTACCTTACATGAACTTCCAGGTACATGCATACGTTTGGCGTGTAAATGTCGGTCGTGTGAAGCTGTATCTGCTCGATACCGACAACGACTTGAACTCAGAGTTCGACCGCCGCATAACCCACGCCCTCTATGGTGGCGACTGGGAGAATCGCCTAAAGCAGGAGATTCTGCTCGGTATCGGTGGCGTGCTGTTGCTCAAGAAGCTCGGCATCAAAAAGGAGATTTATCATTGCAACGAGGGTCACGCTGCTCTCTGCAACGTGCAGCGCCTTGTTGACTACGTACGGAGCGGTCTGAGCTTCAACGAAGCTCTCGAACTGGTACGTGCCAGCTCGCTCTACACCGTACACACACCCGTACCAGCCGGTCACGACTACTTCGACGAGAGCCTGTTTGGTAAGTATATGGGTGGCTATCCGCAGCTGCTCGGCATCAGCTGGGACGAGTTCATCGGCATGGGTCGTCAGAATCCCGACGACCACAACGAGAAGTTCTGCATGAGCACCTTCGCTTGCAACACCTGTCAAGAAGTCAACGGCGTAAGCTGGTTGCACGGTGAGGTGTCGAAGAAGATGTTTGCCAACATTTGGAAGGGCTACTTCCCAGAGGAGAGCCATGTAGGTTATGTGACCAACGGTGTGCATTTCCCAACATGGTGTGCCAACGAGTGGCGTCAGCTCTACAAGAAGCACTTCCCTGCAACCCATCTGTCTGACCAGAGCAACGAGGACATCTGGCACGCTATCTACGATGTGCCCGATGCTGAGATATGGAAGACACGCATGGCTCTGAAGACTAAGCTTGTTGACTACATCCGTCAGCAGTTCCGCGACAGCTGGCTTAAGAACCAAGGCGACCCAAGCCGCGTGGTTAGCCTCATGGAGAAGATAAATCCGAATGCTCTGCTCATCGGATTCGGCCGCCGTTTTGCCACCTACAAGCGCGCCCACCTGCTCTTCACCGACCTGGAACGTCTGGAGAAGATTGTCAACAACCCCAACTATCCCGTACAGTTCCTTTACACAGGTAAGGCTCACCCAGCTGATGGTGCGGGTCAGGGTCTCATCAAGAAGATATACGAGATTTCGCAGCGTCCTGAGTTCCTCGGCAAAATCATCTTCCTTGAGAACTACGACATGCAGCTCGCTCGTCGTTTGATATCGGGTGTCGACATCTGGATGAATACGCCTACGCGTCCTCTCGAGGCCAGCGGTACCAGCGGCGAGAAAGCTTTGATGAACGGTGTCCTGAACCTCTCTGTGCTCGACGGCTGGTGGCTTGAGGGCTATCGAGAGGGTGCAGGCTGGGCTTTGACTGAGAAACGCACCTATGAGAATCAGGGCTATCAGGATGCTCTTGATGCAGCTACTATCTACAGCCTGCTGGAGAACGAGATTATGCCTACCTACTATGCACGCAACGCCAAGGGCTACAGTCCATCGTGGATACAGGTCATCAAGAACAGCATAGCCCGCATCGCTCCTCACTACACCATGAAGCGTCAGCTCGACGACTACTACAGCAAGTTCTATAACCCGATGGCTGCTCGCAGCAAGAAGTTGCAGGCCAACGACAACAAGCTGGCTAAGGACATTGCCCTCTGGAAAGAGAACGTAGCAGAGCGTTGGGACAGCGTGCGTGTGGTCGGTGCTGAGAAGTGCGACGCTCTCATCGCCGGGCAGATAGAGTCAGGTGCCAAGTACGATATCAACATCGTTGTCGACGAGGCCGGTCTCGACAACGCAATCGGCGTTGAGCTTGTCACCATCCACACCGACAAGGACAATGTAGACCACATCTATCATGTTGAGCCTCTGGAGGTTGTGAAGCGCGATGGTAATCTGTATACCTTCCACGTGACACACACCATCAACAATGCAGGTTCGTTCAAGATAGCTTATCGCATCTTCCCGAAGAACGACAAGCTGCCTCACCGTCAGGACTTCTGCTACGTGAAGTGGTTCCTCTAATGAATAGCTCCGATACCATTTGTGCCATAGCTACAGCAACGGGCGGTGCCATTGGCATAGTACGTCTGAGCGGCACAAATGCTATCTCAATAGCAGACAGCGTATTCACAGTTGTCGGACATAAGAGGTTGGCAGAGTGCCAATCGCATACGGTTCACCTTGGGCAAGTATCTGCCCAAGGTGAACTTATTGACGAAGCTTTGGCCACTGTCTTCCGTGCGCCACACAGCTATACTGGTGAGGATAGCGTGGAGTTCTCGTGCCACAGTTCGCAGTACATCATGCGGCGTGTGTTTGAGGCCCTAATAGCAGCCGGAGCACGTCAGGCTCTGGCTGGTGAGTTCACACAGCGGGCGTTCCTCAATGGCAAGCTAGACCTCTCGCAGGCAGAAGCCGTTGCCGATCTCATAGCGTCGTCCAGCGGGGCCACGCACAGAGTAGCGATGTCCCAGCTCCGCGGGCGCTTCAGTAGCCAGCTTGCTGAGCTGCGCCAGCAGCTGTTGCACCTCACATCGCTTCTAGAGCTTGAGCTCGACTTCTCCGACCACGAGGACCTGATGTTTGCCGACCGCGATGAGCTGGTGGCTCTAGCCCGGCAGGTGGACAGCAGGGTAGTGGAGCTGGCCGACTCGTTCCGTACGGGGCAGGCCCTAAAGCAAGGTGTCCCTGTGGCTATCATGGGAGCACCAAATGTCGGGAAGAGTACGCTGCTCAACTCCATTCTGGGTGAGGAACGTGCTATTGTGAGCGATATACAAGGTACTACACGCGACACCATTGAGGACACAATACAGCTGGAGGGCATAACATTCCGTTTCATCGACACAGCAGGATTGCGTCACAGTTCCGACCACATAGAGAATCTGGGCATAGAGCGCAGTCTTGCTGCTGCAAGCCGGGCACAGATCATTCTGCTTGTCACAGAGCCGGGCGTACCCTATCCTTCGCTTGACAATCTGCGTGCCGACCAAACCGTGGTGCACATAGAGAACAAGACCGAGTCGTTCCAGGCAAAGTACAACGTTGGTGTGGACGACTTGAAGCGCAAGCTGGTGTCAATTGTGCAGCCGCATCAATCCAATTCGGATGTTATCATCACTTCTGTCCGCCACTATGATGCTCTGTTGCGGGCACACGAATCCCTCGCCCGCGTTCTGGCGGGGCTGTCATCAGGTCTTACGGGAGACCTTGTTGCCGAAGACTTGCGTCTCACTCTTGCTCATCTTGCCGACATCACTGGCGGAGCCATCACCCCGCAGGAGACACTCAATACCATTTTCTCAGAGTTCTGCGTGGGAAAATGAAAAAACAGGGATCGCTACCAAGCGGCCCCTGCTCCTGTTTAACTTAAATTGTAGTCGTATGAAATAATTATTCTGCGTGGGTACGTAGGAGCTGAACGCTTTAATGTAATGCAATTAGTAAATCACCAGCGTGAGCAGGTAGGCCACGATGGTGCTTACGGCTACGCATACTAAACCTGGCATCATGAAGCTATGGTTGAGCAGGTACTTGCCGATGACGGTAGTGCCGGAGCGGTCGAAGTTGACTGTTGCGATGTCCGATGGATAGTTGGGGATGAAGAAGTAGCCGTAGACGCTGGGCAGCACGCCGAGCAGCACAGGACCGGGGATGCCTAGCTTATAGGCCAGCGGCAGCATGGCCACCACAACAGCACCCTGTGAGTTGATGAGCACCGAGACGGCGAAGAACACTATGGCGATGCTCCACGGGTACTGTTCTACCACACCTTCCAGCATAGCCTGAATTTCACCAAGATAGTTGCTGAAGAACGTGTCAGCCAGCCATGCTATGCCGTAGATGGCCACAACAGCGACCATACCGCTCTGCCATACAGGACCAGCCACGGCCTTTTTGGGCTCTGCTTTGCAGAAGATAATCATTAGCGCAGCAGCTGTAATCATCACAATCTGAATCACGAGGTTCATCTTCAGGTCTGTCGTGCCATGCTCCGTGAAGCCCTCGATAGTTATGCCGGCTGCGGCCAGCTGCTGGGCAGTGATGTGTGCTCCGTCGGCAAGCACAAAGTCTTCGGCACCTTTGACAGCCTTAATGGTGTCGTAGCTGGGCAGCAGGCTGGGGAGGAAGGCAAGGAGTACGATGACACCCAGCGCAGCAAGGAAGATGTACACGGCGCGTTTGGCTGACTTCGGAATCTCGCGGTCTAGTGTTGTGGCTGATGAACCATAGATGTATGCCCGTTGTTCGGGGTCGGCCAGCCTTGCCTGGAACTGAGGATCTTTGTCAAGGTCAAGTCCACGGTGATACGATGCTGTGGCTGCTGCCAGCAGTCCGCAGATGCAGGCAGGAATGGACACCATCAGCACGCGTGGAATCGTCACGTCGAAGCCGTTCTCGTTGGATATTGTCACGAAGGCCACCACAGCAGCTGCGATAGGCGAACATGTGATGCCCACCTGCGAGGCGATTGAGGCTACGGCACAAGGCCGCTCAGGACGGATGCCCTTCTTTAGGGCTATGTCGCTGATGATGGGCATGAGTGTGTATACCACATGGCCTGTGCCCACTAATATTGTCAGGAAGAATGTTGAGAACGGAGCCAGTAGCGTGATGCGGTCGGGATGTCGGCGCAGCAGCTTCTCGGCCAGCTGTATAAGCCAATCCATACCGCCCGAAGCCTGCATGATGCCGGCGCAGGTCACAGCGGCGATGATGATGTAGATAACATCTGTCGGAGGTGTGCCGGGCTTCAGCCCGAAACCGAACACCAGCATGGCCAGTCCGATGCCCGATATGGCACCTAGGGCCAGCGAACCGTAGCGTGAGCCCACCCAGAGGGCTCCCAGCACTATGCACAAGTGCAGAAACATGGAGAGTGTAATCATAGCTTTTTATTTATCCTTTATCATTGACCATTATCCCTGTGAATATGCGACCGGAGTGTATGCCCAGCCTGCGGGCAGAGAAGTAGCTGTCGGGATTCCGATAGGTGCAGACGGCGCAATCGGCTATTGCCTCGCTGCTCAGTCCGGCCGCTACGAGCTGGTTCCGGTTGCAGACGGGCAGGTTAATGTGCCATTTCTGCTCTGTAGGGTCGGTTGCAGAGGGATATATCCTGCTGATGCTGTTCATATCGAAACCCGCTGCGGCAAAGGCATCGTAGACATTCTGACCCACCTCGAAGCTATCCATGCTGATGCCGGGACCTATCTGCGCCACGATGTCGGCAGGCTGGCAGCCGTAGTGGGCAGCCATAGCAGCAATAGCCTTCTGCGCGATGCAACCCACTGTGCCTCGCCATCCAGCGTGAATGGCGCAGACGATGTGAAGGCGCGTGTCGTGTAGCAGGATAGGGATGCAGTCGGCTGTGCTCACGCCGATGCACACACCTGCCACGCAGGTCATTAGGGCATCGATGCCCTCCAGCGCAACCTGCTGTTCGGAAGCAGTTATGGAGAGGAAGCTGTCGTCGATGCACGCTACGCGGCAGTCGTGCGTCTGGTGCGGCATGATGATCCTGTCGTTGCTGATACTCAGCTCTTTGCACAACGCCTCGCGGTTCTGCCGTATGTGCTGCTCATCGTCGCCGCAGTAGCGGTTGATGTTGAACGACGCATACTTCCCTGTGCTGCATCCTCCTTGTCGCGTAGAACTGAAAGCCACAACGCCGGCCCCCATCCCGTAGTATGTCAATACTGGTTCCATATCCGATTAATCACCCGCAAAGATAATCGTTATTTTCTGAACCATACACAAAAATCACCAGATATGATGCCCAATCCCTTTCGTTCCGATATAATTGTGCAATCACCGCGTTGATTAAGTGCGTCTAAAGCGTTGGACAACATCGTGCACCGCGGTGAGTGAACCCCGCTATTTTGTGCGCACTATAAAGATTTTGGCATCAAAAGTTGAAGGCTACGGCTAAATTGCATACCTTTGCACCGCTTTTTGCGAAAATAGTTAAGGTGTAAACAGAATAATTACAACAATACAATGGCAAAGAAACAACAGAACAATGCTCCCGAACAGGCAGAAGTAGTGAGCAAATCAGTAGCCTTCTTTGAGAAGTACAAGATGCATCTCATCGGTTGTATCGTGGCTATCGTGATCATCGTGGCCGGTGTCATCCTCTACAGCAACTATAGCAGCAAGCGCGCTGTGGAAGCAGCTGATGCTATAGCAAAGTGTCAGGACTATTTCTCGCAGGCCAACTACGACAAGGCGCTCAACGGCGACGGTCAGGGCTGTGTAGGCTTCCTGACTGTGGCATCTGACTACAGTAGCACCAAGAGCGGCAATCTGGCTCACCTCTACGCTGGTATCTGCTACGCTCAGCAGCAGAAGTGGGAGGAGGCAAAGGCAGAGCTGGAGAAGTTCGACACAGAGAACGACCAGATGGTATCGCCGCAGGCTCTGAGCGCGCTGGCAGCTGTCTATGCGAACCTCGGCCAGAACGAGAAGGCTGCAGAGTACTATCTGAAAGCAGCTCGCAAGGCCGACAACAGCACCGTGTCCCCCTACAACCTCAAGCAGGCAGGTATCGTCTACGAGGCTCTGGGTCAGACCGACAAGGCACTGGAGTGCTATCGCGAGATCAAGAGCAAGTACGTGGAGACCTACGAGGCTTCCGACATCGATAAGTACATCGAGCGTCTGGCTAAGTAAGGACCGACAGGAGCCTGCCCGGAAGGGCGCTGGGATGCCGAGGACACCATAATTTACTGTAGGGACTTACCTTATGTTCGCCCGCTCATTTCGGACATATATAGAGTAAGTCCCTACAGTCATTATTATTCACACTCTATACAAACTATTCACACTCAATACAAACGGAAATACGAATGGCAACATCAATGCATCATCTGTCCGACTACGATGCATCTACAGTACCCTCGGCAGAGGGACTGTCGGTGGGAATCGTCGTGGCCGACTGGAACGATCAATACACATACTCTATGCTGGAGGCCGCTCAGCGCACCCTGCTGGCTCACGGAATCCATGAGAGCGACATACTGGTGAAGCATGTGCCCGGCAGCTTTGAGCTCATCTACGGCTGCAAGTGGATGCTGTCCCACAACTCTGTGGATGCCGTCATAGCCATTGGCTGTGTGATTCGTGGCGACACACCGCACTTCGACTACATCTGTCAGGGCACGACTCAGGGCCTCACCGCGCTGAACCTGAACGGCGATGTGCCGGTGATCTATGGCCTGTTGACCTGCAACAACGCTGAGCAGGCAGCAGCCCGTACAGGCGGAGAGCTGGGCAACAAGGGCGACGAGTGCGCCATAGCTGCCATCAAGATGGCCAGCATAGGGAAGATTTAGGTCCCTGTAGATGGTGAAGAATGAAGAATGTTAATGAAGAATGATGAATGAAAGCTAAGCAGACCACCATAAATATAAAGAACCGCAAGGCAGCCTTTGACTATCATCTGATGGACAAGTATACGGCAGGCCTTGTGTTGACTGGCACCGAGATAAAGAGCATACGTCTCGGCAAAGCCAGCCTGGTGGACGCTTATTGCACTATCATAGGCGGCGAAGTGTGGGTCAAGAACATGAACATTGTGCAGTACTTCTACGGCACATACAACAACCATGCCGCGCGGCGCGACCGCAAACTGCTGCTCAATCGGCGCGAGATCCACAAGCTGCAGCAGGCCACCAAGAGCCCTGGATTCACCATAGTGCCTACGTTGCTGTTCATAGATGAGAACGGACGCGCCAAGCTGGACATCTATCTGGCACGCGGTAAGCGCGACTACGACAAGCGCGAGACACTGAAGGAGAAGGAGGACCGTCGCGGCATCGACCGCCAGTTCAAGCACAACTATTGATGAGTTGAACCAGTACGAGTATGGATACCATAGTCCCTAGAATCACAGATGCGCAGCTTCGCGAGGCAGCCGCGGCAGGCATGGACGACTTCCTGCGTTTCATCGGCGACAGCATCCTTGCAGCCATAGGCGGTGAGTTGAATGCCGACACTATGCTGCGCTTGAATGGCGAACAAATCACTCTGTTGGCTTATCGTATGCTGCAGGAGGAGGTCCTGGATGGCGGCTTCGTACAGCTGATACACAACGGGCTTGGCCCCTTCATCTTCATGAATCCCTTTGCCAAAGCTATGCGGCTGTGGGGAGCGAAGGACTTTCAGAAACTCATCTACGACGGCCGGGCACTATATGAGAAGTATGGCAAGGCTATTGAACAGCCTTGTACGGACGATGAGTTTATGGCTCTGTACGAGCAGTACCCCGATTTCGACGACCTCGACGATGCCTATATCGAGGACGAAGAGGAGATAACAGCCACCGTAGCCCACTATGTAGACGAGCACCTCGACCAGTTCGTCAAGGTTGTGCAATAGCCCTACATACCAAGATGTACGCCTGCCCCCTTGATAGGTTTGTTGGGGTCTTGGACGGTCTTCTTACGCTGGAAATAAAGACCAACGCACAGGTTTAGCGTACCGAATGTGTTGCTGAAGTGCAGGTCGGAGCGGCTGTAGTTGTAGTTGTGCAGTATGCCAAATGCGCCTGCGAACCAACGGCCGTTGTTATAGATTATGCCCATGCGGGCCGTACCGCCCACATGCACGTTGCCCCTCTTGCGGAATATCTCGTCCATCGTCTGTGCTATGGGTGATGTAGGCTCTTCCTCTTCCTCCTCTTCTGGCGTGAGCACGATGGTCTTTGTGCTGAACCACTTGTAGCTGATGGCTGGCAGCACGGAGATGCCCAGACACCAGTCACGATGAAATACATAGTTGTAGGCATAGCCGCAGTTCACGCTGTAGTCGGTGTACTTGATGCGTTCCACAGCTGACAGCTCACTCACATTGTCGCTGCTGGCAAAGAGTGCTTCGGGCAGTTGCGAGGGGTCGAAAGCGATGTCCTGGAAGGTGATGGCAGCACCAACCTGCCACGTTCCGGCCGAGCGGCGTTGTATGGTGCTCTGCGAGTAGACGGCTGGGTTGGAGAAGCGGCGATGGTTGAAGATGTAGTACATGTTCACACCACGCATCTTCGACCTGATGTAGCGGGTGTCATGTCCTTCGTACTCCATCGCCTCGCGTCCGAAACCATCCACCCGACGCAGGTAGAAGTCGTTGCCCGTCTGCCGCCACATGAGGTCTACACCAATCATTGAGGTGTAGATAGACAGCTCTAGTCGCGAGGTCTGCTTTCGCGATGTGCCTATATTCGACACGTCGAAGGTGTAGCCCAGAAACAGCCATTTCCACCCGAAGTATGGGCCTATGCGGTAGTCAGGATGCTGTGCAAAGCCCAGTCGGTAGTCGAGTTGGCGGTTGTCCAGCGTATAAAACTCATAGTTGGTGGTGCCCTGCAGCATGGCTGTGAAGTTGTAGCGGTTGCGCTCTATGTAGGCAGTATCCACCTTGTCGAATTCATCGATGAACCTCACGAAGATATTACCATAGGCTGTCACCTTCTGCAGGGTATTCAGTGTTGAGTCCTGATGCACCTTGCGGAAGTCTATGATGCGTGGCAGATAGAAGCTTTCGTCCTCGTCTTGTACGGTAACGCTATCTGTCAAGGCTGCGGTCTCGTGGTCAGCGGCCATACAGACTGCCAGCCCCTGAAGCGCGAGTAATGATATGATAACCGTTGCTCTAAGCATTTACATCTTGCCTAAAATCTTGTCCATCACCCAGTTGACAGATGTGGCACTCACGCTGTTGAGGTCGCAGATAGCTGTACCTTGCAGATGCTTTACCACCAGCTCAATGAGTGGCATCTGTACGTGTGGTGGATTGGGTACGGTGATTGTCTCCGAGCCTGCTTCAGTGTCGAGCGTGATGGGCTCGTAGGTGAATACCGAGAAGCATATCTGCCCTTTGTCGCCAATAATCTGAATGCGGTCTGTGCGTGCCGACTCATGTGCACAGAAGCACCATGTGCCGCTGCCAGGCAGCCCGTCCAGAAACTGGAACGATGCACTAACCGTATCTTCCGTCTCGTATAGCCCGGCACGATTGGCACAGTAACCGTCAGCCCTAGTGATGGGACCTATGAGTTCCTGCAGCAGATCCAGCTGGTGCGGAGCCAAGTCGTAGAAGTAGCCGCCTCCGGCAATATCGCGTTGTACGCGCCAAGGCAGCTGCTGGCGGTTGTAGTCGAGGTCGCGAGGCGGCACCGCAAAACGAATCTGCACACCCACGATGCGGCCTATACGCCCCTCGTCCACTAGCTGTCTCACCTTCTGGAAGTAGGGCAGATACCTGCGGTAGTACGCTACAAAGCACGGTACGCCAGTCTCTTTCGACACGCGGTTCACGCGCAGGCACTCCTCGTAGGTGGCAGCCAGGGGCTTCTCTACATATACGGGCTTGCCGGCCTTCATTGCCATGATGGCGTAGGTGGCGTGGCTCGACGGTGGTGTAGCTATGTACACAGCATTTACCTCGTCGTCGTTCAGCAGTTCCTGTGCATCTGTGTACCAGCGTGCTATGCCGTGGCGCTGGGCATAGTCGCGAGCGCGTTCTGTCTTGCGGCTCATCACAGCCACTACACGTGAACCTTCCACTAGGCTGAATGCCGGACCGCTCTTCTTCTCTGTGACCTCGCCACACCCTATGAAGCCCCAACATATTTCTTTCTGCTTGTCCATGAAAATGCTACCTTTTGCTATTTGCGGTGCAAAGGTAACATAAAAATGGCTTTCTCTCCTTGGCCTTTGGGCAAAAATGCACTACCTTTGTGCCATTCATCATTAGTCATTAGTCATTCGTTATTCGTCATTCATCATTCATCATACGTTATTAGTCATTCATCAATTGCAATGTCCAATATAGTTCTCAATAATACCGGCAGCCTTGTAGCTTCCTCATGGCCTGTGCTGTTGCTGGCTGCTGTCGTTGGTGCACTGATGGGGCACTTCGATGCATTCCTGTTGCACTCTTGGGTGGGTGTCGCTGTCACAACGCTGCTGATGCTCTGTATGCTCAGCCTGTTCCATCTGCGTGCAGCTCGCCGGCTGAACAGTAAGTACGGCCTGAACCTCATCTCCAATTCAGACGCACACAGAAGTATGTTTGCGGGGCTGATGTTCCTCTGTGCTCTGCTCTTCCTTGTCCTTGCTGCAGCGGGCTTGCTACCGATGTGGCTTCATTCGCACGTCCTCGTGGAAGCCGACTCAGCCATCGCGCGGGGTGATGAGGCACAGCTGCCATCCTACTTCACGTCTTTGGGCATCCTCTATGGCATAGTGTTTGCCACTTTTACCGTCTGCGCATCCCTCGTACTGTGGCTTCCTTTTGGGATGTCGAAGCGTTGAAAGTGCGATATTGTCCTAAATAATTTTGTGTAAAACTGACCTAATCCCTACTTAAGACTTGTGTCATACAATGTACCAACCCATCGCCCTCTGCCAATTCGTCAATTATTTAACCCAAATCGGTCGTTAGGATTTATGTCAGATTGGTATTTGTTTCGAGCAGATTGGCTGCATCACTGGCGAAGGCGTAGCGGGCTACGTCAAGACAGGGATGTGGACAAGATGCCGAAAGAAATGCTGATATGGCATGAATAGACTTATAATAGGCGATATTATAACGAATAGTTGGTCTAATGACCGATTTGGGTTTAACCATCGCTTAATGGAAACAACTTCCTTCACTTTTTGAAAATTATTTAGGACACTATTGTTGAAAGTGAGTGGAACGCAAGTTATTTTGCAAAAAAAGATGCGCGAAACTATTGCCGTTAACAGAAAAAGCAGTACCTTTGCAACCGCAATCAGGGGATTGCCTATTAGACGCTTTGAAATACTGACAGCAAAGACGGTGCTATAGTACTAGTCAATGCGGCAATAGCTCAGTTGGTAGAGCACGACCTTGCCAAGGTCGGGGTCGCGAGTTCGAGTCTCGTTTGCCGCTCAATGACTGAATGTTTATGCCCAGGTGGCGGAATGGTAGACGCGCTCGTTTCAGGTGCGAGTGTTGAGAGACGTGCAGGTTCGAGTCCTGTTCTGGGCACACATCGTTGATATTGGAGAGGTGGCGGAATTGGTAGACGCGCTACTTTGAGGGGGTAGTGTCAATTGTGACGTGGGAGTTCGAGTCTCCTCCTCTTCACTTCTTGCTGTTCAGTAAGTCAGTACAAGCGAATATAGGTAATCCTTTTGCTATATATAGTGATAACATATAGCGAACACCTTCTTATATATAGCGAGCTACCTGCGTCCCATCAGGCTAATGCCTAGGAGCGCAGGTAGCTCGCTAATTGTAGGTGACAATAAGAAGTCTAGACCTCCAGCAGCATCTTGTCTACGTCGGCACCTGGAGGGGTCATTGGCAACACGTTGTCCTCTTCCATTACTGCACATTGCAGGAGGAAAGGACCATCGGCGCTCAGCATTTCGTTTATAGCAGTCTGCAGGTCGGAGCGTTCCGTGATGGTGCGTGCAGGAATACCGTATGCTTTAGCTATCAGCTCGTAGTCTGGATTTAGCATTGGCGTGAACGAATAGCGGTGGCGGAAGAACATAGCCTGCCATTGTCGTACATTGCCCAGATAGTTGTTGTTGAGCAGGATAATCTTTACAGGAGCGCCTTGCTCCATGATGGTGCCCAGCTCCTGCAGTGTCATCTGCAGGCCGCCATCGCCAACGAACAGGCACACCATTCGCTCAGGAGCACCGAATGTTGCGCCGATAGCTGCCGGCAGGCCAAAGCCCATTGTTCCGCATCCACCCGATGTTACAACGCTGCGCGGTTTGCTGTACTGGAAGTAGCGGCATCCGAACATCTGGTTCTGCCCCACGTCGGTCACCAGTACAGCCTCCTGGTTAGTGGCATCGCTGATGGCTCGTACCACCTCGCCCATGAGCAAAGGACCCTCTGTGGGGTGTATTGCACCGTTGATGACCTTCTCGTACTCACGCTCTGCGTAGGGCTTGAAACTGTCTATCCATGACTGATGGCTGGCGGGTTCAATAAGCGGCAACAGTGCTTGGAGGGCTTCCTTGCAGTCGGCCAGCACAGAACAGTCGCAATGCACAATCTTGTTTATCTCTGAAGGGTCTATGTCGAAATGAATGACCTTGGCCTGACGTGCGTAGGTCTTGAGGTTGCCTGTCACGCGGTCGTCGAATCGCATACCGATGGCTATCAGCACGTCGCATTGATTGGTCATCACATTAGGACCTAGGTTGCCGTGCATACCCAGCATACCCATGTTGAGCGGGTGGGCAGTCGGGAGGGCTGACAGACCCAGCAAGGTGCATCCTGCCGGCAGCTGAGCCTTCTCAAGCAATGCACGCAGCTCTTCGGTAGCACTAGCCAATTCAACTCCTTGTCCCACAAGTACGAATGGTCTCTGTGCTGCATTAATCATCTGTGCCGCCGTGCGAACAGCCTCCATGTCGAGCTGCGGCTTCGGTACGTATGAACGAATGAAGTCGACATGAGCGGGCTCATAGTCTGTAAGCTCGGTCTGTGCATTCTTGGCAAAGTCGAGCACCACGGGGCCTGGCCGTCCGCTACGGGCAATGAAGAATGCTCTGCTTACAGCCCACGCGACATCCTCGGCGCGACGTATCTGGTAGTTCCACTTCGATATGGGTTGGGTCATACCAACTACATCGACCTCCTGAAAGGCATCTGTACCCAGCAGGGAAGCGCCTACCTGACCGCATATCACCACAATCGGTGTACTGTCAATCATAGCGTCGGCCACACCGGTGACGGTATTGGTGGCACCAGGTCCACTGGTGACTATGGCGCATCCCACACGTCCGCTTACGCGGGCATAGCCCTGAGCAGCATGTACTGCGCCCTGTTCGTGGCGCACCAGTATGTGGTTCAAGTCGTGTTTGTGATTGTAAAGAGCATCGTAGGCCGGCATAATAGCCCCCCCCGGATAGCCGAAGAGAGTGTCAACACCCTCTGCTACCAGCGAGCGCATCAGCGCCTCGGCACCTGTTATCTTCAGTGTTTGCATTATCCTGTCAGTATTTCTGTGTTTCAATACGTCAATGTCTTAATTTCCTCTGTTGCCAAGCGAAGCCGCTGAATGCCGCTGTCAGCACGAGGGCCAGCGCAACACCTATGCCAAGGCTGACGTTAGCTGGCAGCTTAAGGCCTTCTGGTGCCATTAGGATGTACGATGTGCACACCACCGTCATAAAGATGGCTGGCACTAGCGTAAGCCAGTAGAGGCGACGCTTGCGGCAGAGCCATACTGATGCAGCCCACAGCACACACATGGCCAATGTCTGGTTGAGCCATGCGAAGTAGCGCCATAACACCATGAAGTCGATGAACATCAGCGCGATGGCTATGGCAAACAGTGGTATCACTAGCAACAGACGGCGCACGAAGGTGCTCTGCGAAACGTGCATGAAGTCGGCCACAATCAGTCGTGCCGAGCGGAATGCGGTATCGCCGGAAGTGATAGGAGCTGCCACTACGCCAAGTATGGCCAGTATTGCGCCTATGCGACCCATCCATGTGTTGCATATCATGTTGACTATGAGTGCAGGGTTGGTCTTGCCATCGCTGCTTGTCATTAGTGTTTGTAGTCCACAGTAGGCATTATCACCCTGACCGCTGGCCGCAGCAAACTTTATGGCGGCAGCAGCCCATATCATAGCTACCACGCCCTCTGTAATCATGGCGCCGTAGAATACGCGGCGTCCCATTCGCTCATTCTGCAGGCAGCGCGACATCATTGGGCTCTGTGTGGCATGGAATCCACTAATAGCTCCACAGGCGATGGTGATGCACAGGAACGGGAAGATGGACAAGCCTTTGGGGTGATGCGTCAGGAATGGAGCATCGGTGATTTCTGGCATCCAGCCATCACGGGTGATGATGCCGATGCCCACGCCAATAGCCATGATCAGCAGCGCGAGGCCAAAGACTGGGTATATGCGACCTATCAGCGCATCTATAGGCAGTAGGGTTGCGGCTATGTAATATATGAAGATGATGGTTGTCCATATTACCACCCATTGGGCATCCGTATAGCTGAGCGAGCCACCTGTCATAGTAGCCAGCAGACCAGCTGGTGTGCTGACGAATACCGCTCCCACCAGCACCAGCACGAACAGCGACAGTACTCGCATCAGCAGACGAGCAGCGGGGCCTAACTCGTCGCCTACAATCTCAGGTATGGAGGCGCCATCCTTGCGCAGGCTGAGCATACCGCACATGTAATCGTGGACCGCCCCCATGAATATACAACCGAAGACAATCCACAAATATGCAGCAGGGCCAAACAGTATGCCCAATATGGCACCGAAGATTGGGCCTGTGCCGGCAATGTTGAGGAACTGTATGAGGTATACCCTCCACGTCGGTAGCGGAATATAGTCCACGCCATCCTTCAGCCGGTATGCTGGTGTCTGGCGCTTGACATCGCAGCCGAACACACTTTCTACTATACGGCCATACACTAGGTAGCCTAGTGCGAGCAGTAGTAGTCCTATGAGGAACGTATTCATTTATTTGATATGTATTGTTTGGTTAAGCAGGTAATTGTCAAGTATTGTCATAGCAGCCATAGCCTCGACCACAGGCACCGCGCGTGGCAGCACACAGGGGTCGTGACGTCCGCGGGCGTGTAGGGTAGTGGCGTTGCCATCAATATCGACCGTAGGCTGTCCCTGTAGCAGCGTGGCTACAGGCTTGAATGCCACCCGAAAGGTGATGGGATTGCCGTTACTGATGCCGCCTTGCACGCCGCCGCTATGGTTGGTAAGTGTTGTCACACTTGATGTGCCATCCTCCGACTGGCGGGTGACGAAAATGTCGTTCTGCTGCGAGCCGCGTTGCGTTACGCCGTCGAAGCCTTCGCCATACTCGAATCCCTTGCACGCATTGATTGACAGCATTGCAGCTCCTAAATGAGCGTGCAGCTTGCCAAAGGCAGGTTCACCGAGGCCCACTGGACATCCGGTGATTACTCCGGCAATGATACCTCCTATCGTGTCGCCCTCGCCTTTGACCTGCATTATCAGTTCTGCCATCCTTGCAGCGGCTTCTGCGTCGGGGCAGCGCACATCGTTGCTTTCAATCTGCGAGAGGTCCAGCTGCGTCCAGTCGCGGTTGCAGCAGATGTCGCCCACCTGCTGTGTCCACGTCAGGACATGGATGCCTACCTTCGCCAGACATTGCTTCGCGATGGCTCCCCCCACCACACGGCTTATTGTCTCGCGTGCCGATGAACGACCGCCACCACGATGGTCGCGAAGTCCATACTTATTATAATAGGTATAGTCGGCGTGTGACGGGCGGAACAGAGAACGCATGTTGTCATAGTCGGAACTGTGATGGTCGGCGTTGCGCACGATGAAGCCTATGGGACATCCCGTGGTCTTGCCTTCAAAGATGCCTGACAGCAACTCCACACGATCCTGCTCATTGCGTGCCGTTGTCAACCGGCTTTGCCCAGGACGACGCCGGTCAAGCTCTGCTTGAATCTGTTCCACGTCAATCTCTATGCCGGCAGGACAGCCGTCCACGACACCGCCCACTGCGGCTCCGTGGCTTTCGCCAAACGTTGTCAGACGGAATATGCGACCGAAGGTGTTCATTGCATTATAGCATTACTGCATTATTATATTCTAACATTCAGTCTTTTGCATCATGCCTCGCATCCTCCGTTACTGCAACCTCCACATCCGCCATTGGCGCAGTTGCCACAACCTCCGCATCCTTCGCCATCCAGCATCTTGGCTGTCTGCTCCAGCTCCTGCAGCGTCGGTTCGCGATTTACAATCACACGGCCAGTGAACTGCAAAGCATACCCGGCTAGAGGGTGATTGAGGTCTACTGTCACGGTCTCATCGTCAACGGATATGACAGTACCCATGAAGTGGTTGCCCTCGGAGTCCATCAGAGGCACGTCTACACCTGGATAGATGTTCTCTTCATCGAATTTGTTGTGTACCTCAAACGTCTTGCGCGGTAGGTCTAACACCCGGTTCTCATCGCGGATGCCAAATGCATCGCCAGGCTGAAGCGTGAAGTCGAAGACATCGCCCTCTGCTATTTGCTCAACTTTCTCCTCAAAAGCGTCAAGCATTATGCCCATGCCAGTCACGAAGCAGTCGGGCTGTTCCATTGTTGATTCATATAGCTGCTTGTGCGAAGCTGCAGTGTTGGTAAGCATCTTATATGCTACCTTTATAAATCTATTCTGTGCCATATATTATGTAATACCTTTCAACTGTAAACCATGAACTGTCAACTATCACAGAACCTCCCATTCCACTTTGGCCTGCACCACTGTCTCACCAAGCGGATGGTCCTCGCTGCCTACGTGCTTGCGTATTTCCAGCTCTGTGGCAGACGATGCCGATTCGCCTGGCTCTACGAAGAAAGTTAGCTCGTCGCCCATATACGACTCTGCTTTGTAGGCAATCTCGAAGCGGTGTATGCGATGCGTCTCGTATTGTTCGCGTGGGAAGAGGTCTAGAATGTGCTCTATATATTTCACCGAATTGATGTGCCCGTTGATGTCTACATCGCTGTAGAATGTCTGCACCATACGTGTAGCCTTATCGGTCTTCACCCTGATGCGGCCATGTTTGGCTATGGGGCATGGCTTCTCCTCGGCTGTTAGTATGTAGTTCAGAATATCGCCATTCTTGAGTTCCAGCAGGTCGGCCGGATGTCTTGTAGTGGTGTCTATCATTGCCCAGATGCTACGGGCATATCCGTAGATGCGGCCATCGTCAGCGTTGCGTATCAGGAAGTTTCGCTCCGTAAAGAGCTTCATCACGCTTTCCACCCATGTCTCAATCTCTACGTGCTCATACTGTGCCGGCATCTCATTCAGCTCGATGCTTAACCTTGATAGCACCCATGTGTACTTAACAGCATTCAAGTGGTCTATGCCCCAGCCTCTGTTGTGTGAATGGCGGCCAGCCGCATTGAGCATGTGATTGCCTAGCACACCCAGGAACAGATGCCCCGTGAAGTCCACATGAAACGGTTCAACACTGAACCGGTATGTCTCTATCTTAGACAGCATAGCTTCTACATCAATTATTCAATCTTTCAACCATTCAATGTTTCAGTCTCGTCTTCTGCTTTCCTCCCTCTCTGCCAGATACGCATCGAGCTGTTCGCGATAGCTCTTGGTGATGCAGATTCGGCCGGAGCGGACGAACTGGAGCACGCAGCCGAGGCGGTTGAGCGAGTCATAGAGGTTGAGTATATCTTCGGTCATACCCGTCTTCTCCACGGTACTGTATGTGGGGTTCACCTCCACTATGCGTGCACCGTGCAGTCTTACCATTCGGCATACGTCGGCATTCTCCAGCATAGTCGGAGTGGATATCTTGAGCAGTGATGTCTCCAGTATGAAGATGTCGTCATCGGTGAAGTAGCGTGCCTGAATCACGTCGATTCGCTTCTCAATCTGCTTCTTGAGCATCTTGACCATCTCCAGAGTGCAGTAGCATGTGATGGTATACTTGTGCACACCAGGTGTGCTCGAAGCGCACACGTTGAGGCTCTCGATGTTCACCTGTCTGCGTGTGAATACCGCTGTAATCTGGTTGAGCACACCGGCGATATTCTCAGAGTAAACCAATATGGTGTACAGGGTCAGCCCCTGTCTCTGAGCCTGCTGTTCGCGTGTGGCGCATCTGCCGCACACGGCACAGTCGCTCTCGTGAGGAATGCATGTAATGTCTTGCGTCGTGCTCTGCTGCTGTGTGTTGTTGTCTTCCATGTTTGTGATAAGGGCTCATATGTGGGTGCAAAGGTAGGTATAAACGCTCGAATTGGGCACATTTTATACAAAAAGTTTGCTGAACGTTTGGCGGTTATTAGGGAAAGCTCTACCTTTGCACCCGCAAACGAGGAAAGAACACCATTCAAGTGCAGTGCTTCTCGGATGTCAGACATGCGTCCTTAGCTCAGTTGGTAGAGCAATTGACTCTTAATCAATGGGTCCAGGGTTCGAGCCCCTGAGGGCGTACATGGCAACCTCCACACCATGTGGGGGTTGTTTTTGTATATGGTATATGGTGATAAAACAGCAGGGTGGACGGCTTTATTTATCCCAAATCGGTCATTAGGATTTATGTCAGATTGGTATTTGTTTCGAGCAGATTGGCTGCATCACTGGCGAAGGCGTAGCGGGCTACGTCAAGACAGGGATGTGGACAAGATGCCGAAAGAAATGCTGATATGGCATGAATAGACTTATAATAGGCGATATTATAACGAATAGTTGGTCTAATGACCGATTTGGGTTTATGCCGGCCACCCTGTATTGTATGTTTGTGGTTGCTGTGTTGTGTTACTTCACCACAACCTTCTTGCCGCCTAAGATGTAGAGGCCTGACTTGGCTGGCTTGGTGGTTGTAGAGACGCGACGGCCTGTGAGGTCATAGGTCGGGGTGCCTACAGTTGCACCAGTGGTGATGTCGGTAACGCCAACGGGATCAATGATGGTCAAGATACCATTCTCATAGGTGAAGGTGTAGTTCTGTGCCTCAGCACCGAACACACGAATCTCGTACACACCAGCAGGGCTGTCCTTGGTGGCATCGCACTCTACTGTAGGCTTAACGAGCAGTACATCATCGGCTTTCTCGCGGTTGCGGAATGTGTGGTAGGTGAGTTCGAACTCCGGGTTTTCCTCGCCGATGTTGCGTGTGTAGCTGCCAGCTGTGATTGTGACAGGAGATGGGTTGATGGTCAGAACGCCATTGTTCAGTGTCACGCCCTCTGTGGTGATGGTGCCGAGTGAACATGTGATGGCATAGTCACCGACAGGCGATGTAGCCTCGGCAGTCTCTGCTGCAAGCTCTGGCTGGCCGATGATTGGAGCACCGTCCACATGATATGTGAACGTCGGGTTGGAGCGGCCATAGTTGCGCTCAGCGTGGTCTGGTGTTACCACTGGCTTACCCGTGTACTCAGTAATGCGGCTCTTCTGCCACTGCTCGTCGGCAGCGTAAGTCTCAACCAGCGATGCAGGCACGAACAGCGTTTGAGTATTGGCCGATGCCGTAGCTGTGGTCACCTTCTGTGCAGGGTTCATCAGCACTATGTAGCGCAGGGCGTTGAGGCCGTCGAAGGCTTTCTCACCGATGGAGGTCACGCCAGCTGGTATCCATACAGCCTGCAGTGAGCTGCAGTTGCGGAAGGCTTGTGCAGGAATGGATGTCAGACCGGTGAAGTGGCGCAGGTCTTCGAGCGTTATCAGGCCGGATGAAGCAGCGAAGGCTGCGCGTATATCTGTCACTGATGCAGCTTCCTCTTCGGTGATGTCTCCGTCCTCGTCCTCGTCCCAGTAGTTCACGCATATTGTCTTGGCCTTGGCGTCCACAAACTCGATGTAGTGCAGCTTGGTGCGCAGCGAAGCTATTGCAGTCAGCACTTCGTCATCGGTAGCGGTGAGTTTGTCGTATACGGCTTCCTCCTCCTGCACGTCAATTTCCTTGTTGTTGGCACGTACGATGAGCTGGCGGAGGACCTGCAGGTTGGCTGTCTGGCGGTTCACCTCCTCGATGTCGGACAGACGGATGAACTGCCACTGGCATGCTTGCGGGTTCGATGCGTATTCCACGTCATAGTAGAAGCCGTTGGTGCCGTAGGCTGCGAACTCTGATGTGTGCTTTGCATTGTGGCCAAGGTATTCTCCCTCCACATATTCTGTATCCTTGGCTGGTACCTGTAGGGTGTACAGGTGCTGGGCGGCATCTACCTCCTCAACCTGCCAGTATGCCTTTGCCGTTACGCTTGTGCCATCTACGAAGCATGCCTTCACGCCTGTGCCTACCTTGCTGTCGCTGCTTGTGCGGAACAGTATTTTTCCTGATTCACCATTGTTGACTGCCTCGAGGTAGTACTGTCCCTCTGGCATCTTGTTGGTGCGACGCAGACGGTAGATGAATCCTGTAGTCTCTCCGACTGCCTGAGTGCCCCATGCTTCACCCTTGCTAATGTACAGTTGTGCGCCTACGTTGCGGACGTATACCTGCTCGTCCTGCAGGAGTTCGGATGCTCCGGCGGCAGGGATGACGTGCATCTCCACGATGCTGCCAAAGTCCTTCCACACAGGAGCTGCAGCATAGAGTTCCTTGCTGCCTTGCGGCACATAGAGCGTAGCCTTGCTGAGGTCTACGCCGTTGAACGATATGTCCTCAACTGCGATGGTCGATGGGTCCTCGACAGCGATGCGCACTTCGCGAAGAGCAGTACACTTCTCGAAGGAATTCTCTGCTATCGAGTTGATGTTGCGGCCCATCTCCACCGACTGCAGCGATGTGCACTCTCTGAATGCCTGCCAGCCGATATTGGTCACAGCGTCGGGCAGGGAGATGCGCTGTAGGTTGGTACAACCATAGAATGTGTTGTAGTAGATTCCTGTCACACCAGTGAAGTACTGTAGCTCATCGAAAGTGGTAATATCTGTGTTCTGTCGGAAACCAGCCTCGCTGTGCAGATACTGTACGGACTTGGCTTCGTCGTAGCTCAGCTCACCGTCGCCGTTGGCATCGTAGCTGCCCACGCAGGCCTTGCGCACGGCATCGTTGGCGAAGTTTATCAGGTTCATGCGCTTACGCAGGGTGCGTGCGGTGCGCAGCAGTGTCTCCTTGTCAGCTGTCATGTCGTTGTATACCGACAGCTCGTATGTCACGTTGAGGTGTCTCTGCTGTCCCACTTCCAGCAGGTTGGCCAGTTGCATGGCTGCGGCGTAGACATCCATACGGTCGGCATCGTAGGGCACGAGCATCCACTGGCAGTTGAGCGGCATATCCTCGAACACGATGTCGCTGTATGCTCCGTAGGTCGGTGAAGCCTCGTTGCTGGCGTGGTTGGGGTCTACACCCAGGAACTGTGTCTTGACGTAGCCAGTGGAGCCGGAGGCTGTCTGGATGGTGTAGGTGCCATTCTCGGTAGCCTCTATCTTCCATCGTGCTGCTGTGGCATTGCTTTCCAAAGTACCGTCCACGAAGCAGGCCTTCACTCCGTTGCCCACCTTGGGGTCGCTGGAGGTGCGGAACATGTAGTGTCCATCTTTGCCTGTGTCGCCGGAGTAGAGGTAGTACACGCCTGCAGGCAGCGAGCTCGGGCGACGCATCTCGAAGCGCATAGGCTCATCGGTCATTGCGACCACAGCCTGTGTGCCCCAAGCCTCGCCCTTGGTCAGGTAGCGGCCCGTGCCGAGGTTATATATATAATAAGGTGTATTCTCTGCCAGTTCAGCGAAGTGGCCTTGAGCCAGGTTGCGCATACTAATGATGGTGCCGAACTGGTTCCAAGGTGCAGTTGTAGAGAAGAATTCCTCTGTGCCCTGCTGGTTGTTCAGCTCGGCAGCAGACAGGTTGATGCCTTCGAACACGTTGGCGCCCACGTTCATCAGCTTCGGGAACATGGTCTCGACGGTCACTGTAGCCAGCTTGGTGCAGCCGGCAAAGGCCTCATCGCCTATCGATGACAGCGATACAGGCAGCGACATAGTGGTCAGAGCTGCGCAGCCCTTGAATGCACGGGCACCGATGGTTGCGATGTTGGAGGGCAGGGTGATGTTTGTCAGCTTGGCGCAGCCGTTGAATGCATCGTCGTCAATCTCGGTGATACCCGATGAGAAGGACAGAGACTTCAGCGCCTTGCAGCCGGCAAAGGCGCCTTTGCCTATGGATGTGAGCTGCTTAGGCAGACTCACCTCTGTGAGTGCTGTGCAACCACTAAATGCGCTGTCGCCCAGCGTTGTCAGTCCTGTGAAGTAGCGCAGCTCGGCAAATGATGTCATGCGCTGTCCCTTGAACACGTTGCCCAGATCCTTGACGGCTGCAGCCTCGGCGTAGGTCAGAGTGCCGTCGCCGTCGGCATCGAAGTTGGCCACACAGAGACGTTTGGCTATTGCATTGGCAAAGGCCATTGCACGTGTACCATTGGCTGGCGGCTGAACGCCGATGATAGCCTCTGGCCAGCCGCTGTAGCCGTCGCCCGAACCGCCTATGCCTTGTGAGCTTGGGTTTAGGGAGTTGAGCAGGAAGTAGCCATCGCTCATGCCACCCCAGCCCCAGTTGATGTGGAAGCAGTGGTTGCCATCGTAGCCGTCGCACACGAAAGCATGTCCGGCCTCGCTATTGGCGCCGCTCAAGTAGAACGGACGTCCCTCGGCCAGCTCCTTGTAGAGCAACTGGTCCCAGCCGTCGGCCGAGTAGTTGTTGCCCTGTACGTACTTCACGCTGCTGCCGTAGCCGAAGTAGTTGGTCAGGCCTGTGGCCACCTCAGCTGACTGTGCACCTGAACTGGCGTTGGTGTAGTCCATGTGAACTGCCACACCGCAGTAGTGCATCAGCTGTGCAACGGCTGTGGCTTGCTTGCCAGTATAGGAGCCGCCGTAGTTGTCAATCATGTTTGCCCAGTCGATGGGTGAATTGGCTGGTATGCCCTCCACATGCAGGTTGCCGAATGTGTCGTGGCTAGTCCATGTGTCGTAGGCTGGCATGGCAGCCTGTGTTTCGGTGACCGAGATATCGCGCCAGTAGTAGAGTAGCTGGGCCATAGCTGTGGCCACGCAACCTGTCACGGAGCGGCCCAGGTTGAAGTACATTGGGCACTCGTTGTTGTATGGTGCGCCCTGGCTCCAATGGCTGGTCACCATAGGTTCGATGGCTGCGTGTACGGGAGCGTAGTGGGGTGCTGTCTGCAGCAGTTCCGGGTGCTCGCGCAGGTAGGCCAGCTGTGTCTCGTAGTCAGTGAGCCATGCCCGCATGTTGTCGGGCAGCTGCTTGTAGTCGAACTCACCGCTGTCGGTATAGCCCAGCACGGGCAGAGTCTTGTCGTCGCCGGAGGCTATCACGTAGCCTTCCTGGTCGCCGCGATTGAACACGTAGTAGAGCTCGAAGTCGGTTGTCGCGGCCTTGTGGCGCGGAGCCAGCTTGGCAGAGCTGCGCACTGGTGACAGCCGCTTGCTGCCCTGAGCATTCTGCAGGAACGCTTCAGCCCGCTGTTGTGCCTGCTGACGTGTGATAGGGTCGGCCTGTGCAACCAGACAGAAGCACAGACTCAGCAACACAACTGTTGCCAGCCTGCGAAGTAGTAAAGGTTGTTTCATAGGGTATTGTAGTTAGTTAGGTCTAAGCCAATTCCCTGCAAAACTACAGACAAATGCATGAATTACCAAATAAAATGGGATAAAAGCCCCGTATGTGCGCTGCGGATGCACGCGCTCTACCTCGCCATACGCAGCGAGTCCTCCTGCATCTGCCGCTCGTAGGCCTCGTGCAGCAAGTCGTCGAAATCGCTACACTTTTACATTGCGACATTGTTGCATTCCTGCATTATTACATTTTCCACTACTCGCGGAAAGTGCTGCATCTCCAGCACGTGCTCCTTGGCTGCTATGTCGTCGGCGGTGTCGTCGGGCGAGAGTGCCACACGGAACTGCGCTATGATGTCGCCGCCGTCGCACACGGGCGTCACCCAATGAACAGTCATGCCTGTCTCCGTCTCGCCGGCAGCCTTCACAGCCTCGTGCACATGGTGCCCCCACATGCCCTTGCCGCCGTACTTGGGCAGCAGCGACGGGTGGATGTTGACTATGCGGTGCGGGAATGCTTCGAGCAGGAAGTCGGGCACGATGGGCAGAAAGCCTGCCAGCACTATGAAGCCTATGCCGTAATGGCGCAGCAGGGGCAGCATCACATCGGGGTTGTTGAGGTCGGTCTTGGGCGCAACGGCTGTTGGCACACATAGCCGCTCTGCGCGTACCAGAGCGTAGGCATCGGCCTTGTTGCTGACCACCAAGGCGCAATGTATGCGGTTCGAATTGGCGAAGTACTTGATGAGGTTCTCGCAGTTGGTGCCGCTGCCTGAGGCGAAGATTGCAATGTTGACGGGTGTTGGAGCTGTGGGTGTTTCCATGATAAAGTAACGTAAAAGTGCAGCGCAAAGCTAATAACAATGCGTTGAATGTGCTAACTTTGCGCTGCTATTAAAACAAAGTTTAACCCATTGGCCTGTGAAGATAGTCGTTGCTGCCGATTCGTTCAGGGGCTGCCTAAGCTCTGCCGAAGCCAATAGTGCTGCTGCCCAGGGCGCAGTTCGTGCCTGTCCCGATGCCGAGGTTGTGCAGCTGGCGGTGACACGCTGAAAAGCCGCTTGCAATGCGGCATTGAAGCATGTTCATCGCATCGAGGCGTAAAAAACATGCGCGTGTTAAATAAATGACACGCGCATGTTTTTTATTTAACACGCGCGTGTCATTTATTTAACACGCGCATGTTTTTTCAGCTGCATTGTGGTGTATTACATCAATTATGCTTATCTTTGCAACGTAACACCATTAATTCCATCAACTATGAGCATTCAATACGGACTAATCAAACGCTCTGGCATACTGGCCAGCGACGAACTCAACGTACAAGCCATCAAGCGCAACCTGATAAACTCCAACGCCATCGCACGCGAGGTCCAGCAGCGCTGCACCGTCACCACGGCCGACGTGCACGCTGTGCTCGATGTCCTCTCAAGCCTGCTTGGAGACCATCTGCTCAACGGCGACCACGTGAAGCTGGACGGCATAGGCACCTTCAGCGTGAGCATGGACGGCAAGGTGCACCTGGACAAGGCAGGGCGTCTGCAGCTCACAGGTGCGCGTGTGCGCAAGGTGCGCTTCCAGGCTGCCAAGAGCCTGAGGGAGCGCATGAAGACTGCCACGTTCACCAAAGAGGGCGCTATTGTCAATGCATCCGACCTCAGCGTGACCGAAGCCGATGTCCGCAAGTGCGTCGATGCCCTCTGTGCCGAGCACCACCTATTCACCATCAAGCAACTCTCTGAGGCTACCAAGCTCACGGAGGCTACTGCCCGCCGCCGCCTCCAGCCACTAATCGCCGATGGCACAATAGTGCAGGAAAGCTCGCGCCCGAGAATCCTGTATCGGAAAGCATAGGAGACATAGGCTAAGCACAGTACTCACTTAACGCACTTCTATAGACATGACAGAGGAAGATAAGAAGGAATTTGAGGAATTCATGCAATGGAAAGCCGAGAAAGCACGCAGGGCACAGGAAGCGCAGGACGGAATCCAGTACGTACGATAGCCGCACCGCTCGTCGAATACCAGCGACACAGCAGAATAGTACCAACGGCACCGTATAATAAGATAAGCTCAAAAATTATGAGTCAAATCGTCCCAACTGATTATTTAATCATCGCCAAAATAGTTATTATTGTCAAGTCAGCTTTGCACTTTCAAGTAATATCGCTAATTTTGCAGCGTTTAACAGCGCATAGAACACAATTTCAAAACCTATAAACGTTTATTATGGCAAGAACAAAGAAATTTATCACCTGTGATGGTAACGAGGCTGCGGCTCACGTGAGCTACATGTTCTCGGAGGTAGCTGCTATCTACCCCATCACCCCGTCTTCGCCCATGGCGG